>JAHEKJ010000067.1 GCA_024638385.1 Gammaproteobacteria bacterium | reverse complement strand
CGGTCGGGATTCCGGCAGCCGGCATCGCGATCATTCTCGGCGTCGACCGCCCGCTCGACATGCTGCGCACGGTGGTCAACGTGACCGGCGACATGGTCGCCTGCCTCGTGCTGCGGCGATTATCCGGTGCTCCCGGGATCGCGGAGAGGGCGACGACGCCGGTGAGCTGATCGCGCGACCCGTCGCGGCAGCGCGGTCAATTGTGATCTTGCACGATCTCGTCTCGCTATTTCGGGGACACAATACCAAATACGGAAACTCCCGATTCGGTTATACGTATTGTGTCCCCGAAATAATCAGTCGTGATCGTGGGCGTGCGCGATCTCGCCGTCGCTGAACAGGTATTCCTTCAATTCCTTGCCGAAGGTCGGGTCCTTGCGACGGATCCATTCGAGCGTCATCGCCGCGTGCTCCTTTTCCTCGTCGCGGTTGTGCGCGAGGATTGCGCGCAGTTCGTCGTCCTTGCACGCGTCGACGCGCTGGTTGTACCAGTCCATCGCCTCGAGTTCCTCCATCAGCGAAATGATCGCACGGTGCATGTCCCTGGTTTCGTCGCTGAGCTCGCCGACGGGTTCGTGGTAGCCTTCGTTTGCCATAACGGATCTCCTGCTGCGGAAAAGGTTGGTTGACGGCGTAGTTTAAGGGATAAGCGGTTCACGGGTCGATGCGCAAAGCTGGTATTATCGCGACATTGTTCCGCTCGAGGGCGTCGCCGCAAAGGCCATGAAATATCTGCGTTCTATTCTGGCAGTCGCATTGTGCTCGATGCTCGCCGCCGGCTGTGCACCCAGGCACAAGGGTCATCGCGTCGGCTTCGCCGCCGCGCCGCCGCCGCCGCTGTCGGAGATCGAGAGCGGCGACCTGCGCGCCGAGCCCGGCTACACCGGCGAACGCATCGGCGTGCGCATTCTCGGGGTGACCGATTTACCGGAAGAAGAGTTACAGGCCATCGATCTCGACGTGCCGCTCGATGCCGAGCGCATCGACCGCATCGAAATCTTTTCGCCCGGCGGGCGGCCGATCGAGCAATCGAAAGATGCCGAAATCAGGCCGCTGCCGGATCCCGACAATACCGGCATCCGGATTTATCTGCCGAAACGCAACGGGCTGGAATTTCGCATCAAGCTGATCGACGACCCCGACCAGTACTGACGGCCGGCGCACCGAGGCATTCGACGTGAACAGGCGGCCGGGAAAAATCCGTTTTTGCGGGCAACGATAAACGGTAATATTCTCCCCCGGATCCCGGCGTATTCCGCGGTTCCGGAAAACGAGCCGAATCGGTAAAGGGACCAGGATGGAAGACGACGACATCGAACAAGTCTGGCACGGTGCGCTCGACGCGAGCGAGGCGGTGTTGACGCAGCCGGAGACCTATACCCAGGTCGGCATCATCGCCGTCATTTACGTGATCGCGTTCTTCCTGGCAAGCAAGATTCGCCACTACGCGCCGGTGCTCGATGACGACCGGATTACCGCCGAATCGCATCCTGTCCTGCGCTTCATTGCCAAGTGCGGCAACCTGATCTTTCCGCTGACCGCAATCCTGATGTTGCGGATTTCGATCGAACTGAGCGATACCCTGCTCGACCAGGCCTGGCTGGTGCGCACCGCGTGGTCGATCGCGCTACTGTTGCTATTCGTTTCGGCGGTGAACGATTTCGTCACGGGACGCACCGCTAACCGGGTATTCAAACTGATCGGCGTGCCGCTCCTGCTGCTGCACATGGTCGGCTTGCTCGGCGACCTGATCGAGATCCTCGAATCGATTTCGCTGTCGGTCGGCAATATCCAGGTCACCGCCTACGGCATCGCGCGGGTCGCGATCTTCGGCACGCTGCTGTTCTGGCTCGCGCGCATTACGAGCCGCACCGGCCGCGAGATCCTGCAGCGCCAGGAAGACCTCGACCTGCGCACGCGCGAGGTCGCGGTCAAGCTGCTCGAAGTCGCCGTCTTCGTCATCCTGTTCCTGTTGCTGCTCAACATCATGGGCATCAACCTGACCGCGCTCGCGGTCTTCGGCGGCGCGCTCGGCGTCGGCCTCGGTTTCGGCCTGCAGGCGATCGCGTCGAACTTCATCTCCGGCATCATCATCCTGCTCGACCGCTCGGTCGCGATCGACGATTACGTCGAGCTCGACGACGGCCGCGCCGGAACCGTGCGCGAGATGAACATGCGCTCGACGACGATCGAGACCTTCGAGGGCAAGGATATCGTCGTGCCCAACGAGAAGTTCATCGTCGAACCGTTCGTCAACTGGACGCGCAAGGACCAGAACCAGCGCTACCGCGTCGATTTCTCGGTAGCCTACAAGACCGACATCGACAAGCTCGTCGATATCATCAAAAAGGTCGTTGCGAGTCATCCGCAGGTCATGAGCGGTGACAAGCTGCCGATCGAGTTGCGTCCCGACTGCGAAATCGACAGTTTCGGCGATTCCGGCGTCAACATGTTCGTCGAGTTCTGGATGGAAGGCATCGACGACGGCAAGAATCGCGTCGGCGGCGACCTGTTGCTGATGATCTTCAACGCGATGCGCGAGCACGGCTTCGAGATCCCGTTCCCGCAGCGCGAGGTCCGCGTGCTGAATCCGCAGTTTTCGGTCAGCGCCCCAAAACGCGTCAAGGACGACTGACCCGGAATGGCGGGTCAGCGAGTCTCGGCGACGCGGACCAGCAGCTTGAGGTAGAACTCGACGTCATCGGGTTGCAGGCCGCGATGGGTCGGCAGGAACTCGTCGAGCTCCCTGCCGGTCTCCATGCCGGTGATACCGCTGCCGCGAATCCACAGCGATTTTTCGACGAAGGCCGCCGCGCTGCCGTGGCACTCGCCGCACTCGGCGTCGAAGCGTGCCGGCGAATTCGCGTCGACGAGGAGCATGTCGTTGATCGGTTCGATCATGTGGTCCGGGAGGTAGTGGTTGCGCATGAACCGATGCAGGTCCTCGATGTGATGCTGCCCCTGCAGCCGGCCGCCGACGTTCCACAGGTACTTGCCCGAAAACTCGGCCGGATCGCCGTGACAGTGTTCGCAGCGGCTGTCCCAGATCGCGCGCGCGTCGACCGCGACGGTCTCGGCGGGTAACAGCGCGAGCAGCAACGCGCCGATGCCGAGGCTGCGAATCAGCGTTTCGCCAGGCATGCCGGGTTCCGCTCCGGTTGCGTTGGCCGCTCATCGGCGGGCGATGATGAAGCCGGGGCGTTCGTCGTGCTCGATCTATCGACGACGAAACGGTCATCCGGCGCGGGGTCGAGCCGCGAGCGCGGTTCGCGGCCGGCACGGGATACTGAAACCGACCTGAATCTCACGGGCGGATCAGCGCGCGTTGCCGACGTGCAGCAACAGGTCGAAGAAGAACTCGGCGTCGTCGGGTGACAAATTCCGGTGCGTAGACAGGAACTCGGCAATGTCCTTGCCGGTCGCGAGGCTGGTAATGCTGTCACGTCGAACCCAGAGCGAATTCTCGACGAACTCGGCGGCGGTGCCGTGACAGCTACCGCACTCGCTATCGAATCGCTCGGTCGACCTGGCGTGGGCGAGCAGCATCTCGCGCATGCTCTGGATCGCGGTGGCTGGAATGTAGTGACGGTGCAGGAATTGCCGCAATTCCTCGGCATGGCGCTTGCCGTGCAGTTGGCCGTCGATGTTCCACAGGCGCTCGCGCGCGAACTCGGACACACTGCCGTGGCATTGCTGGCAGCGACTGTCCCAGATCGTCCACGCATCGCGCTCGGCACCGGAGTCCGGCGAAATCAACAGCAGCGCGATCACGGCGATCAGGCCGCGCAGGCGTGGTGGCGCGGTTGTCGCGGGTTTGTCCGGTTGACTCATCGAAGCCTCACCAGCGGCCGATGATGAAGCCGAGACGCTCGTCGCGCTCGGGCCCCATTTCGGCGAGGTTGTCGTAGGCCATGCCGACGCGCGGCTTGAGACCGCGCTGCCAGCGCAGCAAGCGTCGCAGCATTTCGTCGCGCACGTCGGCGTGATCCGGGCTTTCGCCGAGGTCGTCGATTTCCTGCGGGTCCCTTTCGAGGTCGAACAGCTGTGGGCGAAAACCGTTGTAGTGGATGTACTTGTAGCGCCTGCCGCGCAGCATCACCGCGCGGCAATCGTAGGGCGGCTGGTCGAGCAGGTTACGCGGCCCGCGGTCGGAGTAATCGATTTCGCTGACGGCGACGTCGCGCCAGCCGTCGGGCCGTTTGCGCGAACGCAGCAGCGGCATCAGCGAGCGGCCCTCGAGGCGTTCACGGCAGATCGCGCCGCCGGCGAACTCGATGAAGGTCGGCAACAGATCGATCGCCTCGGCGGGTTCGTCGCAGACGCTGCCGCGGGTCTCGTCGGCGGTCGCGTTCGGGTTGAAGACGAGCAACGGAATTCGCGCCGACGGCTCGTGCAGCAAGTCCTTCTCGCCGAGCCAGTGGTCGCCGAGATAGTCGCCGTGATCGCTGGTAAACACGATCATCGTGTTGTCGAACAGGCGCCGCTGCTCGAAATACTCGAACAGCCGCCCGAGCTCGTCGTCGATCTGCTTGATCAGGCCCATGTAGATCGGGATCACGCGCTCGCGCGTCTCGTCGCGGGCGTAGGACTCGCTGTACTCCTGGCGCATGAAGGCCTCGACCACCGGGTGCGGATGGTCGCGTTCGGCCTCGCCACGCACCACCGGCTGAAGGTCGGCGGCGCCAAACAGCGCGTGGTACGGGGCCGGCGCGACCAGCGGCCAGTGCGGCTTGATGTACGACAGGTGCAGGCACCAGGGTCGCTCGCCGTCCTGCTGTTCGAGGAAGTCGAGCGCGCGATCGGTCGTCCACGCGGTTTCCGAGTGCTCGCGCGCGACCCGCGACGGGTAGTGCGCGTGGCGCAGGCGCCAGCCCAAGCGCGGAGTGCCGTCGTCGGCGACGCCGCAGTTGGCGTACTCGTTCCACGGGTTCTTGCCGCGGTAACCCTGGCGGATCAGGTAATTGTTGTACGCCAGGTCGTCGGGCACGATCGGGTCCGGATAGAGGCCTTCGTGATGCGCGAACGGCTCGAAGCCGCCACAGCGCGCGGCGCGAAAATACTCGGATTCGGGGTCGACGCCGAAGGCGCGCAGGATTTCCGCGTCCTTGCGGTTATCGGCCTTGCCGACCAGCGCCGAGCGGTAGCCTAGCGGGCGCAGGTAGTCGGCCAGCAGAAACTCGTCGATGCGCGTCGCGTCCTCGTTGGCCATGACGCCATGGCTCGACATGTAGCGCCCGCTGTAGAAGCTCGCGCGCGACGGTCCGCACAGCGGCGCCTGGCAATAGGCGTTGGCGAAACGCACGCCGCGCGCGGCGAGCGAGTCGATGTTCGGCGTATGCAACTTCGGGTGGCCGTAACACGACAGGTAGTCCCAGCGCAGTTGGTCGCACATGATGAACAGGATGTTGCGCGGCATGGTTCGGGCGAGCGAGAGTGGTTGTTCTTCCAATGGTAGCGCATCTCGCGCCCCGCGCGAATCGTGACGCCGACCAGCCCGGACCCCGGATCAGGCTAACCGTCACCCGACAGGGAGTCGTGTTTCGCGGTCTCAATCCTCCGGCGTGCCCTGCCAGAGCATGTTGTATCCCAGTTCCCAGGTCTCCGTGCAATATTCGGCGAGCGCGTCGAATTTTTCCTTGAACACGTGGTCGGCGTGCGATTTCTCGTGCTGCTCGAAGGATTGCCAGTAGGTGATGATGACGATGTGATCGTCGCTCTTGTGCTGCGGGTCGAACGAACCCTCTTCCGAAACGAAGCCGGCGTATTCGAACACCTGCCCGCCGAGGAAACCGCCTTCGTCGTCACCGTAGGTATTCTTGACCGTGTTGCACATTTCGCCGATCACCATTTCGACGTCCTCGGTAGTGACGCCGGGCTTCAACTTGACGACGTTGTGCAGCATGACCGCGCCGAACGGAATCGTGATCGGATTGAACATGGTGGTTTCTCCCGGAAACTTGATTGCCTGCGCGCAAAGATAAGGCCCCGCGCCGCGCGCCCCAATACTCCTTTTGGGTTAGGCCGAGACGGGCTCGGGGAAGCGCGGCGCGTGCATGCCGCGGCGGCGGGCCTCGCGGATCAGCGCGCCGAGGTCGCGCTGCGCGAGCTCGAACAACTGGTCCAGGTCGTCGAGCACGAAGTAGACCGGCTGGTAGATGTCGATGCGGTAGGGCGTGCGCAGCGCCTCGATCGGGTCGAACGGCAGGCGTTCGGGCGCGTCGCTGTCGAGCGCGTAGACCAGTTCGCCCGGCGACGAGACGATACCGGCGCCGTACGAGCGCAGGCCGTCGGCCGCGGCATAGAGCCCGAACTCGACCGTGAACCAGAACAGCCGTGCGAGCATCGCCCGGTCCCGCGGGCTCGCGGCGAGCCCGGCCTTGCCGTAGGCCTCGGTGAACGCCGCGAATCGATAGTCGGTCAGCAGTGGCGTGTGGCCGAAGATTTCGTGGAAAATGTCGGGCTCCTCGAGGTAGTCCATGTCTTCGCGGCGGCGGATGAAGGTCGCCGCCGGGAAGTGCTTGCGCGCGAGCAGGGCGAAAAACTCGTCGAAGCCGATCAGCGCCGGCACCGGCTGCACCGACCAGCCGGTGTGCTCGCGCAGCACCGCGGAGACTTCGTCGAGCTGCGGTATGCGGTCGCGCGGCAGTTGCATCAGTTCGAGCGCGGCGATGTATTCGTCGCAAACCCGGCCGGGCAGCATCGGCAGCTGGCGTTCGATCAGGTCGCGCCAGACGGCGTTTTCTTCGGCGCTGTATTCGATGCGACCGTCGGCGCCGGGACTTTTCGAAGCGTAGGTGGTTGACTTGGCCATGTCGGTTTAGCGAGTTCCAGTAAACGATAATTATAGACTCGCGGACGAACGATTTTTTTGCTTTTGTTCTATTTAATTGGTCTAAATTAGAACAAATATTCTAAATTAGCCGAGATTAGTGTAAAGTTTTACGCTATGGACGAGGTCGACCGCAAAATCCTCACCGAGCTGCAGCGCGACGGCCGCCTGTCGAGCCAGGCGCTGGCCGAGCGCGTCAACCTGTCGACGACGCCGTGCTGGCGCCGCGTGAAAAGGCTCGAGAAGGACGGGGTCATCACCGGCTACGTTTCGACCGTCGATCCGCGCAAAGTCGGGCTCGACGTGATCGCCTTCGCCAACGTTTCGCTCGAGGACCACCACCCGGACTCGGTCGGCGAATTCGATCGCGTCGTGCGCGAGTGTCCGAACATACTCGAGGCGCACGCGCTCAGCGGCCAGCACGACTATCTGCTGAAGATCATCTGCGAGAGCATCGGCGCCTACGACCGGCTGCTGTCGGATACGATTTTACAGTGCAGGGCCGTGCATACGGTCAGCACCGGTTTCGTGCTGCGCTCGACCAAGAGCGCGACCGAGCTGCCGATGTGAGTCGGCGACAGCATGCGAATGCCCCTGATCTGACGGAGTGACGAAATGAAACGGGTACTGGTATCGAACGGCAACCCGATGGAAGCCGTCGTCGGATTCAGTCGCGCGGTGCGCGTCGGGCCCTACGTATCCGTCGGCGGCACCGCGCCGGTCGACGCGCACGGCAAGACCGTCGGCGTCGGCGACCCGGCGGCGCAGGCGCCTCGAGATCGTCCGCGAGGCGCTCGAACGTGCCGGCGGGGGGCTCGAACAAGTCGTCCGCATGCCCGTCCTGCTGACCGACATCGACGACTGGAAGGCGGTCATCGATGTGCGTGCCGAGTTCTTCCGCGACGTCCTTCCAGTCGACACGATCATGCAGGTGTCGCGCTTCGACAACCCGGAATGGCTGGTCGAGTTCGAGGTCGATGCGGTCGTCTCGGACGGCGAGCCAGCCGCAAGTATCGGCCCTTCGAACTGAAGGGGTCGCTACCGGCTGCTAGTCGCGGTCGACGACGAGGTCGCCGAGATAGGGCAGGTTCAGCGGGTTGACGACCGGTCGGATATCGACGCCCTTGCGCGCGGCCCAGGCCAGGTTCTGCCAGTAGAGCGGAATAAACGCGGCGTCCTGATAAATCCTCGCCTCGATTTCCTGCAGCAGTTTCGCGCGGCTTTCGGGGTCGGTTTCCTGGCTTGCCTGCAGCGTCATCGAGTCGACGACTTCGCTCGAGTAATTGCCCGAGTTGTACTGGCCGAAATGGGTATCCGGCGTCGGTGTCATCGCCAGAAATTCGTACAGGCTGGCGCTGTCCTCGGTCTGCGAGCGCCAGCCGATCAGCATCAGGTCGGCCGCGCGGTCGTCGAACCTCGGCCAGTATTCCGCATTCGACATCGTCGTCAGCTCGACCTCGATGTTGATCTTCGCCAGCATCGCCACTACCGCCTGCGCGACCTGTTCGTCGCTGCCGTAGCGGTTGGCCGGCGTCATCATCGAGATGCGAAAGCCGTTCTCGAAACCGGCTTCGTTCATCAGCCGCCGGGCGAGCGCGAGGTCGTAGCGCGGTTCCAGCTTGGGGTTGTGGCCGAGATAACCGGGCGGGCTGAACTGTGCCGCCGGCGTGGCGAAGCCGCGCATGATCTTGTCGGCGATCTCCACCTTGTCGATCGCGTGCACGATCGCCATGCGTACACGCTGGCGGCGGAACTCGGGACGTCGGTTCTGGTTCATCTGCAACATGACGATGCGGGTGCCGTGCAGCGTGACCAGGTCAGCATCGCGCGCCGCGCTGATCCGCTCGAACTGGTCCGGCGAAACCGGTGCGATGAAGTCGACGTCGCCCGCCAGCAGCGCGTCGACACGGGTCTTCGTGTCCCCGATCGGCGTGAAGACGATGCGGTCGACGTTGCCGGGCGAGGTTCCGTCCCAGTAGTCGGCGAAGCGCTCGAACACGATTTTGCCGCTCGATTCGCGCGAGGCAACCCGAAACGGGCCGGAACCCGATTCCCGGGTCGATGCGAACGACGCGCCATTCTTGACGATGGCGGCCCGGTCGTTGCCGCCCGTGTCGCTGCCGCTGTAAAACTCGCGGTCGAGCGCGAACAGGTAGGTCGCCGCGTGCAGCACGAGCGGATTCGGTTTACTCGTTACCAGGTCGATCGTGTAATCGTCGACCACGCGCAGCTCGGTGAAGTCGGCGAAAATGTCGGCGAAATCGTCGCTGCGCCTGAGGCGCTCGAAGGTGAAGCCGAAATCCGCCGCCGTCAGCGGGTTGCCGCTGTGGAAGCGCACTCCGCGGCGCAGGTAGAAGCGCACGGTCATCGGGTCGACGCGCTCCCAGCGAGTCGCGAGCCGCGGCTCGAATTCGAGCTCGCGGGTCCAGCGGAGCAGCGGATCGAAGGACAGGTGCGCGAGCTGCAACACGCCGGCCGTGCGCTGTTCCTGAACGTCGAGCGTCTCGGGGCCCGCGTCGTAGGCAACCCTGAGCTCCGCCGCCGACGCGGCCGCGCAGCACAGCCAGGCGCCCAGCAACAGGCCCGTCGCCTGGCGCAGATGGCTTTTGCCTGCAATCGGGGTCTTCGCCGCCGCCGGCCGCCGCAACGGGCGCGCGACGATCGCGGGATCGGCGTCGGCGCGATCGGGCAGACCGCCACCGGATGTCTGGATGCTGAGCAGGGGCACTGTTTTTCCAGTCTCTAATCGAAACTGTTTATTCGGCGCGCGATACTACCCGGACCGTTAGTAAATTGCTACTTCGCCGAGCAGCCAGTCGACGCGGTCGTCGGCTTCGATGACGAGACGCTTGCGCGTCTGGTAGTTCAGTTCGGGCGTCGTCTTCAGCAGCGCCTGGTACTTGCTCGCCTCGATCGAGATCAGGCCGCAGTCGGTGGTCGCGCTGAGCTCGACCGCGCGCGGCTTGGTATAGGGCCGCCAGCCGAACTCCTCGCCGTTGACGATCTTTTCCTCGGTGCCGTCGTCATGGCGAATCGAACCGAAGCCCTCGACGAACACGTAGAGATGGCCGTCGTCGAGCCACAGCGACTTGCCGCCCTCGACCACGCGCCATTCGGCGATGCGCGACAGCTTGTCGGTGACGGTCGACGACAGCGTGGCGAATTGCGGCAGCAGCTTGACCACCGGGCGCAACAGCCAGCGGTTCTCGAGCATCGCCTGCAACCCGCTGTGGCGGATAAAGTTACGGAACGTTTCCTCGGCGAACAGGCAAACCGTGACCGGCGTCTTGGCGACGACGCTCGCGTTGCGCACGCCGGAACCGGTCAGCACCGCCATTTCGCCGATGACGTCGCCGGCCTGCAGCGTCGCGATCGCCTCGCGCTTGCCCTGGTCGACGCGCACGACTTCGCAATAGCCGGTCAGGACCAGGTATACCGAGCCGTGGGTCGAGGCTTCCTGCACGATGATGACGTCGTCGGTGTTGTAGCGGTAAATCTCCTGCTCGGCCAGCAGGTTGCGCATCCAGCGGTTCGGCAACGGCTGAGCCAGCCACGAGGTCAGGTAGTGATTGATCTGCGACGTGTAGATCGTGCTGTCGCCCTCGAGCAGCGTATAGCGCTTGCCCGAGCTCGCGACCGAAAAGGTCGTCTGCAGCGCTTCCGGCACCTCGTCGACATGGACGAAGACGACGCGCTCGGCCTCCGACTCGAGCGCGTCGCTCGGGTCGCCGTGGATGTCGCCGCCGCCGCCGTCGGCGATCAGCAGGTGAAAATTGTGCTTGTAGAGCCGCTCGAGATTGTCGAGCGTCGCCTGGCGCACGACGCCGGATTCGGCGAGTTCGCGCACCGTCGCCATGTTCTGATTGTCGCCGACGATGCAGACGTCGCGATACTGACCCTTGTGCACGGTCGAAAAGGTCGCGCCGACCGTCGGAATGCTGTGCACGGTATTGTGTATCTTGATATTGAGCCCGTAGTAATTCAGCGTGTCGCCCGGACGCACGCGGATCAAATCGAAATGCTCGCGCACGACCTCGACCTTCCAGCCGAGGCTGCAGGCGAGCTTTTCCATCGCCATGGCGAAGATTTCCTCGGTCGTGATGACCTCGACCCGGTGCGGCATTTCCATCAGCGGGAACATCGAGCAGTGATCGTCGTGCAGGTGGGTCAGGAACACCGCCGAGATCTGGTTCTTCGAGATTCCGCGCGCGAACAGGTGCTGTTCGAGGAACGGAATCGAGTCGATCAGCAGGTAATCTCCGTTGTAGCACAGCGCCAGCCCGGTGCAGGGCTCGTCGGTCGAGAATCCCGACGCGCCGCCGAGCACCTCGATACCCATCTTGGCGAGCCCACCCGGGACGTAGTCGATCGGCACCGGGTAGGGCGGTACGATCGCTTCGTCGTCGTTGAGATCGACGAACACGTCGCCGCCCGAGCACGAGACCAGGTAGCGGTCGATGCCCTTGCGTTCGATCGCGAAGTCGCCGGCCACGGCGAGATTGTTCTCGAACGGCACCGGCGTGAAGAAGTCCTGCACCTGCATGACCTCGCCCTGGTCGTCCTTGATCGCGAGCGCCTTCGATACGCCGAGCCATTCCTCCTTGAGCGCATCGTCGGTGTGCCAGGCATCGAGTTCGTCGCGCGTCGGACCGAGCAGCGTGAAGCGCAACAGGCGCATCGCGTGCGTGATCGCGTCGGCATCGCCGACCAGGTTGATCTTGCGTTTTTCGGCGAGGCCCCTGGAGAAGAACAGGAAAAAGTAGAGCGGGAACTCGAGGCTGTTGAGCAGCGACGAATTCTTTTCGCGGATGTCGGTCAGGACCAGGGTATCGAAGCGGGTGACGCCTTCGCGCAGCAATCCCTTGAGGACCTCGGGCGGCTGGGCGAACAGGATAACTTCCGACTCGTCGCTGACGATGCGACTGCCGGGCGCCGGGGTGAGCATTTGTGGTTCAGCCATTATCTTGATAATTATTGCTGAACCTTCAAGTTTAACCCGCGTTTTTGGGGGGTAAAAGCAATAAAAGTGTTAGATAGTTTGCAGAATCGGCACGAAAACGGCTCATTTTGCAACGGGTGGCCGCAAGCGATGCGCGTGGAGCCGCTCGTAATGAGGTCGCGCGGCTTCGGCAATCGCCGCGTTTCGCGCCGATAATCGAACCGTCTTTTCGCGATACGGGGCGAAACCGGTCGAGCGCCAGACCGCCTCGTACCAGTGACGCCCCCAGACGCCGTCGCTGGCGCGCGCACCGGGCGGCCAGCTCAGCATTTGCGGCGTAAACGCGATCTCGAGGCGCTCGCAGAGCGCGCGCAACATCGCTTCCGGCGCCTCGAGGAACTCGCGACTGTCGATTACGACCGGAGTTTCGCCGCAGAGCTCGCGCACCGTGTCGAACAGTTCGGCCTGCTGCACGAAGCCGATATCGTCGAGCGTCACGTCGGCGCGCACCGCGGAGTAAGACGCGATCACGGCTTCGGGCTCGCGAATCAGGAAGCAGTTGTGCAGCCGAGCGAGCCACGCGCGGTCGAGCTCGGGCAGCAGGTGCAAAGTCATGTGCTTCTGGTAGAAGATCGCCGATCCGTCGGGCGCGTCGCCGACGCAGCGGGCGATGATTGCGTCGGCGTCGGTGCCCCAGGCGTCGATGATCTCGTTGGCGCCGGGGTGCGGCAGGCCGGTGCGGGCGAGGTAGTAGCCGTAGAGCGGTTCGTCCCAGACCGCGCAGTCATCCCGGTTTTCCCAGGCGCGCATCAGCGCGGTCGAGATGTTGCGCGGCCCGGACCACATCGCGACGCGCAGCGGCGTCACAGGCACTCCCGGTCGAGGCGTTCGAGGTAGAGTCGTTGCAGACGTTCGACTACCGGTCCGCGCTCGCCGGTGCCGATCAAGCGGCCGTCGACCTCGCGCACCGGCGCGAGCCCGGCGAAGGTGCCGGTGACGAAGGCTTCGTCGGCGCCGTAGACGTCGGTCAGGCTGAAGTTTCTTTCGAACACCGGGATGTCGTGCGCGCGGCACAGCTCGATGACGGTGCCGCGGGTGATGCCGCCGAGGCAGTAGTCGCCGCTCGAGGTCCAGACTTCGCCGCGGCGGACGATGAAGAAATGGGTCGAATTGCAGGTCGCGACGAAGCCGTGCGGGTCGAGCATCAGCGCCTCGTCGGCGCCGGCCTTGGCCGCCTGGATACACGCGGCGATGCAGTTGTGCTTGGAATGGGTGTTCAGTTTCGGGTCCTGCACGTCCGGGTAGCCGCGGCGCACGTGCACGGTGAACAGCCGGATGCCCCGGGTCGCGGTTTCGGGCAGCGCCTGCTTGTACTCGGGAATGATGACGATCGTCGGCGGCGTGATCGTGATTCGCGGGTCCTGGTACGGCGTCGCCTTGACGCCGCGCGTGACCATCAGGCGGATGTGCACGCCGTCGCGCATGCCGTTTTTCTCGAGCACGCGGTAGAGGCGCGCCTCGAGTTCGGCCGGCGCGACGTCCATCGCCATGTCGAGCGCCTTCGCGCCCTCGTAGAGCCGATCGAGATGCTGCCCGAGGAACGCAATCTTGCCGCGGTGCACGCGCAGGCCTTCCCAGACGCCGTCGCCGAGGACAAAGCCCGAATCGAACACCGAGACTTTCGCCTCGGCGCGCGGAAAATACTCGCCGTTGATGTCGATGACGATGTCGGCGTTGCGCGGATCGTCGTGGTAGTCGTGGGTGCCTTTAGTCATCGATGCTTCCCAGTTCGAAGGTCTGGCCGAGGCTTTCGACCGCAAGCACGCGGCGGCCGTCGCGCAGGCATTCGTCGGCGAGCTGGATCAGATCGTAGAACGCGCCGCGGCCGATCAGCGCGTCGAGGCCGTCGCGCACGCGCAGGTAGGGCCGCGGTTCGCCGGAATCGGGGTCGGTTTCGATGCGCAGCGGGTGCCCGGCGTCGAGCGGGATGCGCTCGCCGGTGTTGGTCGTAAAAACGATCGCCGCGCGGCCGCCGTCGTCGAGGCGTTCGACGAGACCGGCGGTAAACGGCGCGTCGTCGACCTGGATGCGCAGTTTCTCGGCCGGCGTGACGAGGAAGTAGTCGTCGCCCTCGCGCCGCAGCACGCTGGCGAACAGCCGCACCAGCGCATCGCGCCGGAACGCGCGGCCGTCGTGGTACCAGTTGCCGTCGGCGGCGATGCGAATGTCGATTTCGCCGCTGCGCGACGGGTTCCAGCGGCTTTTGGCCGAGCTGGCCGCGTCGCCGGCCTGAATGGCCCGGAAGATCTCGTCGAGTTCGGACATGACCGCCTCGTCGTCAGCGAGTTGCTATGATGTGCCGCGGCACGTGCCAGATCAACCCTCGAGCGACGAAGTTTCAACCGAACGCTGCTGTTCGACAGGGTTTTTACTCAGAGTAAAAACTCCGGGTAAATGCCCGCCGCGGGAAATCGATGAGTTTTTGATCTGAACGTAAACTCCGCAGTTCGGGGAATGGCGCGACGCGCGCCGGGGCCGCTACAATGCGCGCATGCACGGGGCACTGGATGAACTGGTCGATCGCTCGTGGGCGGCGGCGGCCGCGCGCCGCGATGCCCGCAGCGGCGCGGTCATCGCCCGGCCGCCGACGATGCCGTTGCGCGAGCCGCGGCAAGAGTCACGCTTCGGCAATGCGTTTCCGGTACTCGAGCATTTCGAACGCGCGCTCGCGCTGGCGCGGCGGCACGAGCTGGCCGATCTCGCCGCGGCGCTCGAGGCGGCGCGCGGCGAGCTGCGCTGGTCGCAGAATGCGGCTTACGACGAGACCAACGTGGATCGCGCCCTGCTCGACGGCTACGCCTATGCCGTGTTGACCGCGCCGGACGGTCCGCTGCCGTGCGAGGCGCCGCTGTGCGGTTACCTGATGATGGCGCCGGACCTGCTGTATCGCGATCACCGGCATGCGCCGCGGGAAATATACCTGGTGCTGACGCCGGGCACGCGCTGGTGCCTCGACAGCGGCGACTGGTTCGAGGTTACGCCCGGCGAGCTGATCGTGCACGAGCCGTGGCAAATGCACGCGATGCGAACCGGCGACCAACCGCTGCTCGCGTTCGCCGCCTGGCTCGAACCGGGCGACCGCACCGCGATCAGGATCTGACCCGACGTCAATTCGGGTCGGAACAAACTTTAATCCGGCATTTCGACCGGCCCGCCGAAATCACGTCGGGCAGCGGCAAGTTATCGTATCGGAGTCGATCGGACCGTCGGCGGTCCGAGCTTTTACTCGGGGTGGGAACTTGCCTGTCAGCTGATCGAATCGGAGCGCGCTTCAGATCTCGAGGATCTTGACAGAGAACTGCACGTACCAGAACGCGTAAGCGTCTTCCTCGACCCGCGGCACGTAGGTCAGATTGACGCCGCCCCAGCCGTTGCCGATCGATACGAACGGAATCGCACCGTAAAATGCGCGGTCGTCGTTGTAGCCGGGTCGACGCATCGCCAGGCCGATGACGCCCAGGTCGAGGTTCACGCCGGTGTCCGACGCGAACGTCCTGAAACGACGTTTGATTCCGACCCCGACGTAACGCGACGTGTTGTCGTTGCTGTCCCTGAAGCGGGCCGCGGCGAGCACCGGAATCCATTCCCGGTCGCGCACGAAATCGTACTGCAAACCGATTCCGTAGTTGTCCTCGTTCAGATTATCGCCGCCGCGATGAAACGATTTGCCGCTGATGACGAACTGCAGCTCGTCGGCGGCGACGACGGACGTCGCGAGGCCGGCCTGTGCCGCGAGCAGACGCATTGCATTCATCGGGAACTCCCCCCGTCCGGAGCGTTGCCCGTGCTATCGGCGAAGCGCGTCGATACTTGACCGCCGGCGTTGCGCCGCGCTACCGAATTCGCCGCGATTCGCCTATACTCTGCCGCATTCTGTGAAGGCAAGGGGTCGAGCATGAAAAGACGCGGCTTCGTCAAGCTTTGTGCCACGGCGGTTGCCGGGGTCGCCGCCAGCCCGCGGATTCTCGCCGAGGGGCAACAGGTCTATCATCCCTACGGCCGGGTCGCGCTGGTCGACCCCTACACCAAGGAGCCGGTCGGCGCCGGGTCGCTCGAGGTCGGCGAAACCTACCTGTTTCACTATCCGTACATTTCGACGCCCTGCTTCCTGCTCAATCTCGGCAAGGCGATGAAAACCAGCGCCAGGCTCAAGACCCGTGACGGGCAGCGTTACCGCTGGAAGGGTGGCGCCGGGCCGCAACACTCGATCGTCGCGTTTTCGGCCATTTGCGCGCACAAGATGAGCCACCCGGCCAGGTCGGTCAGCTTCATAAATTATCGCCACCAGGAAGTCCGCTTCCGTAACAAGGACGACAAGATCGAGGAGCGCGCGGGCGTGATCTACTGTTGCTCCGAACGCAGCGTCTACGACCCGTCCGACGGTTGCCGCGTGCTCGGCGGGCCGGCGCCCGAGCCGTTGGCCGCGATCGAACTCGACTACGATGCGACGCGCGACGCGTTCTTCGCGACCGCGACGATCGGCGGCGAAATGTTCGACAAGTATTTCCAGAACTTCACCGACCGGTTGATCCTCGAGCACGGCCGCACCGACGTCGACGCGGTCGCGCGCGACGCCTGCGAGCTTGTGCGCCTGCGCGACTTCACCGCCAACCAGATTACCTGCCAGGCCTGAGCCGAAACCGCAGATGGCATGAGCGGGCGATTCGGGAACCGGTCCCCGGTTAGCCGCGGCATCGTCCTCCGCGATCGATCCGCGTCGGCTCACGCGACCGGCTGTGCTAACATGATGCCCGCACAAAGCCGGTCCCAGCCATGGCATCCAGTCGGTTAGCGGGAAAACTTGCGGTCATTCTGCACGCCGACGTCGTCGGCTCGACCGAGCTGGTGCACCGCGACGAGCAGACCGCGCACGCCCGCATCCGTGACACCTTTGTTCGCTTCGGCGATGTCATATCCCGTTACCGTGGCCAGGTTCGCGAGCTGCGCGGTGACGCGCTGCTGGCCGAATTCGAGCGCGCCTCCGACGCGGTAATCGCAACGCTGGCGTTCCAGGCCCAGCAGTCGGCGGCTAACGCGTCGCTGGATGACGATATTCGCCCCGTAGTGCGGGTCGGGATCGCGCTCGGCGAGGTCGTCATCGCCGACGATACGATTACCGGCGCCGGCGTCGTGCTCGCGCAGCGCCTCGAGCAGGTTGCCGAGCCGGGCGGGCTGTGCATCACGCAGGCCGTGCGCGAGGCGTTGCCGCAGCGATTGCCGTTCGTACTCGAAAATCTCGGTGAACTCGAGTTGAAGGGATTCGATCACGCGGTCGGCGCATTCCGCGTGCGCCTGCGTGACGGCGCGACGGTGCCAGAGCCCGAAGCCCCGGAGCGGCGAACACCGGTAACGATGGTCGCGCGATTCGCGCTAGCAGCGATACTGTTGCTCGCGTTTGGCGTCGCCGCCTGGGCCTTCATCGAATGGTTGCCGCGCGACGACCGCGCCGTGCCACCGGCGGCGCAAATGCAGGCCGACAAGCCGTCGATCGCGGTGCTGCCGTTCAGTAACCTGAGCGGCGATCCGGAACAGGACTATTTCGCCGACGGCATCACCGAGGACCTGACCACCGACCTGTCGCGCCTGTCGGGCCTGTTCGTCGTCGCGCGCAACTCGGCCTTCGCCTACAAGGGCCGCTCGGTCGACGTGCGTACCGTCGCCGAAGAACTCGGCGTGCGCTACGTGCTCGAGGGCAGCGTGCGGCGCGCCGGCGACCGGATCCGGATCAATGCGCAGCTCATCGATGCCGATAGCGGCGGGCATCTCTGGGCGGAACGCTTCGACGGCCAGCTCGCCGACGTCTTCGCGCTGCAGGACGACGTCAATCGCAAGATCGTCGCCGCGCTCGAGGTCAGCCTGACCCCGGCCGACGAGCAGCGCTTCGACCGCGTCGAGACCAGCAGCCCGGAAGCCTACGACGTGTTGCTGCGGGGTGTCGAGCAATATAATCGGTTCACCGCAGAGACCATCGCCGAGGCGCGTGAATTGTTCAAGCGGGCGACCGAAATCGATCCGAACTATGCGCGCGCCTTCGCCAACATTGCATTGACACATGCGACCGACGTCAATTTCTTCTGGTCGAGGAACCGCGCCGAGTCGATCCGGGCAGGTCTGGAATACGCTGATATAGCGGTCGAGCTGGATGATTCGATCCCGCAGATATACCTGACGCGAAGCCTCCTCTACCTGTCGCAGCGTGAGCACGAGGCGGCGTTCGAGGCGGCACAACGCACGATCGAGGTACATCCGAACTACGCCGATGGATTTGCGACCTTGGGTTTTATTTCGAGCTACTCGGGCAAATTCGAACAAGGACTCGCAGCGATGGAAAGGGCGAGACGGATCAACCCGCAGAGCACCGGCGTTTACAGTGCGATCAGTGGTCGAATCTTGTTCCTGATGCGCCGCTACGAGGAAGCTCTGCCATACCTCGAGCTGGCCGTCGAGCGCAATCCGGCTTTCGATCGTACCCACCTGCACCTGGCGGCGCTATACGCCCAGCTCGGCCGGCTCGACGACGCCGCCTGGTCGGTCGAAGAAGCGCTGGCAATCAATCCCGATGTCAGCCTGAGCAGGGAGCGACGCGAAAGCATCTATCTGCGGCAATCCGACATCGATCACTACGTCGGCGCCCTGCGCAAAGCGGGTGTGCCCGAGTAGCTCCCCGAATTGGTTTGCCGCCTGTCGAGTTAGGGGGACAGTTTACCTAACTACCCTAATTTAGTTTCAATACGCCACTAAATTGCGGTAGTTAGGTAAACTGTCCCCCTAATTGTTCAGCCGCCGGTGACGGGGGGGAAGAACGCGATTTCGTCGGCGTCGGAGATTGCGGTGGCGGGGTCGATCATTTCCTGGTTGACCGCGACCAGTACCGGGGTCGAGCCGTCGAACGCGGTCGCGAACGCGCCGCCGCGGTCGCGCAGCAGCGCGAGGAGGTCGGCCGCGGTGCGGCAGCCGGGCGGCAGCTCGAGCGATTCGGCGCGGCAGTCGAGTTCCTCGGCGAGGCGGGCGAAGTAGCGGATTTCGGCCATGCCTACAGAGACCAGTCGAAGAACTGGATGTTCACCAGGTCGCCCGGCTCGACGCCCTCGCTCGCATCCGGCAGCACGATGAAGCAGTTGGCGCGGCTCATCGACGTCAGGATCCCGGAACCCTGCTTGCCGCTCTTCGCGACCTGCCAGTCGCCGTTGTCGTCCTGCGAAGCGATGCCGCGCTGGAATTCGTAGCGCCCGGCCTTCTTGCGCAGCGCATCCAGCGCGCGCGCCTTGAACAGCTTGGGTCGCGACATGGCGGTTCCGGCCAGCACCTGAATCGCCGGCACGACGAACTGGCTGAAGGTCACCATCACTGCCACCGGATTGCCCGGCAACCCGATGAAAATGCTCGCGTCGATCTGGCCGAGGGTCAGCGGCCGGCCCGGCTTGATCGCGATCTTCCAGAATTCGGTGGTGCCGATATCCTCGAGCGCCGGCTTGATGTAGTCGGCATCGCCGACCGACACGCCGCCGGTGCTGATGATCAGGTCGGCGCGCCCGGCCGCGGCTTCGAGCACCGCGCGCATCGACTCCGGCTTGTCGCGCACGACGCCGAGGTCGATGATGTCGACCGCGAGCCGCGACAGCATGCCGTGCAGGCTGTAGCGGTTGCTGTCGTAGATCTTGCCGGGTTCGAGCGGTTCGCCGACCGACATCAGCTCGTCGCCGGTCGAGAAGAACGCGACCACCGGCTTGCGCTTGACCTGCAGCTGGCCGATGCCGAGCGATGCGAGCACGCCGAGGTCGGCCGGGCTCAGGCGCGCGCCGGCGTCGATGACGATATCGCCTTTGGCGATGTCCTCGCCGGCACGGCGGATATTCTCGCCCTCGCGGTGATCGCTGTCGACGCGAACCTTGCCGTCGGCGGTGGCCTCGGCCTGCTCCTGCATGACGACCGCGTCGGCACCGTCGGGAATCAGCGCGCCGGTCATGATGCGCACGCATTGCCCGGGACCGCAGGTACCTTCGAAAGGCACGCCGGCATAGGCGGTGCCGATTTCGTCGAGCTCGACGATCTCGCCGTCCGTGAGACTCGATACCGCCAGCGCGAAGCCGTCCATCGCCGCATTCGCATGCGGCGGCACGTCGTAGGGCGACTTGACAGCCTCGTTGTTGACCCGGCCAAGACATTCGCGAATCGGCAGGCGCTCGCAGGCGTGCACCGGGCGCACGCGCGCGGCGATACGCGCGAGCGCGTCGTCGAGGCTCATCAGGTTCTCGCTGAACGGGTCCACGCAGCTCGCCGCGGGCTCGATTTTGCTGCTCATGGTCATGAGTTTAGCTCCTCGGGCCGGTAATTGAGGCACAGACGGCGACAAAATGGTAGCTCTCGATCGGGTTTTTTTGACCCGCGACCGAATTCGGCCGCGAAAGGCCAATAATTTCGCGCGCGGGGCTATAAATTGCGGGGCGACAGTGGTATTTTTACGTCCCTGAACAAAGGCTTTCCGCCCGGTTCGTCGGCATCGTATCCGGGGGGGATAAAAAATCGACGCAATCGGAGGAAACATGCTCAAATCCCTCAACATCGACCCCGGGAAGTGTACCGGCTGCCTGCAGTGCGAGATGGCCTGCTCGTACGAGCACTACGGCGTATTCAACCCGGCCAAGTCCTATATCAAGGTCTTCACCTTCCATCACGAGGGAAGATTCGCGCCCTATACCTGCACCCAGTGTGACGAGGCCTGGTGCATGCGCGCCTGCCCGGTCGACGCGATCGGCATCGATCGTTCCACCGGCGCCAAGGTGGTTT
>JAHEKJ010000176.1 GCA_024638385.1 Gammaproteobacteria bacterium | reverse complement strand
GCCGCCACGGGCGGGCGCGACGGCTTCGAATCCGATGGAACTCTTGCCGTAACACTGGAACAGGTTTCGCAAATTCGCGGTATCGAAGTAAGTGATCGCGGACGATGCCAGCAGCGCGACGACCAGCAATCCCGCCCGGTAGCGGCCGAGACGCGCGCAAAGCACCGACACGTCACCGGCGCCGGCCGGCCCGCCGTCGCGATTGCGCAGCATTCCCTTCGCCTGCATGTCGCGCCAGGTCGAGATAAACGGATTCCACGAAAGATAGACCAGCGTCGCCAGGAACAGCCACCAGAGCGGGAACAGCGACCAGTTGATCTTGCCGAGGTAGCCGGCGACGACCAGTCCGTTTGCGAGCCTGGCGTCGAAGTAGACTCCCGCGTAAGCCGCCCAGGCGTGAATGAAGCCGGAGTAGATCACGAGCGCGATCGTGGCCTTGCTCAGCGGGCCCAATGCCTTGATCCGATCCGACAGGTCTTTCAACGCTTCGCCAGTAGAGTGGGGAACCGGCGGGCAGTATACCCCCATCGATCGAACGGGCACGACGAGATTCGGCCGGGATTTCAGATGCGACACGCTTGAACGGACCCGCGACGGCACGGTCCCAAAGTGGTTGTAGAAACGAAAAGCGGATGTTTATACTTCGGCAAGTCGTGCGCACGGGCGAAAGGTGCCTAGCCGCACGGATTCGAAATTGCAAATGTTCGGATCACAACCGATTCGCCCCCGACTGCGTCGGGCTACCGTGCCGACGGGAAATCGTCGACGCCGTGGCGCGTGATCGCCGGTTATCCGATTACCCGCAAGAGGCGAAACCAGATTGAGCGCACTTTAGTCGGCAACGCCGAGAGGACGCCGGAAGGAGAAAATTCATGGCACAGTTCCCGGAAAAAGCCAACATCGTAATCGTCGGCCTCGGCGGCATCGTCGGCGCGTCGGTCATGCATCACCTGCTCGAGCGCGGCTGGGACGACGTCGTCGGCATCGACATGACCTCGATCCCGACCGACTGCGGCTCGACCTCGCACGCGTCGGACTTCTGCTACGCCACCGATCACAGCAAGTTCACCTGCTACACGACGCATTACAGCATCGAGTTCTACGACCGGCTCGGCCACTACGAGCGCTGCGGCGGGCTCGAGGTCGCGCGCGTCGGCGACGACGACCGCATGATGGAACTCGAGCGCAAGGTCGCCTCCGGCAAGGCCTTCGGCACCAATGCCAAAATGATCAGCGCGGCCGAGGCGAAAGAAAAATTTCCGCTGCTGGAAGAAGACATGATCCAGGGCGCGCTGTGGGACCCCGACGCCGGCCTCGTCAAGCCGCGCTCGCAAACCGTGGTCGGCGTGCTGGTCGACGCCGCGGTCAAGACCGGCAAGGCGCAATCCTGGGCCAACACCACCGCGACCGGGCTCGATATCAAAGAGGGCCGCGTCGTCGGCGTCGAGACCAGCCGCGGCTACATCGCCGCCGACACCGTCGTCGTCTGCACCGGCCTGTGGGGCCGGACGCTCGCCGCGATGGCCGGCGAGGACCTGCCGGTCATGCCGGTCGACCACCCGCTGTCGTTCTTCGGTCCCTACGAGGAGTTCGCCGGCACCGGCAAGGACATCGGCTACCCGCTGCTGCGCGACCAGGGCAACTCGGCCTACATGCGCGATACCGGCGACCCGACCACGCCCGAGGGCGGCCAGATCGAGTGGGGTTATTACGAGGAGAAGGAACCGCGCCTGGTGCACCCGCGCGACCTGCCCGAGAAAGGCGAGACCCACTGGTCGCCGTCGCAGCGCGACCTCGAGCTCGAGCAGATCATGGAGCCGCTCGAACGCGCGATGGAATTGACGCCGATCCTCGGCGAACTCGGCTACAAGGACGACCATTCGTTCAACGGCCTGCTGCAGGTCACTTCCGACGGCGGCCCGTCGATCGGCGAATCGGCGCGGACGCGCGGCCTGTGGTACGCGGTCGCGGTCTGGGTCAAGGACGCGCCCGGCATTGCGAAAGTGCTCGCCGACTGGATGACCGACGGCGTCGCCGAGATGGATTACTTCGGCATCGACACCGCGCGCCACTACCCGATCCAGAAGACGCCGTCGTACATCCACGATCGCTGCTTCGAGTCGGCGTTCAAGATCTACAACCCGGCGGTGCACAACCGCGAGCCCTATACCAAGGGCCGCAACCTGCGCCGCAGCCCGTTCTGGGCGCGCGAGCAGGAACTCGGCGGCTACTTCATGGAACTCGCCGGCTGGGAGCGCGCGCACGGCTACAAGTCGAACGAGCACCTGCTCGAAAAATACGCCGACAAGGTGCCGGTGCGCGAGCACGAATGGGACAATCGCCACTTCTGGCGCGTGTCGAACGCCGAGCAGCTGGCGATGTCGGACGACGTCGGCATGATCAATTTGTCGCACTTCGCGGTGTTCGACGTGCTCGGCCCCGACGCCGAGGCCTTGATGGAATTCGCCTGCGTCGCGAAAATCGGCGGCGACACGCCGATCGGCAAGGGCATCTACACGCATTTCCTCGACAAGCGCGGCGGCGTGCGCGCCGACCTGACCGTGATCCGCCACGGCAAGGACCGATTCCGCGTGATCGACGGCGCCGACGCCGGGCATCGCGATTTCATCTGGTTGCAGCGCATTGCGCAGGATAACGGCTGGAACGTCTACATCGACGACCGCTCGGATCACGTTGCCTGCCTCGGCGTCTGGGGACCGAACGCGCGCAAGACGATCCAGGCGATCGCCGACGACCCGGCCGCGTGGGACGACGAGAACTTCCCGTTCGCGGCGACCCGGCGGCTGACGCTCAAGGGCATCCCGGTCGAGGCATTTCGCATTTCGTACGTCGGCGAGCAGGGCTGGGAACTGCACGTCGATTTCAGCTACGGCCTGTCGCTGTGGGACCTCGTCCATGCCGAGGGCGCGACCCCGGTCGGCGTCGAGACCTACGCCAACAGCCGGCGCATGGAGAAGAGCCTGCGGCTGCAGAACGCCGACCTGCTGACCGAATACAACCTCTACGAGGCCGGCCTCGCGCGGCCGAAGGTCAAGGACGCCGACTTCCACGGCAAGACGGCCTACCTCGAGCAGCGCGAGCTCGAAAAGCATGCCGCGTACCTGTGCACGCTGGTGATGGACGACAATGTCGATTCGAACGGCATCGCACGTTACCCGGTCGGGCAGCTGCCGCTGATCGATCCGCAGACCGGCGAGGTTCCGATCGACGCGAAGGGGCGGCGCTCGTATCTCTCCAGCATCGCCTACGGCCCGAGCCTCGGCAAGAACATCGGCCTCGGCTGGCTGCCGGTCGACTACTGCGAGGAAGGCCGCGAGCTGCTGACCGACTACCTCGGCGAGCAGTTCACGCTGCGCGTCGCCGCGGTCGGCTACCGGCCGCTCTACGATCCCGAGAACAAGCTGCCGCGGAGTTGACTACAGCGACAGTTTTCGCGCAACGGTTTCGAAATGTCTCCGCGTGGCCCCGGCAAGACGGAAGACGTCCGCCGAATCAAGTCAGCCGCGCCAGCGCGCGGAGACCGGCGGTCAAGGTTTTCGGGGCGGAAATGGCAAGCCCGTCGATACAGCGGTTTTTGTAAAGCCTGTCCTCGCGCAGTTTAGCGGTGACGGCCGCGAGCGCGCGCGCGACCGCACCGCCATAGGCCGCTTTCGCAATCGTCAAACCGGACTTCGCGTCTTCGCGCGCCCAGCCTTCGACCATGAAGGCCAGATCGACGATATCGCGCGACAACGTCGAGGTATCGAGCCCGCGATCCGCATTTGCCAGAAACTTTTCCGCGAAGCAATGAATGCGCGACAGGCATGCTACGGGTATGCCCGCGACCGTTTCGCCGTCGAGGTCGACCCGGGATTCCCTGATGATTTCGAATTTCATTCTGATATCGCCGTGCTCGACGAAAGTGCGAATCCCGTACTGATCGGCGCGCACCTCGCGCGCCAGCGTAATATTCGCTGCCTGAAGGGCGCCCAGCGAAGTCTCCGTGACGGTCTCGCGCAACTGGCGATAACCGTCGCGATCCGCGCAGAGAAAATCGATGTCGCGAGACTCGCGGTATTCACCGAGCTCGAGGACGATGCGCGTGCCGCCACCGAAATAACATCTTGCGCGTGCCATAAAATCGCTGTCGAGCCGTGTCAGAATGGTCTGCACCTGCCGGTGGACCGGGCGAACGAAGCCTCGCTCAGGCATGCAACATCCCGCCGCCGAATTCCTGCTTCAGGCGATCGATCAATTTCCGCTCATCCGGTTCGAGTCGAAGGGTATCGACGAAGCGCCAGTTACGTTCGTACAGCGCCAGCGCATCGCGAGCCAGGATCCAGCGATCGGCCCGGTTCCAGGCGAGTTCGCGCAGCGCGGGCCAGCGCTCCAGGTCGACCAGCTGAGCGTCGAGAAATTCATTTAGTGCCGCCTCGAACCCGGTCGCTCTCGAAGCGATGCGCAAGCGATCGGCCAGTTCTTCCGGCAAGCGCAGTTCGACCGTTGACAGCCCCGCCCGGCGTTCCCGCCGGCGTTGCGCGCGCTTGGCTTGCCGGAGTTGCTCGGCGCGAGTCAGCGGTGAGGTACTCGGGCGGCCCCGTTTTTTCGGGATCGCATTCATGCACGAATGCTGACAAATTATTGATGACATGTCAACATTAAAAAACATACGCCGACAACCAGGGTGACAAAAATTCTGGTTTCTGCCCGGGAAGATTGGGTAAACTGCACAGCTCCGGCATGATCGGGGCAAGATTTATACTTCGATTCCTCCACCACGCCGGTCGCGAATCGTGGACTCAAAAACACTAACGAAATCCGCTAACACTCTTGACTGAACCCGAAGTCATCAGCGATGCCGTCGGCGCCGAGTCCCTGTGGAAAAAACTGGTCGAGCCGGCCGGTTTGTACGACGTGTGGGCGCTGCGGATCAACTTTCTGGATCCGGCCGAGTTCGCGCTGCACGTGCTGACGGACGATCCGGACAGCCCCGGCGCCATGCTTCCGCTGCAACGGAAAAAATCCGACGGCAGCCTCCGCTTCATCGGCTCGCCGTTCCTCGAGCGCAATCGCGGCTTCGCCCTGCCGCGGGCCGGCGATGCGCTCAGGCAACTGTATCTCGCGCTGCCGCCAGGCACGCTGCTCGACGACATCGCCGCCGACGACCCGGCATGCGCCG
>JAHEKJ010000175.1 GCA_024638385.1 Gammaproteobacteria bacterium | reverse complement strand
GTGCGTGCTGCTGATCAAGCTGGTGCTGCTGGCGGTGCGCCAGGTCGCGGCACCCGGCGATCCCGAGTCGCGTCTCGTCGACGTCAGCGAGAACGCCGCGCGCCAGGCCTGGGGCTGGGCGCTGATCCTGATGGCCGCGCTGTTATTGCCGCAACCATTGATCCAGATCGCCAGCGCCTACGGCGTCGATGCCGAAACCGACCTGCTGCTGCGCATCGTCTTCAGCGGGCTCTTTTTCGTGCTGGTCGTCGCGCTGGTCGTGCGCCTGCGTGCATACGGCACGCGGCTGATCGCGGGCCCGGATGACGAGATCGGCGGTGGCCGCGCGCTGCTCGCGCGCGTCTGGTGGATTCTGACGATCGCCTACCTGCTGATCATCTGGCTGATGGCGATGGGCCGGCGCGCCGCAACCGGCGAGTCGTCGCTGGTGCCGGGGCTCGGCAGCCTTTTGCTATTCGTCATGATTCCGTTCTTCGACGCGGGATTGAAACGCCTGATCGTCAATTACTTCGAAGTCCGGCCAAAGGCCGAAGCGGATGCCGAGTCGAAAATCGTCGACGCCAGCATCTCGGCCTCGACCGTCGCGGCCGAATCCGGCACGACGCAGCCCGAGACGACGCCCGATTTCAGCTCCGGCTACATCGCGACCGCGCTGCGCTACGCCCGGATCCTGCTGGGGTTGGCGATCCTCGCGATCTTCGTGCGCCTGTGGAATATCGACGTCGAGGCGATCAGCGCGATTCTGATCGGCGAACGCTTCGCCGGCGCGCTGTTCGACATCGCTATCTCGATCCTGCTCGCCTGGGCGTTGTGGGGCGTGATCCGGATCTCGATCGAGCGCAGGCTCGAGGACGAGCGCGGGCCGGAGGCGGACAACGAGGAGGCCGAGGCCGGCGGACTCGGCGGCACCCGGCTCGAGACCGTGCTGCCACTGGTCCGGGCATCGATTCAGATCACGTTGATCGTCATCACCACGCTGATCTGCCTGTCGGCGCTCGGCGTCAACATCGGCCCGCTGATCGCCGGCGCCGGCGTGGTCGGCATCGCGATCGGCTTCGGCGCGCAGACGCTGGTGCGCGACATCGTCTCGGGCCTGTTCTACCTGCTCGACGACGCGTTTCGCATCGGCGAGTACGTCGTCATCGGCGAAGTCCGCGGCACGGTCGAAAGAATATCGATCCGCTCGTTTCAGCTGCGTCACCACAATGGTCCCGTGCATACCGTCCCTTACGGCGAAATCCTGACCCTGACCAACTGGAGCCGCGACTGGGCGATCATGAAATGCGAGCTGCGGTTGCCGTTCGAAACCGACATCGAGAAGGTGCGCAAGCTGATCAAGCGCATCGGCCTCGAAATGATGGAAGATCCGCAATGGGGCCCGCTGATGCTGGCGCCGGTCAAATCCCAGGGGGTCAACCGGATGGATGATTCGGCGTTGATCATCCGCTTCAAGTTCACCGCGGTGCCGGGACAGCAATACCTCATTCGGCGCGAGGCCTATACCCGCATCCAGCGCGAGTTCGAAAAGCAGGGCATCAAGTTTGCGCCGCGTCGGGTGCTGGTCGAGGCGACGTCGCCGAAGGAAGCGGCGCACGCCGCCGCGGGCGCGATCGATCGCGACAACGAGGGCCAGGCGCCACCCAAGGATGAGCCTTGACGAGGCCCTGAACGGCGAATCGAGAGAAGCAAAATAGTTAACTAAATCCGGTCTCCCGCTTGACTGTACTCAGCGGTAGCGAAGCATTGATCGACCGGAGGCCGATATGCTCGACACCATCGCTTTAGGGATATTGCTCTTCGCCGGCCTGTTGCTGTTCTACCGCCTCATTGCAATAACTGAAAGTTCCGTTCCGGCTCGCACGCGAGCGCAATCATCCGCAACAGGACGCGATTCGCGGCGCCGGCTGGGTCAGCCTGTTCATGTTGCATCTACCGTGGCCGCTGGTGTGGATCTGGTCGATGGCACATCGCGGCGATTCGGGCCGCATCCCGTGGCTGAGGCAACCGCTCGGGGTGGTTTCGGCCGAGGACGACGGCGCTGCATCGCTGGCTGGAGGAATAATGTCAGAAAACCTGTTCAAAATGCTGCGCGAAGTCGACACGCCGCCGGTCTGCAACGCAATCGAGGTTGCCCGGGGCAAGCGCGGTTTCGCCGATTTCACCCGCGGCACGAGATGCTGTGCTCGGCACCCGGCAAAGCGGCCGTCTTCGGCTACGCGCTGACCGAAAAGATCGCCGCGCGCGAGCCCTCGCGGCAGCCGGGTTTCGACTTCGACGCCTTCGCCGAGGCCTGGGCCGCATTCGAAGCGGCACGCACCTGACGGCGACACATTTATTCGCGGCGACGACTGCGAACCCCGATACTTCGAGCCAGATCGATGCTAGGATGCGAGGGCTTTCGGATCGCTTTCATTGCTCGATAGAGTGCGGATGCCGATGATCGCGGAGGGCTAATAACAATCGGGGGAATCATCATGCGCTGCAGCAATCGCCTATTAATATCCTGGCCGTTCCTGGTCGGACTCGCGCTCGCGTTGGCCGCGGGAAATGTCGTCGCGAAAAAAGACGAACCACGCGGTATCCTGTTCGACTGGCCGGTGCTGGAAAACCAGCCCCCGGTGGGCAAGGGGCGTATTAGAAAAGCCGAAAAGACGGCCAGGGAGATCCTGTCCGGCCTGACCCTGGAGCAAAAAATCGGGCAGATAACCCAGGGAGAAATCCAGGCGGTGACGCCCGCCGATGTCAAGCAGTACTGTCTCGGCTCGGTGCTGAACGGCGGCGGATCCTGGCCCAACCTCGACAAGAATTCCAGTCCGCAGGTCTGGCGCGACCTGGCCGACGCCTACTGGCGGGCCGGCATGGACGGCTGCGGCATCCCGCCGATCTGGGGCATCGACTCGGTGCACGGTAACAACAACGTGATCGGCGCCACGCTGTTTCCGCACAACATCGGCCTGGGCGCGGCCAACAACCCGAAACTGATGCGCAAGATCGGCAAGATCACCGCCCGGGAAACCCGGGCCACGGGTCAGCCCTGGGTGTTCGCACCGACCGTGGCCGTGGCGCGCGACGATCGCTGGGGTCGTACCTATGAAAGCTATTCCGAAGACCCCGCGCTGGTCAATCGACTGGCGACCCCGCTGATCGAGGGGCTGCAGGGCCGGTTGGGCGAGTGTGATGTCGCGGCCACCATCAAACACTGGGTCGGCGACGGCGGCACCACCGACGGCAAGGACCAGGGCAATACCGAGGCGTCGGAAGAAGACCTGCTTAATATTCACGGCCTGCCGTACTTCGACGGGCTCGAGGCCGGCGTCATGTCGGCCATGCCGTCGTTCAGCAGCTGGAACGGCGAAAAGATGCACGGCAACCGCTACCTGATCGACGACATTCTGAAAAATACGCTCGGATTCAGCGGCCACGTCATTTCCGACTGGAACGGCCACGGCCAGGTCACGGACGAAGGCGTCAATTGCACCAACAGTAACTGCCCCAAGGCCGTCAACGCCGGCATCGACCTGTTCATGGTGCCCTTCGACTGGCCCGCCTTTATCGAGACCACGAAGCAACAGGTCCTCGACGGCATCATCCCGATCGAACGCATCGACGACGCCGTGCTGCGGGTGCTGCGCAACAAGGTGCTGATGGGCCTGTTCAAGAAGATGCCCTCGCACACCGCTTGCGCCAGGGACGATCTGCTGGGCAAGAAGAAGCACCGCAAGGTCGCGCGCCAGGCGGTGCGGGAGTCGCTGGTGCTGCTGAAGAACGACGACAATATCCTGCCGCTGAACCGCCATGCGCGCATCCTGGTCACCGGCAAGAGCGCACACAACATTGCCAACCAGAGCGGCGGCTGGACGATTACCTGGCAGGGCACCGGCAACACCAACGACGATTTCCCCGGGGCCACGTCGATCTATGAAGGCATCGCCGACGTCGCGCCTCATGCCGAGCTGGTCGAAGACCTGTCGGGCGCCATGCTGAACCAGTACGATGTGGCCATCGTCGCCATCGGCGAGACGCCCTACGCCGAGGGTCTCGGCGATATCCGCAGAAATCAGACGCTCGAACACGCCAGGCGGCATCCGGAGGATCTCGCCGCGTTGCAGACGCTGGTCGATGCCGGCGTGCCCACCGTGACGCTGTGGGTCGCGGGACGTCCGCTCCACGTCAACAAGGAACTCAACCGGTCGAACGCATTCGTCGCCGCGTGGTTGCCGGGCAGCGAGGGGGGCGGCATCGCCGAGGTGCTGTTTGCCGGCCGCGACGACGATGACGACGACGATGACGACGATGACAAGAGAAAAAAATGGAAACATGATTTCACCGGGAAACTGGCCTTTTCCTGGCCGGCGAGCGATTGCCAGACGCCGCTGAACGAAGACGAGCGGGACGAAGCGCTGTTCGCGTTCGGTTACGGCCTGAGTTTCGAGGACGACGTCTTGCTGGGCGTGCTCGAAGAGACTTCCGGCGACCGCGGCTGCGGCCAGCGCGGCGACGGCGGGGGCGGCGGCGTCGCCACCGAGCCGTTGGAAATCTTCGTTCAGGGCGGCAACATCGATCCGTGGACCATGCAACTGGGCGACCCGTCCAACTGGGGTGGCACCGCGGTCAACCTGTCCGATCCGAACAACGTGACGGCATTGGTCAACGTCAGCGCCGGACCGCGGGTCGACAGCCCGACCTTCCAGTTCGGCGGTATCAACATCGACTGGAGCGGCGGTCCGGGCCAGGTCTATTCGCAGGGCAGCCCCGCCGAGGGTCTCGACCTGACCCCCTACCTCAATGCGCCGAACGGCGCGCTGGTGTTCAACGTCAGGGCGGATGCGGCCCCGACGGGCACCGTCACGACGCGCGTCGACTGCGTCTTCCCGTGTATCGGCTCGCTGGACCTGACCGAGGCCTACATCGCCGCCTCCGACGGCCAGTGGCATGAACTGGCGGTGCCGCTCGCTTGTTTCGCGGTGGCGGGCACGGATTTCAGCAACGTCAATACTCCGTTCCTGGTATTCACCGACGGCGTCTGGAACGCGGATTTCGCCACCATCCGTTTCGAGCCGGACTATGTCGCCAACGTCGACTGCGACACCGGCGGCGGTGGCGGCGGTGGCGTCGCCACCGAACCGCTGGACGTCTTCGCCGACGGCGCCAACGTCGATCCGTACACGCTGCTGCTGGGCGACCCGTCCAACTGGGGCGG
>JAHEKJ010000066.1 GCA_024638385.1 Gammaproteobacteria bacterium | reverse complement strand
TAACAACGGTCAGAAGCAATAATTGATTTACCATGAGTATAGGAAAGAATGGGCATCATTTTTCACTATCCTATTAGATAGCGAGCGGTAACTTGCGACGGCGTACGGTTGTTGTACCGTGAAAATCTGACTGAATCCTTTCCAACACTCTCAATCAATGCCCGATACCGCTTATCCTTGCCAGCGTCCGTTACTGGCCGAAAGCAGAAGCTCGAGAAATACCGGCGAGCGTCTCGATGGGCAAATACTGATTCCCGGATTAATTCACCCATAGCAGAAACAAATCCGACCCGGATTGCCGAAACTTTACCGAGTTGTGCCTTCCGTTGAATGTCGTAGCCGTAATCACGCGCCACCGCCATTCCGCGCGATTTAAATCCCACGGCAAGGCATTATTCGCGTATACTCCATTGAATCTTCGGTGTCATTCGGTCGACACCGCCGCTCATCCGGTAATCCCCTCGATTCCCTGCTGACCCGATACCAATCCACCCAGACCGCGAACCGGCGCGAACGCGCCCGGCAGGTGGATTTCTGGAGAACCAAACCCAATGTCATTTTCGTCTCTCGGCCTCAGGCCCGAGCTCGTCCGCGCCGTTGCCGATAAAGGTTACGAAACGCCGACCCCGATCCAGGCGCAAGCCATCCCGTTGATCCTCGATGGCCGCGACCTGATGGGTAGCGCGCAAACCGGCACCGGCAAGACCGCCGGCTTCACGCTGCCCATACTGCAGCGCCTCAATCGACCGGGAGGGCAACGCAATAACCCGCGTGCGGTACGCGCGCTCGTCATCGTCCCGACTCGGGAACTCGCGATGCAGGTCAACCGCAGCGTCGAGGACTACGGCCGCTGGATGCAGCTCAAATCGCTGGCGGTTTTCGGCGGCGTCAACATCAATCCGCAAAAGGACAGGCTCGCGCGCGGTGTCGATTTCCTCGTCGCCACGCCCGGCCGCCTGCTGGACCTGGTCAACCAGCGTTCGGTGGACCTGTCGCGGGTCGAGGTGCTGGTGCTCGACGAAGCCGACCGGATGCTCGACATGGGGTTCATTCGCGACATCCGTAAACTGCTCACCTATCTGCCCGAACGAAAACAGACCCTGCTGTTCTCGGCGACCTTTCCCGAGCCGATCAAACAGCTCGCGGACGGCCTGCTGAATTCACCCGAGCGGGTCGAAATCGGGCGGCACAACAATACCGTCGAGAGCATCCAGCAGGTGATTCACCCGGTCGAGAAGACGCGCAAACGCGAGCTGCTGTCCATGCTGATCGGTTCCAACGACTGGCGGCAGGTGCTCGTCTTCGGCCGCACCAAGCACGGCGCCAACCGCCTCGCGAAACAGTTGAATGCCGACGGCATCGCCGCGACCGCGATTCACGGCAACAAGAGCCAGAGCGCGCGCACCGAGGCGCTGGCCGGTTTCAAATCGGGCAAGGTACGGGTGCTGGTCGCGACCGACATCGCCGCGCGCGGGCTCGACATCGAGCAATTGCCGCACGTGGTCAACTACGAGTTGCCGCAGGTTGCCGAGGACTACGTGCATCGAATCGGCCGCACCGGTCGCGCGGGACGCGGCGGCCAGGCGATCTCGCTGGTTTGCGGCGAGGAAAGCGCGCAGCTGCGTGACATCGAGCGCTTCATCAAGCGCGAGATCCCGCGCCAGGTCGTGTCGGGTTTTAGCTCCGATTTATCCGTTGCCGCGCCCGCCGCTACCGCCAAAGCGAATCCGAAGAAACGGCGTCGCCGGTCCGGCTCGCGTCGGCGCATCGCGGCCTGATCGGACATCCGGCATGGCCGATTCAACCGACTCTTCGTATGACCGGAAATTCGTCGTGACCGAGGTCGTCAGGACCGATCCGCCGAGGGGCCTGTCCGGTGGCACCTGGTATCGATATACCATCGGCCACGGGTCCTCGCCGATCTCGGGTATCCGCTCCGGCAGCCTGAAATCGGTAACGCGTTATGCCGACGAGTTCGCCGACAATCTCAATGAGCGAGCCTTGCACGGATATTCCGTCTACGCGACCCGCAGGACGGCGAAAAAATAGCGCGTGCGCGGGGAACACGCGATGTCGGAGGATGATCCGTCGCCGATCCCTGCAAACGTGCAGCCCACTCAGGAACCCAGAATCATGACATCGTTCAAAGAAATCAGGATAGTCGGTATCGATCCCGACCGCCCGCCCCGGATTCGCAAGGAAGCCTACATCGATCTTTTCTATCGACTGTCGGAAGACGCGCCCGAAGAATGGTGCGAGGACTTCAACGCCTTCGGTCGCCATGTCAGCCCGTTGGCCAAGGTCGAAAAGGGTGGCCGCCGCATCATCGGCAGCTACGTCAACGACATCGATACGATCCCGGCGCACTTCGCGCAGGTCAAACAGGCGGTGGCCGATTGCAATGCGCAATACATCGAAAAGATCAGGCAGAGGGAGATTGCGCTGGCCAAGGACAACGCCAACCTGCAGGAACAGGGCGGCCAGCAATTCAAACTGAACGAAATAATCGCGTCGCTCGACTTCGACGACTAGATTATTTCGAGGCGTCTAGCGCCGTCTCCTGAACGAGCCGCGCCTTTCTCTTTCTTTCTCGACCCGAATTACCGAGCCGTCGAATTCCCGGTTGTTCAGCCCGGCAATGGCCAGCTTGGCCTCGTGTCCTTCCATTTTGACGCTCGCGAAACCGCGGCATTTACCCGTGAACATGTCGCGCACGATGCTCAGCGAATGCACCACGCCGAACTCGGAAAACAGTTTGGCGAGCGATTGTTCCGAGGTGGAGCCGGGGAGCCCGCGAACGGATAAAGTGATCAAGAGAAGGTGCCTTCGAACGCTTGTAACCGCCCCGCCGAACTCAGCCGACCGGGCCGTATACTTTCAGCGACTACAACGGCTTTACGTTTTCGGCCTGCGGCCCTTTCTTGCCGGCCACCTCGGTGAACTCGACACGCTGGCCTTCAACCAGCGTTCTATGGCCTTCGCCCGTGATCGAATTGAAATGAACAAACAGATCTTTTCCCTGTTCACGCTGGATAAAACCATATCCCTTGGCGTCGTCGAACCACTTGACGGTTCCTGATTGTGTTTCTGACATGTGTAGTCCTGGTGCTCGAATTTAAAAAAGCCCGTAGCCGGGATATCGCGACCCTCTGCCGCGCAATCTGACGATTAATTCAATGAGTCTTCCGGCCGAAACCGAAAACGCGGTTGAATGCGAGGCAAACAGCTAGCGTCGCGAAGACTATAGCCGCGCTGCGTCAAATGCAAATATTATTTCGATCAAACCGCGGCTCGAATCGTGATGGCCGGGCAGCGTCGACCTGCCCTCGCGGATACTCCCCCGAGGGCTTTGCCCTGCGATTGCGACCGATCCGATCGATTCGGCGGACTGCTTGCCGGAACCCGCCGGTCCGACACTTCGGGTCGAGCCGCGGGGCGACAGAACTACCCGCAGCCCCGCGGTCAAGCCGCGAGATGACAACTATCTCGTCATCCCGGCGAAAGCCGGGATCCAGGGTTTCTTGCCAGTTTCTCGAACCTGGTTCTAAACACTGGATCCCGCGGTCGAGCCGCGGGATGACAGAACTACCCGCAGCCCCGCGGTCGAGGCACGAGACGATCGGCCAGGCCTCAGTTTTTCGGCTTGCACATTTTTGGGTCGTAGAGCGGCTCGAGGTGGAGTTCGCACGCGACGCGCTCGCCGGCGACTTCGAGTTCATAGCTGCCTGCCTGCAGGTATTCTCGGTCGACGCCGCGCCGGTCGCGCACGTAGCCGAGACCGATGTTGGTCTCCAGGGTGTAACCCCAGCCGGCGCTCGCGAGCCAGCCGACGCGCTCGTTGTCTCGATAGATCGTCTCGCGGCCGAGCAGCACCGTGTCGCGGCCCGGTACGGTGAACGTCGCGAGCACTTTCGCGAGCGGCCGCTCGCGCTGCGCGAGGATCGCGTCGCGGCCGATGAATACGCGTTCGGATTTCAGGTCGACGGCCCAGCCCAGGCCGGCCTCGAGCGGCGTATAGTCGGGGCCGATATCGGCGCCCCACGCGCGGTAGCCTTTCTCGAGGCGCAGCGATTCGATCGCGCGGTAGCCGGCGTTGGCGATGCCGTGCGCCTCGCCCGCCCGCATCAGCGACTCGTAGACGACCGCGGCGAATTCGACCGGCACGTGCAGTTCCCAGCCGAGTTCGCCGACATAACTGACGCGCAGCGCGCGCACGGCCGCGCCCTCGAGCGCGAGGGTTTGCATCGTCGCGAACGCGAACGCGTCGTTCGCCAGGTCGGTGCGCACCAGCGACTGCAGCAACTCGCGCGACCTCGGTCCCATCAGCGTCAATACCGCCCACGCCGACGTCACGTCGTCGAGGCGCGCGTCGCAGTCGGCCGGCAGGTGGCGCCTGATCCAGTCGAAATCGTGGGTCGCGAAGCCGGTACCCGTGACGAGGTAAAACTCGTCGGCGGCGACGCGGGTCACGGTCAGGTCGCACTCGATGCCACCGCGGTGATTGAGCATCTGCGTGTAGACCACCCGCCCCGGCGCGACGTCGACGCGGTTGGCGCAGATCCCGCCGAGCGCGCGCGCCGCGTCGGGCCCGCGCACGCGGTACTTGGCGAACGACGACTGGTCGAACAGCGCGACCCGCTCGCGCGCGGCGCGATGCTCGGCGCCGACCGCGTCGAACCAGTTCTGCCGGCCGAAGCCGTATTCGTCGACGGCGTCGGCCGGCCTCGCGGCAAACCAGTTCGGCCGCTCCCAGCCGAGCTTTTCGCCGAAAGACGCTCCCTGCTTCCCGAGCATCTCGTAGAGCGGCGAACGCCGGCACGGCCGGCACGAGCGGTTTTCCTCGTGCGGCCACGCCATCGTGTAATGTCGCGCGTAGGCCTCGAGCGTGCGCCGCCGCACCCAGTCGACGTCGGCGTGCGGCTTGCCGAAACGGCGAATGTCGACCGGCCACAGGTCGAACGGTGGCTCGCCCTTGTGCACCCACTCGGCGAGCGCCATGCCGGCGCCGCCGCCCGAGGCGATGCCGAAGGCGTTGAAGCCGGCGCCGACGAAGACGTTGTCGCGCTCGGGCGCGAGCCCGAGGATGAAGTTGCCGTCCGGCGTGAAACTCTCGGGGCCGTTGTACATCTGCCGGATGCCGGCCTCGGCGAGCGCCGGCACGCGCGCGATCGCCTGCTCGAGCAGCGGCTCGAAATGATCCCAGTCGTTGTCGAGCAGCGTGAAGTGAAAGCCGTCGGGAATGCCGTTCTCGGCCCACGGGATCGGGTTCGGCTCGTAGCCGCCCATGACCAGCCCGCCGACGTCTTCCTTGAAATAGGTCAGCCGGTCGGGATCGCGCAGCGTCGGCAGCTCCGGCGGCACGCCGTCGATCTTTTCGGTGACCAGGTACTGGTGCTGCACCGACACGAGCGGAATATTGACGCCAGCGAGCTGCCCGAGCGCGCGCGACCATTGCCCGCCGCAGATCACGACGCGTTCGCAGCGGATGTCGCCACGGTCGGTTTGCACCGCGCGCACCACGTCGCCGTCGAGCTCGAAGCCGGTGACGCGCGTCTCCTCCACAATCCTGGCGCCGGCCTTGCGCGCGCCGCTGGCGAGCGACTGGGTGATATCGGACGGATTGGCCTGGCCGTCGGTCGGCAGGAAGGCCGCGCCGACCAGATCGTCGATCTGCATGACCGGCCAGATTTCCTGCGCCTCGCGCGGCGACAGCAGATGCATGTCGAGGCCGAACGAGTGCGCGGTCGTCGCCTGCCGCCTGACCTCGGTCCAGCGGTCCTCGTTGCAGGCGAGCCTGAGCCCCCCGTTCATCTTCCAGCCGGTCGCGAGCCCGGTCTCGGCTTCGAGCGTGCGGTAGAGCTCGACCGAGTAGCCGAGAAGCTGCGTGATATTGGCGTTGGTGCGAAGCTGGCCGACCAGCCCGGCGGCGTGGAAGGTCGAGCCCGAGGTCAGCCTGTGCTGTTCGAGCAACACGACGTCGTTGACGCCCATCTTGGCGAGATGGTACGCCGTCGAGCAGCCGATGATGCCGCCGCCGACGATGACGATGCGCGCGTCGCGCGGTAGTTGGTTGCGATCGTTCATGTCATTCGAGCCCGTACTCGCGCTTGCGCCGCGCCGCCCACGCGCCGATCAGGCGGTCGGAAATGATCGCGATGAAGGCGACACAGACGCCGGCGACGATGCCGCGGCCGGTGTCGGCCTTGGTCAGCGCGATGTAGACTTCCTGGCCGAGTTCGCGGGTGCCGACCAGCGCGGTGATGACGAGCATCGACAAGGCCATCATGATCGTCTGGTTGATGCCGAGCATGATGTGCGGCAACGCCAGCGGAATCTGTACCTTGCGCAACAGTTGACCGCGGGTGCAACCGGACTGGACCGACGCCTCGATCAGGGCGGGCGAGATCTGGCGGATGCCGTGGTCGGTGTAGCGGATCACCGGCGTGATCGCGTAGGCGATGACCGCGAGCATCGCGGCGAAGTCGCCGACCCGGAACAGCATCACGACGGGCATCAGGTAGACAAAGCTCGGCAGCGTTTGCAGCGTATCGATGATCACGCTGACGACCTGGTGCAGGCGGTCGTTGCGCGCGGCGAGAATGCCGATCGGGATGCCGATCAGGCTCGCGATGATGACCGACAGGCCGCACAGGTACAGCGTGACCATCGCCTTGTCCCAGAGGCCGACGACCGCGACGAACGCGGCCAGGCTCGCGGTCAGTGCGCCAAGCCTCCAGCCGCCGAGCTGCCAGCCGGCGAGTCCGACCGCGGCGACCACCGTGATCCACGGCAGCGACAGCAGAAACCGCTTGAACGGGATCATCACGTTGAGCAACAGGAAATTCTTGAACGCCTCGAGTTCGTCGAAGAAATTGACGTTGACGTAACGCACGAGGTCGCCCCAAAACGCGCCGGTCGTGATCTGCCAGGCCTCGGGGAAGGCGTTCAGACCCGGCAGCCAGATGCCGACAAACCAGGTCACGCCGACGATGCCGGCGAACGCGAATGCGTGCGGATGCCGCTGCAGCCAATTGCGCCCCTGCAGGCTGCGCGAGTCGTGCGGGCGGTTGGCGTAGGCCTGGCTCAGGCGGTCGAGCGCGATCGCCAGCAGCGTGATCGCGACGCCGGCCTCGATACCCTCGCCGATCTTGAGCCGGCGCAATGCGCTGAGCACGTCGAAACCCAGCCCGCCGGCGCCGATCATCGACGCGATGATAACCATGTTCAACGACAGCATGACGACCTGGTTGACGCCGACCATCAGCGAACGCTTGGCCGACGGCAGCTTGACCTTCCACAGGATTTGCAGGCGCGAGCAACCGGCCATGGTTCCGGCCTCGATGACCTCGGTGCCGACTTCCTCGAGCGCGAGCAGGGTTACGCGCACCATCGGCGGCATCGCGTAGACGATCGTCGCGATCATCGCCGACACCGGGCTGAACCCGAACAGCAGCAGCACCGGCACCAGGTAGGCGAACACCGGCACCGTCTGCATCAGGTCGAGAATCGGGATCAATACCATGCGGAAGGCCGGCGAGCGGTGCGCGAGGATGCCGAGCAGCATGCCGCCGACGACGCCGATCGGCACCGCGATGATGATCGAACTCAGCGTCACCATCGCGCTGTCCCACTGGCCGAAGACCACGAGGTAGGCGAAGCAGCCGCCGGCCAGCAACGCGAGCTTCCAGCCGCGGGCGTAGAGCCCGAGCAGTACGACGCCGGCGAGCACCGCGACCCACGAAATCCGCGGAAAAACCTGTACCGCGTCGCTGCCCTGCCCGCGCATGAAGCCGGTCGACAGCAGGCTCTTGACGAGGATATAAGGCTGTTCGACCAGCCACGCGAAAAAGCGGGTCAAGTCCTTGAACGTGAACAGGGCGAAATCGAGATCGTTGACCAGCCACTTCATGAACCCGCTGATCCAGGCCGCCAGCGGCATTTCCCGGTCGCGCGGGTACTCGAACGCCCACGGCCACCAGTCGCGTGCGATCATCAGCACGATCGTCGAGCCGACGAGGCAAAACCACAGTAACAGCCAGCGGTTCGGCTGGAAACTCGCCGGCTTGCCGGTGGCGACGGCGGCGTGGCTCACGGCGGGCTCGAGCGAGGCGACGACGGCAACGGGGGCACGCGGCGATCGCCGCGGGTAGCGCTACCCGCGGCAATCATCGTCATTGCTGGCCGTTACTTGATCCAGGCCTTCCAGGTGGATTCGTTCTCGCGCATCCACTTCGCGACGACCTCGTCGACCGACTTGCCCTCGAGGTCGACCTCGACGATCATCTGGCTCATCTGCTGGTTGTCGATCCTGAAATTGCGCACGGCCTTGTAGGCGCCCGGCCACTTCTTCTCGCCGCCTTTCCAGCCGACCTTCTTGATCCAGCCGAACGGCTTGCCGCAGTCGTAAGCCATTTTCTTGTTCATGCCCCAGCTCGGATCCTCGTAACAGGCGTCGGTGTATTCGGGAAACTCGACCCATTCGCCGTCGTACTTGGCCACCGCCCAGTGCGGCGCGTAAACCCACAGCAGGATCGGCGCCTTGCGCTGGATCGCCGATTCGAGTTCGGAGAAAAGCGCCGCGTCGGTGCCGGCGTGGACGACCTCGTAGTCGAGGCCCAGCGCCTCGACGCGCTCATCGTCGAAGCCGGCCCAGGTCACCGGCCCGCCGAGGTAGCGGCCCTTGGGATGGGTCTCGGGCGTCGCGAAGGCTTGGGCGCAATCGTTGAGCGCCTTCCAGTCGGGCAGCCCGGGGCATTTCTCCTTCATGTACATCGGGTACCACCATTCCTCCTTCGCGTCCATGCCGGTCTCGCCGAGGTCGATGGTCTTACCGGTCGCGAGCGATGCGTCCATCGCCTGCTTGCCGGTGGTTTCCCACATTTCCATCGCAATGTGCAGATCGCCCGATTCGAGTCCGGCGAATTGCGCGATGTAATCGGCCTGCACGTACTGGACGTTGTACCCGGCTTTCTTCAGCACCTCGCCCATCAACGTGGTCGTCAGGTACTGTCCGGTCCAGTCGTGCAGGGTCAGCTTGATCGGATCCCTGGACTCGACCGCGCCGGCCGGCGCCGCGGCGAGCAGCAGCATGCCGAGGATCAGGGATTTCAATCGTGCGGTGTGCATGTTCATCGTTATTGTCGCTCCTCATTTTTGGTTATCGCAGCGACGCCCGCGGGGCGGTGCGTGCCGGCCTTTTTCGCAAATTTCCCACACCATGTCAACGACGTTTGCCCCGTAATCCAAAACTCTTTAACATTCCGCTGTTGTTTTATGTGGATTTGGCCCGCCCCGGCCGATCCGCGCCCCGGCCGGAGCCCGCATGCGCCTGCAAAAACGTCAGAACCAGATCCTCGCGTCGGTGCGCTCGCGCGGTGCCTGCTCGATCGTCGAGCTTGCCGCCGAGCTCGACGTCTCCGACGAGACGATCCGGCGCAACATCAAGCCGCTGGTGCGCCAGGGGCTGGTCGACAAGGTCCACGGCGGCATCGTTTTGTCACAGCAGCAGGAACCCGAGCCGCCGTTCGAGAAGCGCATGCACGAGCAGGTCGAGGCCAAGCAGACGATCTCGACGCTGGTCGCCGAAATCATCCACGACGGCGACTCGATCATGCTCGACACCGGCTCGACCACGGCCTACGTCGCGCGCGCGCTCGGCGGGCACCGGGATTTGTCGGTCGTGACCAATTGCACCGAGATCGCGCGCACGCTGGCACGCGAACCGAGCAACCGCGTGCACCTGTGCGGCGGTGCGCTGCGGCCCGACGACTGGGCGACTTTCGGTTCGGCGGCGATCGAGTTCGTGCGCCAGTTCCACGTCAACTACGCGATCCTGTCGATCGGTGGCATCACCGAGAGCGGCAGTTTCATGGATTATCACCTCGAGGAAGCCGAGTTCTCGCGCGCGGTTATCGCCCAGGCGAAGCAGACGATCGTCGTCGCCGACCACACCAAGTTCGGCAATCCGAACTTCATCCAGGTCTGCGATTTCGACGCGGTCGATTTGGTCGTAGCCGACCGGCCACCGCCGGCGAGCATCGCCGCCCGTCTGCGCGACGCCGGCGTCGACCTGGTCTGCCCCGATTCAGGCAAGGTCTCGGCAGGCACTCCACCGCACGCCGAAAAGCAAGCCGCGCGATAGCATTTTGTAAAAAAAACGGCCCAGCGTAGAAATACCGACCAGGAAGTCGCATTACCTGTCATGCCGCGACTTGATCGCGGCATCCAGGAATCGAGATTCCAGACCCTGGATCCCGCCGGTCCGGCGTTCCGGGTCAAGCCGCGGGATGACAGCTACTATCGCAACCGCGCCGCCTGACCGCAGGATGACAGCAGTTAACGGTTTGACACCGTCGATTCACGGGAAGGCAAGATTGACAGCGGGAGCGGCTGCTCCTGACTAGCTCTCGTCGATGGCGTGCAGATGGAAGTCGAAGTCGGCCGTGCCCATCAGCGCCTGGCAACGTTCGAAACGGCCGATCGAGTAGGCCCAGAAATCCTCGGCCGGGTTGCCGTCGGCATGCTGGATCAATCCCCACAGCGTCCACAGCAGGTCGCACATCGCCTTGTAGATGACCATCCGGCCGATTTCCGCCGCGCGCGGCTCGCCGCCGCACCAGGCCGCGATCAACTCCGCGTCCTGCGCCGCGTCGAAGCCGGCCTCGACCGACAGGTCGCCGACGTCCCACAGCGGGTCGTTCATGCCGGAGTATTCCCAGTCGACGATCCACATGCGCTCGCCCGAATCGAGAAAGTTTTCGCACAACGGGTCGCAATGGCACGGCGCGAGCTGCACCGGGTTGCGCTCGAGCGCGGCACGCACCGGTTGCGCCGCGGCGACGACGTCGTGGTAGCCGGCGGGCAGTTCTGCCTTGCGCTCGGCGAGAATCTTCAGGTAATCGTCGATCATCGCGAACAGCTCGAAGCGAAATTCGAACGGCTCGTTCCAGTCGTGCATCCGGCGGAGCGCCCGGCCGGCGCGCGCCGGCGAGCCCGGGCGCTCGGCGAACGCGGCCGGCGTCATCGTCACGATGCCGTCGATATGGCGCGTCAGCAGGATGCCGCTCGCCGGGTCGGCATGGACGACCTCGGCGGAGACGCCGGAACGCGCCGCGACTCGCGCGTTGTGCATTTCGACCGCGCGATCGATGTAATTCTCGGTGCCCTTGCCCGGAATGCGCAGCACGTAGCGGTCGGCGCCGGTATCGATGCGGTAGACCAGATTGGTCAGGCCGCCGAGACGTTCGTGGGTGTAATCGCCGGGCGCGAGGCCCGCGAATCCGGGAATCGCGGCCAGCGCCGCGTGCACCGCCGATTGTTCTTCGTTCACGTCGTTCTCCTCCCGGCACGGCCGCCCGCTTCAGGTCGATTCGATCGTCGGCATCGCGCATCGGGCCCGGCCGCCGGGGAGCGATCGCTCATCGAGTGGTGAGTGAATCCCGCCTCGCGCAGGAAACGCCAGTCGTCGACGATGGCCGGCGGCAACTCGTGCTCGGCCTGGTAGCCCGCGTCGGGATAGCGCATGATTCGCTCGACGTCGCCGACCATTTCGTTGATGACCCCCCAGATCCCGATGACTTCGGAGACCTCGTCGGGGAATTCCAGATCCGGGCAGGATACGTGCGCAACGACCTCGGGCCATTGCGCGGCCGCCGTCAACTTCGCCCGCAGCAGGGAATTGGGCTTGGTGACGAAGGTAACGATCCGCGCGGCGGGTAACAGTAACTTCGCATACGCGATATTTTCGCCGAAATTGGTCGCCTCGGTTTCGAGCAGAATCCTGTTCTCGGGCACACCGTTGGCAAGCGCCCGCTCACGAAACACCTCGGCCTCCGGGTCGCTCCACAGGTGGCGCGTCCAGCTTCCGTGCCGGCCCGACAGCAACAGCGTGTCGGCGACTCCCGCGGCGACGAGATCGCAGGCATGATCGCAGACCCTGAGATCGTAGGAGCAACAAACGACGATCGCGTCCGAGACGGCCACGCCGCGAAACGAAGCGAAATAGTTCCAGATCTCGGCGGCTCGACGCAGGGTTTCGGTCGGCATGCTTCAGCCCTCGACGACGTCGGGTTTGACCGCGCGAAACAGACCCCAGCGGTGATCGCCGCCGCGCGCGCGTTCGAGTTTTTGCCGCCAGCTCGCGAGCAGCGAATCGCGATCGGCGGCGTCGAATTCGAGTCGCTCGAGACGCTCGAGCTCGCGGCCGAGAACCTCGACGAAGCGCGGCGTCCAGTCCTCGGCCTCGACCCGCGCGAGCCCGGCGCCGATCAGCAACGCCGCGTAAGCCTCGAGCGTGTGCAAGTGATAGCCGCGGGATTCGACGTAGGCGGTGAAATCGTCGCGCCAGGGTTTCGGCCCGCAGCAGTAATCGGTAAACAGCAAGCGTCCGCCGGGACGCAGGGCGCGCGCGAGCACGCGCAACAGTCGCGGCTTGTCGGCGATGTGCAGGAAAACGTCGCGGCTGTATACCGCATCGTAGGTGTCCTCGGCGTCGAGTTCGAGGCAATCGCCCCGGCGCAGCGTGACGCGATCGCCGAGACCCCGGGACTCGAGCTTTTGCGTGGCGAGTTCGAGCATGTTGCGCGACAGGTCGATGCCGTCGACCCGCAGGCCGAAGTCGCGCGCCATCAGGAAGGCGCTGCCGCCGAGACCGCAACCGACGTCGAGCACGCGCGCGCCGGGTTCGAGCCCGAGGCTCGCGATCAGCTCGCGCGCGATTCCGGCGCCGCCGGGGCTGACGAAGTCCTCGCCGTAAACCCGCTCGTAACGCAGGATCGATTCGCGCCGGTACTGCGCCGAATCGAGCGTCTCCTGCGTGTTTTCACCCATGCCTGCGCGCCTCGCGAGCCAATCGCCTCCACCGGCGATTCTGTGCCAGATACCGGCCGATTGCAAAATCGCGAGCCGCGTACCCGATTCGCGCAATGCTATCGATTTCACCAAAAAGAGGCGAATATTTTGCTAAGATGCGCCTTTTTTCGCAGTCGAAGCCCCATGCTCAGCATTATCTCCCCGGCCAAAACCCTGGATTTCGAGACCCCGACGGTCAGCGACGAATTCACCCAGCCCGTGCACCTGACCCAATCGCGCAAGCTGGTGCGCCGCCTGCGCGAATTGTCGGCGCCGCAAATCGGCAAGCTGATGAGCGTCAGCGACGAGCTCGCCGAACTCAACCATCGTCGTTTTCGCCGCTGGAAGACCCCGTTCAAGCCTGACAACTCGCGCCAGGCGCTGTTCGCGTTCAAGGGCGACGTCTACCTCGGGCTCGACGCCTACACGATGGACTCCGGCGATATCGCCTTCGCCCAGGATCACCTGCGGATCCTGTCCGGGCTTTACGGCCTGCTGCGACCGCTCGATCTGATGCAGCCCTACCGGCTCGAAATGGGCACCCGCCTCGACACCGACGCCGGCAGCAACCTGTACCAGTTCTGGGACGGACGCATCACCAAAACGCTCCGCCAGGAACTCAGGCAGACCGATTCCGACACGCTGATCAACCTTGCGTCGAACGAGTATTTCAAGGCGGTACAGCCGAAGGCGCTCAAGGCGCGTATCGTCACGCCCGCGTTTCGCGACTACCGCAATGGCCAGTACCGTTTCATCCAGTATTTCGCCAAGAAGGCACGCGGCGCGATGGCGCGCTTCATCGTCGACGAGCGCATCGACGACCCCGACGGGCTCAAGGATTTCAACCGCGACGGATATGCCTACAATGCCGAACTCTCGAACGCCGACGAGTGGGTATTCACGCGCCGCGCCTGAGCCGCGCCCGCGCCGGGGTTAGCCGATGGTCGAGCTGACTCCCTTCGCCCACCGCATTCAGCTGATCTCCGGCGTGCTCGCCGGGCTCGCGGTTATAACGATCCTGATCATTTCGCCGGGGCTCGACAAGAACGCGCTGACGTCGCTCGAGAAGATCCAGCGCCGCGGCCACATCGATGTGCTGACCCTCAACAGCGCGACTACCTATTACCAGGACGTCGACGGACCCAACGGCTTCGAATACCAGCTCGCGACCTGGTTCGCCGATTCGATCGGCGTCGAAGCGCGCTTCGTCACGGTGCCCAGCTTCGCCGAACTCTATACCGAGCTGCTGTTCGGCGGCGGCGACCTGGTCGCCGCCGGGCTGTCGCAGGGCGAATCCGAATACAGCCGCTCGGTCGCCTACGGCCCGCGCTATTACGAGGTCATGAACCAGGTCCTCTACCGCAAGTTTCGCGCCGACCGCCCGCGCGAGATCGACGACCTGGTTGGCGGTCGGCTCAAGGTGATCGCCGGCACCGCGCACGTCAAGCTGCTGCGCGAACTGCAGCCGGTGCATCCCGATCTCGCCTGGATCGAGGCCGACGACATCGGCGCCGAGGAATTGATCGAGCAGGTCGACACCGGCGAGGTCGATTACGCGATCGTCGATTCGCACGACCTCGCGCTGCAACGCCGCTACTTCCCCGAACTGCGGATCGCCTTCGAGCTCGGCGAGCCGCGACAATTGCGCTGGGCCTTCAACCAGGGGCCGGACGACAGCATCGCGCGCGCGCTCGACGAGTTTTTCACGCAGATCGACGACGACGGCCGGCTCGACCAGCTCGTCCACCGCCACTACAGCCACGTCGCGCGCTTCAACTATTCCGACATCCGTACCTTCACGCGCCGCATCGAGACCCACCTGCCGCGCTACGAAGCGCTGTTCCGCAAGGCCGCCGACGAGGTCGGCATCGACTGGCGCCTGCTCGCCTCGATCGGCTACCAGGAATCGCTGTGGAACGCGCGCGCGCGCTCGCCAACCGGCGTGCGCGGCCTGATGATGCTGACGCTATCGACCGCCAAGCAGATGAAGGTCAAGAACCGGCTCGATCCGGCGCAGAGCATCCGCGGCGGCGCACGCTACTTCGCTCGGGTGCACAAGCGCGTCTCGAAGCAGATCCCGGAACCGGACCGCACCTGGTTCGCGCTCGCCGCGTACAACGTCGGCCTGGGCCACGTCGAGGACGCGCGCATCATTACCGAGCAACGCGGCGGCGATCCCGACCGCTGGATCGACGTGCGCGAAAACCTGCCGCTGCTCGCGCGCAAGAAATGGTACAAGCAGACGAAGTACGGCTACGCGCGCGGCTGGGAGCCGGTCAAGTACGTCGGTAACATCCGCCAGTATTACGACTATCTTGTCGGTCTCGAATCCAAGGAGCTCCGCGCCCTGCCGCCGCGCCGCCCCCGCCGCGACATTCCCCCGCTCGCCCCGAGCCTGTGACCCGAATGGCACTAACTTAATCACCAAAACCAGCGTCATTGCGAGCTGCGAAGCAGCGAAGCAATCTCCCGGGACTGGGCAGGGCCGAGGAGATTGCTTCGTCGCTACCGCTCCTCGCAATGACGCGTCGTTGTCGGCTGACGCCTCCTCGCAATGACGCGGCGCTATGATGAATATGAAAAGCTAAATTAGGTGCCATTCGCCTCTGACCGGTTGATTCGGGTCAGAATAAAATTTGATTAGGGTCATGCATACGGAATTATTTCGTCATCCCGGCGAAAGCCTGCGCGGCCCGGCCGGGATCCAGGGTTTGATGCCAAATCCGAAACCTGGCAATGAACCCTGGATCCCGCGACCTGCGCGGCCCGGTCGAGCCACGGGATGACACGAGTACGTCGGGGCCGCGGTCAAACCGCGGGATGACGGTAGACCCGCAAAAATTGATTGTTGCCGGAGGCTATTCGGGGTCTTTTTGGGTTGCGCGTTTCTTTTCGAAGAAGTCGGTCATGAGCTTGGCGCATTGTTTGGCCAGCACGCCGCTCTGGATTTCGGGGGTATGATTGAATTCACCGGACTCGAAAAGCCGCTGCGCGCTCTCGATTGCACCGGTGCGCGGTTCGGGCGCGCCGTAGACGATGCGCGCGACGCGCGCGTGCACCAGCGCGCCGACGCACATCGTGCACGGCTCGACGGTGACATACATCGTCGTATCCGGCAGCCGGTAATTCGCCAGCGACTGCGCGGCCGCGCGCAGCACGACGATCTCGGCGTGCGCGCTCGGGTCGTTGGAACGGATCGGGTGATTGAAGCCGGCCGCGACCAGTTCGCCGTTCTTGTCGACCAGCACCGCGCCGACCGGCACCTCGTCGATCTGCGCCGCCTGCTGCGCCTGCGCGATCGCGAGGCGCATCCAGGCCTGGTCGCTCATTCCCATTCGATCGTGCCCGGCGGCTTGCCGGAAATGTCGTAAACGACGCGCGAGATCCCCTCGATTTCATTCATGATGCGGCGCGATACGTGATCCAGGAACGCGTACGGCAAATCGGCCCAGCGCGCGGTCATGAAGTCGATGGTCTCGACCGCGCGCAGGCTGACGACGTAGTTGTAACGGCGGCCGTCGCCGGTCACGCCCACCGACCTGACCGGCAGGAACACGACGAAGGCCTGCGAGACCTTGTCGTACAGGTCGTGGATACGCAGTTCCTCGATGAAGATGTGGTCGGCGAGGCGCAGCGTGTCGGCAAATTCCTTTTTCACCTCGCCGAGGATGCGCACGCCGAGGCCCGGCCCCGGGAACGGGTGGCGATAAACCATGTCGCGCGGCAGACCGAGTTCGACGCCGATCTGGCGGACCTCGTCCTTGAACAGCTCGCGCAGCGGCTCGACCAGCTCGAGCTTCATCTCCTCGGGCAACCCGCCGACGTTGTGGTGCGACTTGATCAGGTGCGCCTTGCCGGTGCGCGCGCCGGCCGACTCGATCACGTCGGGGTAAATCGTGCCCTGCGCGAGCCAGCGCGCGTCGTTCTGCTTGCCGGCTTCCTCTTCGAAGATCTCGATGAAGAGACCCCCGATCGCCTTGCGCTTGTCCTCGGGATCGGCGAGCCCCTCGAGCCTCGCCATGAAGCGGTCCTCGGCGTCGACGCGAATCACGCGCACGCCCATGTGCTCGGCGAAGGTTTCCATGACCTGGTCGCCCTCGCGGTAGCGCAGCAGGCCGGTGTCGACGAAAATGCAGGTCAGCTGGTCGCCTATCGCCTCGTGCAACAGGGCCGCTACGACCGACGAATCTACCCCGCCCGACAGCCCCAGGATGACCTCGTCGCCGCCGACCTTCGCGCGCACGTCGGCGATGGTCGCGTCGATGATGTTGGCCGAGGTCCATTCCGAGCCGCAGCCGCAGATCTGGTGCAGGAAACGCGAAATGATCGCCTGGCCCTGCAGCGTGTGCGTGACTTCGGGATGGAATTGCAGGCCGTAGATATGGCGCGCTTCGTCGGCCATGCCGGCGATCGGCGCGCTGTCGGTACTCGCCATCAGTTTGAACCCGGGCGGCAACTCGGCGACGCGATCGCCGTGCGACATCCACACGTCGAGCATGCCGTGGCCTTCGGCGGTGACGTGATCCTGGATGTCGCGCAACAACTCGGTATGACCCCGCGCGCGCACCATCGCGTAGCCGAATTCGCTCTTGCCGACGTTCTCGACCTTGCCGCCGAGCTGCTCGGCGATCGTCTGCATGCCGTAGCAGATGCCGAGGATCGGCAAGCCGAGCTCGAACAGCCCGGCCGGCGCCTCGGGCCGGTCGGCGTCGAGCGTCGACTCGGGGCCGCCCGACAGGATGAAGCCGCGCGCGCCGAAGTCGCGGATTTCGGCGAAGTCCGCGTCCCACGGGTAGATTTCGCAGTAGACCCCGGCCTCGCGCACGCGTCGCGCGATCAACTGCGTGTACTGCGAGCCGAAATCGAGGATCAGGATCCTGTCGTCGTGAAGATCAACCATCAAACGCGGTAGTTCGGCGCTTCCTTGGTGATCGTCACGTCGTGCACATGCGACTCGGTCATGCCGGCGTTGGTCACGGTCACGAACTCGGGCCTTGTGCGCATCTCCTCGATCGTGCGGCACCCGACATAGCCCATGCTCGAGCGCACGCCGCCGAGCAGCTGGTAAATCGTGTTGGCCAGCGGTCCCTTGTAGGGCACGCGCCCCTCGATACCCTCGGGCACGAGCTTCTCGTCGGCGTTGTCGGCCTGGAAGTAGCGGTCGCTCGAGCCCTTTTGCATCGCCGCGATCGAGCCCATGCCGCGGTAAGTCTTGTACGAGCGTCCCTGGAACAGCTCGACCTCGCCGGGCGCCTCCTCGGTGCCGGCGAACATGCTGCCGATCATGACCGCGTAGGCGCCGGCGACCAGCGCCTTGGCAATGTCGCCGGAGAAGCGGATGCCGCCGTCGGCGATCAGCGGCACGCCGGCGTCGATCAGCGCCTCGGCGACGTTGCTGATCGCGGTGATCTGCGGTACGCCGACGCCGGCGACGATGCGCGTGGTGCAAATCGAGCCGGGGCCGATGCCGACCTTGACCGCGTCGGCGCCGGCCTCGACCAGGTCGCGCGCGGCCGCGGCGGTCGCGATATTGCCGCCGATGACCTGCATGTCCGGGAACTCGCGCTTGATCCACGCGACCCGCTCGAGCACGCCGCGCGAATGGCCGTGCGCGGTGTCGACGACGATGACGTCGGCCTCGGCGTCGACCAGCGCGCGCACGCGCGCCTCCGAATCGTCGCCGGTGCCGACCGCGGCGCCGACCCGCAGGCGGCCGTGCTCGTCCTTGCAGGCGAGCGGAAACGACGTCGACTTGGTGATGTCCTTGACCGTGATCATGCCCTTGAGCTCACCGGCCTCACTGACCACGAGCACGCGCTCGAGGCGATGCTTGTGCAGCAGATCGAGCACCTCGTCCTTGTCGGCGCCCTCGCCGACCGTGACCAGGTTTTCGCGCGGCGTCATGATCGACGTGACCGGCTGATCGAGATTCTTTTCGAAGCGCACGTCGCGCTTGGTGACGATGCCGGCGAGGCCGTCGTCGCCGATGACCGGCAGTCCCGAGATATTACGCCGCTCGGTCAGCGCAACGACCTCGCGAACCAGCGTCGTCGGCGAAATCGTGATCGGGTCCTTGATCACGCCACTCTCGTGTTTCTTGACCTTGCGCACCTCGGCGGCCTGCTCGTCGACCGTGAGGTTCTTGTGGACGATACCGAGCCCGCCTTCCTGCGCGATCGCGATCGCGAGGCCGGACTCGGTCACGGTATCCATCGCCGCCGATACGAGCGGAATATTGAGGTCGATACTGCGGGTCAGGCGGGTCTTGAGCTGGGCGTCATTGGGCAGGACGTCGGATCTCGCCGGGACCAGCAGGACGTCATCGAAGGTGAGGGCTTCCTGGCTGATGCGCATGGGGGCTCCGGGGGCAGTCGCAAAGCGCGATTATAATGAATCACGCCCGCGAGCGACAGTGAGATTGTTGGATATCGCGCGAGTCGGGTACACTTCGAGGCACGCAAATCGAGTCCGGTCCGATGCCACCCAGTCAGCCCCGGCCCGAGACCGTCTGGACGGTCTCGGCGCTCAATTTCGAGGTCAAGACGATGCTCACGCAGGGCATCGGCACGATCTGGGTCGAGGGCGAAATCTCGAACTTTGCCCGGCCCGCGTCGGGCCACTGGTATTTCACGCTGAAGGACCAGAAATCGCAGGTCAACGCGGCCATGTTCCGCGGTCACAACAGCCGCGTCGGCTTCCAGCCGGAAAACGGGCAAAAGGTGCTGGTGCGCGCCGAGGCGACGCTTTACGAACCGCAGGGCAAGTACCAGCTGATCGTCAATCACCTCGAGGACGCCGGCGTCGGCGAGCTGATGCGACGCTTCGAGCAACTGAAGGCCAGGCTCGCGGCCGAAGGCCTGTTCGAGGCGACGCGGAAAAAGCCGCTGCCGGCGCACCCGCGGCGCATCGCGCTGGTGACGTCGACCACCGGCGCCGCGATCCGCGACGTGCTGTCGGTCATCCGCCGGCGCGCGCCGCACATCCCGGTCCTCGTGTTCCCGACGCCGGTGCAGGGCGAATCCGCCGCCGCCGAGATCCGCCGCGCGCTCGCGCGGGTGCGCGCACACGGCGGTTGCGACGTCGTGCTGCTGGTGCGCGGCGGCGGCTCGCTCGAAGACCTCTGGTGCTTCAACGACGAGGGCCTCGCGCGCGACCTCGCCGACTTCCCGCTGCCGGTCGTCACCGGCGTCGGCCACGAGATCGATTTCACGATTGTCGACTTCGTCGCCGATCAGCGCGCGCCGACGCCGTCGGTCGCGGCCGAGACGGTTACGCCGGATCGCAACGAGCTGATGCAGTTCGTCGACGACCGCGTCGCGCGCCTCCACGGCCAGCTCGCGCTGCGCCTCGAGCGCGCGCGCGAGCGTCTCGGAAATCTCGTGCTGCGGCTCTACCAGCAACACCCGACACGCCAGTTCGCGCAGCTGCGAATGCGCCTGCAGCACGCGCAGGGCAAGCTGTTCGCGCAGCAACGCCAGCGCATCCGCGAGTATCGCCACCGCCTGCGCCTGGCTTACGCCGGCCTCGTTCGACTCGACCCGCGCGTCGCGGTCGGCCACAACCGCGAACGCGTGCGGCAGTTGCTCGATCGCCAGCTCGCGGCAATCCGGCAAAGCCTGCTACGCGCAAGCCACCGGATCACGCTGCAACGCCGTTCCTTGGACGCGCTCGACCCCGACAGGACGCTTGCCCGCGGCTACGCCCGGATCAGCAAGGACGACAAGCTGGTCAAGTCGGCTACCCAGCTCGCACGCGACGACGACGTGCGCATCACGCTCGTCGACGGCAACAAGGACGCGACGATCCGCTAGCAGCGGCGCGGTCCGGCCGGCTCAGCTCGCAATCATGTAGAACTTGCGCAGTCGCTCGGTGATTTCCCAGACGACGCGGGTGCCCTTCGGAATGAAAAACGTATCGCCCGCGGTAAACGTATCGCTGCGGCCGTCGGCATCGGTCAGCCGCACCGCGCCGGACAAGACCGTCATCATTTCGTGCACCGGGTAGGCGTCGATGTCCTCGCGGCAAGGCGCGCATTCCCAGACGCCGGTCAGGATGCTCTCGTCGGCGGT
>JAHEKJ010000174.1 GCA_024638385.1 Gammaproteobacteria bacterium | reverse complement strand
ACCCCGCGGCCGACATCAACGTCACGGCCTTCATGAACCTGATGGTCGTGCTGGTGCCGTTCCTGCTGATGACCGCGGTCTTCAGCCACATCACGATTCTCGACCTGAACCTGCCCGAGCCCAACCAGCAGGCGCAGAACAAGCCGAAGAAGCCGCCGTACGAGCTGCGCGTGACGATTCGCGAGAAGATGCTGGTGCTGTCGGATAACCGCAACGGCCTGATCCAGCGCATTCCGAGAAAAGCGGGCGAGCACGACTACGCGCGCCTCAAGGAGACGCTCAAGCAGGTCAAGGCGCGGCTGCCGAACCACACCGCCGTGACGATCCTGGCCGAGCAGAAAACCCGCTACGACGATCTCATCCGGGCGATGGACAGCTCGCGCTCCTACCGCGCGCAAGTGGACGGCGACTGGGTCTTCGCCGAACTCTTCCCCGACATCTCGATCGGCGACGCGGCGAGGTAGCAGGCTATGAAACTATCCCGCCGCGCCCAGCGCATGAAGCAGCACCACGCGCGTTCGAAGAAAGCGAGCGCGACGCTGAACATGGTGTCGCTGATGGATATCTTCACGATCCTGGTGTTCTTTCTACTGGTCAACGCGACCAGCACCGAGGTGCTGCCGTCGCCGAAGAACATCGTGCTGCCCGAGGCCGCCGCCGAGAAGCTGCCGCAGCGCAACCTCGTCATCGCGGTCGATGCGCGCGTCATTCGCCTGCAGGGCAAACCGATCGTCACGGTCAAGGACGCGATGCGCGGCAGCGCGAATTCGATCAAGCCGCTGTACGCCGCGCTGCGCGACGCCGCGGCGAAGGTCAGGGACATCACCGACAAGAAAGGCGTGACGATCATGGGCGACCAGGAAATCCCCTACGCGCTGCTGAAGAAGATCATGCTGACCTGCGCCGGCGCGAACTACACCAACATCTCGTTCGCGGTCACGCAGAAGGCGGCGGACACCTGATGGCGGCCGTCGCGACCATGGGCGAACCGAACCTGCCGTGGGTCGACCACGGCGAGGATCGCGGCTTCAAGTGGCTCGCGATCATCCTGCTGGTGGTATTCATGGCCGCCGGTGGCGTGATGAACTGGATCACCCTGCCCGAGGTCGAGCGCAAGAACCTGGTCGACGTGTCGCCGCGGCTGGCCAAGCTGATCCTCGAAAAAGAGGTCAAGCCGCCGCCGCCGAAGCCCAAGCCGGTGCCGGAAAAGAAGGAAGTCGAGAAGAAGAAAGAGCCGCCGAAGAAGAAGGCCGAGAAGAAACCGGAGAAAAAGAAACCAGAGCCGAAGAAGTCGGCGCGCGAGGTCGCGAAACAGAGCGGCCTGATCGCGCTCGCCGACGACCTCGCCGACCTGCGCGAAGCCTTCGACCTCGATTCGGTCGCGGCCCTGCCGCAGCAAAAGGCGGCCGCCAAGGAGGCCGTCAAGGTCGCCAGCACCAGCGACCTGCTGAGCGCGAGCGCGCAGCGCGCGAGCGGCGGCATCCAGACCAACACGCTCAGCCGCGAGCTCAAGACCAGCGAGCTGAGCCAGCGCAAGACGACGAGCGTCCAGAGCAAGATCGAGAGCGACGCGACCCAGCTCGCCAAGGCGACGACGTCGAAGCAACAGCGCGGCGGCGCCAGCATCCGCAGCGCCGACGAGATCGAGCGCGTGTTCCAGCAGAACAAGGGCGGCATCTTCAACCTCTACAACCGCGCGCTGCGCACCAACCCGGCGCTGGCCGGCAAGGTCGTGGTCGAGCTGACGATCGCGCCCAACGGCAGCGTGACCGCGGCGCGCATCCTGTCAAGCGAGCTCGGCGACAAGAAGCTCGAGCGCAAGCTCGTGCTCAAGATCAAGAAGTTCAGGTTCTCCAGCTCCAACGTCGCCGAGATCACGGTGACCTACCCGATCGACTTCCTGCCCTCCTGAGGCCGCGTGAACGCGCCGCCCGACCTCGAAACCGACCGCCTTCGGCTGACCCGGCTCGAAGCCGGCGACGCCGATTTCATCGTCGAACTGCTCAACGATCCCGACTGGCTGCGCTTTATCGGCGACAAGGGCGTCGCCGATCACGCCGGCGCGCTGCGCTACCTCGAAACCGGCCCGTGGCGAAACTACCGCGAATTCGGCTTCGGCCTGCTGCGCGTCGGCCTGCGCGATGGCGGGACGCCGATCGGCGTCTGCGGCCTACTCAGGCGCGAGAACCGCGACGGCATCGAACTCGGCTTCGCGCTGTTACCGGCCTACCGCCGGCGAGGCTATGCCGCCGAAGCGGCGCGCGCGGTGCTCGACCAGGCGCGCGATCGGCTCGCCATCCCGCGTGTCGAAGCCATCGTCACCGCCGACAACCACGCATCGCGGGCACTGGTCACGCGCCTGGGGTTTCGCCGCGCAGGCGAAGTCGCCGGCGCCGGCGCCGGCGAGGCGAACCCGCTCGACCTGTATCGACTGCAACTGATTTGCTAGAGAAAAAGTAGACGGAGGGATTATTTTTTAATCCCTCCGTCCCCTTTTCACCGATTCGCAACTCGCTCGAGCATCCTAATGATCAGGAAACGTCGATGAATCTGATGGATATCAAAATCAGGACCTTGTCGTTTGGTCAAATAGCGTATCTCGGCGATGGAATCGATGCTTCACCATCGATACGTTAACCCTACTGCAGGAAAACGATAATGAGGATACCCAAAGTCAGTATTCGTAAGGTTCTTGTGCTCTTGGCGGTGTTGGCAACCGGGCCATTGCTCGCACAAGACAGTGGACCAACTGTGACGAAAAGCGGCCGGGTCACGGAGGACGTCTATATGGCCGGTGCCACGGTGCAAGTGCTGGCCGAAGTCGAAGGCGACGTGGTAGTGGCGGGCGGCAGTGTCAGCATAGTCAATACCGTGTCGGGCGATGTGCTGGCGGCGGGCGGCACCGTAAGTATCACGGGCAACGTTAACGATGATATCCGCGCCGCGGGCGGTTCGGTCGCGATTGCCGGTAACGTCGGTGATGACGCGGTAGTTGCGGGCGGTTCGGTGATACTCGAATCGGGCAGCACAGTCGGCGGACGAGCCTGGTTTGCCGGTGAAACCGTCACAGTGGCTGGCAACGTAAACCGAGAGTTGCGAGCGACAGGCAAGAAAGTCATCCTGGCGGGCACGATCGGCGGCGATGTGGAAATTTACGCAGAGTCCATTGTGATCGAGCCAGGTGCCGTCATAAAAGGCAAGCTTACCTATTCGGCGCCGAAAGAGGCCGATGTCCGTGAAGGCGCTGTCATCGAAGGCGCGGTGGACTGGCACGAGTCCGACTTCGGCGATTTCGATGACCGGGGACCGGGTTTCGCCGGCACCCTGGTGTTTTTCCTGAGCCTGGCCGCTTCCGCGATCGTGTTGTTCCTGATCTGCTCACCCTTGCCTGCGACGGTTGTACAGAAGCTCGATAAGGCACCGTTCAAGTCTTTGGGACTGGGGCTGGCGGTCCTGTTCGCGACACCGTTTGTCGTGCTGATGTTGTTCGTTTCGGTTCTCGGGACACCGTTGGCGTTTATCGTATTGGCGTTGTACGCCGTTGCTCTCATTGTAGGGTTGTTGATCGGCATAATCTGGATTGGGGACGTTGGATTTCGTCGACTCGGAAAGAAACCGGATGAATCGAAATGGTTACGCGCATGGTCGATTGTCGCTGCCGCCGCGTTACTGCTGATCGTGGGTATAATTCCGTTTATCGGCGGATTGGCGTTTCTCATCGTGTTGTTGCTGGGCATCGGAGCGGTAACGCTGAATTTTTACCAATTACTCGCCGGTCGAGGTAACGGCCTGGCCTTTACATCCAAACCAGCCGATCAACCGGGTCGGTGATGGGAACAAGAGGGTCAGTGTCGATTGAAAGCGTAGTTAATACCAATCGACGCTGACTTTACAGATACTCGAGTCTGAACTGTAACTAAATCCCCCCACCGCAAAACGGCGGGCAACCGTTTCCATCGTTTTTGTATACCCGTGTCGCACGCGTGCCGTTCTCGAGGTCGATATCGAAGGTTGCCGAAAAAAGGGGACGGATCTATTTTCGAGATGCAACGTGCCGGATACAAAAAACAGATCTGTCCCGAATGACACCTGTTTGGGCTTGCTTGTGACGACATGGTGACCTCGCGCCGGGAACTATCGCGCCTTGACACGTGCAATGTTGCTGGATTTCTGTCCAGGATCTACAGCTCGAAACCATTTTTTGTAGCGCAACTCCAGTTCAGGCAAGTGCCATCGATCCAATCGGCGAGCGGGATCGTTCGAAAACCTCAACACTGCAAGCGCCGCCGACCGATTCGTTGCCGCGCCCGGCCCGGTGAAGTAGAATTGTCGAAAAATCGCTACCGGCGCGACGCTCGGTCGACGAAAAGAGAACAAGACATGGATTCCGCGGAAGTTCACATTTCGAGCCTGGTCGTGCATGCGAATCCCGCCGGACTGCGGTCGGTCAAGGATCAAATCCTGCGGCTCCCCGGCGCCGAAATTCGAGGCGAGTCCGAGACGGGCAAGCTCGTCGTGGTGCTGGAATCTGACAGCCAGACGCAGATCACCGACACCATCGAGCAGATCAACGAATTTCGCCACGTACTCGGCACCGCGCTCGTCTTCCACCAGATCGAATCGCCGGCTATCACGGGGGGCGAATCACAATGAAACTGTCAAGACGCGAATTCATCAAGGCCAACGCCGCGGCGTCGGCCGCCGCAGTCGCCGGCATCAGTTTGCCCGCCGTCGCCACCAACCTGATCACCGAGAGCGACCAGACCCAGATCAAATGGGAAAAAGCGCCGTGCCGATTCTGCGGCACCGGCTGCTCGGTGCTGGTCGGCACCCAGGCCGGCCGCGTGGTCGCGACCCAGGGCGATCCCGAGGCGCCGGTCAACCGAGGGCTCAACTGCATCAAGGGATATTTCCTGTCCAAGATCATGTACGGCCGCGACCGGCTGCAGACACCGATGCTGCGCATGACGGACGGCAAGTACGACAAGAACGGCAGTTTCGAGCCGGTCTCCTGGGACACCGCCTTCGACATCATGGCCGAGAAATGGAAGGTGGCGCTGAAGAAACGCGGGCCTAGCGGCGTCGGCATGTTCGGTTCGGGGCAGTGGACCGTGATGGAGGGCTATGCGGCGGCGAAGATGATGAAGGCCGGGTTCCGCTCGAACAACATCGACCCCAATGCGCGCCACTGCATGGCCTCCGCGGTCGGCGGTTTCATGCGCGCCTTCGGCATCGATGAGCCGATGG
>JAHEKJ010000065.1 GCA_024638385.1 Gammaproteobacteria bacterium | reverse complement strand
GTAGGCGTCGCGCACCGCGGCGGTCGAGATCAGCGACGCCCACTCGCTCTCGGCCGCGGTCGTGCGCGTGATCGCGAGGCGGAAGCCGGCGTCGAGCAGGCGCGCGGTATTCTCGCTGCGCTCGAGGTAGCGAAACATCCAGAACAGGCCACCGGCGGTCTTGCCGAGCATTATTCCTCCAGCACCCAGGTGTCCTTGGTGCCGCCGCCCTGGCTCGAGTTGACGACCAGCGAGCCTTTTTTCAGCGCCACCCGGGTCAGCCCGCCGGGGGTCACTTCGATGCGGTCAGGCGAGACCAGCACGAACGGGCGCAGGTCTACGTGGCGCGGCGCCAGTCCCTGGCGCGTCAGCACCGGCACGGTCGACAGCGACAGCGTCGGCTGGGCGATGTAGTTGCCCGGCCGCGCCGCGAGTTTCTTCGCGAACTGCGCGAGCTCGCGCTTGCTCGCGGCCGGCCCGACCAGCAGGCCGTAGCCGCCGGAACCGTGGACTTCCTTGACCACGAGTTCGTGCAGGTGTTCGAGCACGTAGGCGAGCGCGTCGGGCTCGACGCAGCGCCAGGTCGGCACGTTCTTCAGGATCGCCGGCTCGCCGGTATAGAACTCGACGATCTCGGGCATGTAGGAATAAATCGCCTTGTCGTCGGCGATGCCGGTGCCGGGCGCGTTCGCCAGGGTCACGCCGCCGGCGCGGTAGACGTCCATAACGCCGGGCACGCCGAGCAGCGAATCCTCGCGGAAATTGAGCGGGTCGAGATAATCGTCGTCGACGCGGCGGTAGAGCACGTCGATCGGCTGGTAGCCGCGCGTCGTGCGCATCGCGATGCGGCCGTCGACGACGCGCAGGTCGTGCCCCTCGACCAGCTCGACGCCCATCTGGTCGGCCAGGAACGAGTGCTCGAAGTAGGCCGAGTTGTGAATCCCGGGCGTCAACACGACCACCACCGGGCGCCCGCTGCAGGCCGGCGGCGCGCTCGCCGCGAGCGAGCGGCGCAGGTGCTTGGGGTAGTCGCTGACCGCCTGCACCGGGATGTGGCTGAACAGGTCCGGAAACATGTGCAGCATGGTTTCACGATTTTCGAGCATGTAGGAAACGCCCGACGGCGTGCGCGCGTTATCCTCGAGGACGAAGTATTCGTCTTCCCCGGTGCGCACGATGTCGATGCCGACGATGTGCGTGTAAACGCCACCCGGCGGCGAGACGCCGAGCATCTTCGGCTGGAACATCTCGTTGTTGGCGATCAGCTCGACCGGCACGCGCCCGGCGCGGAGAATTTCCTGGCGGTGATAGATGTCGTGCAGAAAAGCGTTGATCGCGCGCACGCGCTGGCGGATCCCGCGTTCGAGGCGCGCCCACTCGCCGGCCGATACGATCCGCGGCACCAGGTCGAACGGGATCAGGCGTTCGGTCGCCTCCTCGTCGCCGTAGACGGCGAAGGTGATCCCGGTGCGGCGAAAGAAACGCTCGGCCTCGGCCGACTTTTTCTGCAGCTGCGCGGGATCCTCGCCGTCGATCCATTGCGTATAGCGGCGATAGGGATCGCGCGGCGAGCCGCCGACCTCGTCGCCGAACATCTCGTCGAAACAATGGTTTTGCACTGCCACGGCACTAGCCTATCGATTTTTGCCGAGGCCGCAACCGGCATCGACGGGGATTCACCCGGGGCAAGCCAGGATATCGCCTCCGCGGCCCCGGTCCCGCCGTCGAAACGGCGCCGCGCACAATTTCGGGGCAGCGGCACAAGCGTTCCACCGGAGCCGCTAGTCCGAACCGATCGCCAGCATCGCGTCGCGGTCGAGAATCGTGACTTTACGCCCGTCGATCGTCAGGATCTCCCGCTCGTGCAGATTGCGCAGGATGCGCGAAAAGGTTTCCGGCTTGACCGACAGCCGCGATGCGATGACGCTTTTCGCGACCTGCAGCTCGAACTCATCGGCGTCGTCGGGCGCGTGATGCAGCAGGTAGGTGACGGTGCGGCGCGTGCCGCTGTCGAGGCTGAGCGCATCGATTTCGCTGATCAAACCGCGCAGACGCTGGCTCATGCGGCCGAGCAGCAGGAAACAGGTCTCGATCGACTCGCGCAGCATCGCCTTGAAATCGCGGCAGTTGATGCCGATCACGCGGCTCGGCATGAGCGCGGTCGCGGTGACCGGGTAGTGCGCCTCGTCCATGAACATCAGCGCCTCGGCGAAGGTCGCGCCGGCTTCAATGATTTCGACGACTTTTTCCTTGCCCTCGGGCGACACCCGCGACAGTTTGATGCGGCCGGACAGCACGACGTAGAAATGGGCCGCGTCGTCGCCCTGGAAAAAAAGCGATTCGCCATCGACCATGTCGATGAAGTGGGAATGGCGACGCACGCGTTCGAGCTGCGCAGCGTCCAGCTCCGAAAACAGGTGCGATCCCGCGAGCGCCTCGCGCAAGCTTCTGGAATCCAAGCCGTCCCTCCTGTCGTGGATTCGATCTTCGAACAGGGCGGGATATTGACACGAAACGCGCGCCGTCGCATCGAAAATCGGGCGCCGCAACCGGTTCAGCCGCGAGCGAGCAAGTCCCGGCGTAGCGTCGCGAGCGGGGTCGCGCGTTTCGAAAATATCCAGCTCACGCCGCGGTTGAGCTCGCGGTAGAGGCAAAAACGCGAGCCCACGAACCCGGTGCCGATGCGTTGCCCCCGGTCGCGGTGGCGTTCGATCATTGCCGACGACAACAACAGGTAATGCCCGCTCATGCCCGCGTAATCGCGCGCCAGCGTATGCCGGCTGATCGCCTCGAGATTGAGCTCGGCTACCGGCATACAGGCCCGCCGGCCAACGAAATCGACCGGCTCGAACAGCTCGGGCGCCAGCGCGAGGACGTGAAAATCCTCGCCGGGGCGCAGCTCGCCGAGAATTTGCTCGAGGCGCTCGCGCCGCGCGGCGTCGGCGCCGAGGCCGTCGCGCTTGAGCTCGATCATCAGGTGCATTCGGCGGCCGTAGCGGGCGACGATTTCGGCCAGCGTCGGGATTTCCGGCAGGCACGCGCGCAACTCCTCGAAGGGGGTCTCGGCGACGATGAGGTCGACCCCGAAGACTCGCCCGGTCCGCGGGTCGTGAATCACGACCGGCTCGAGATCGGCGGTCCAGCGCACATCGAACTCGATGCCGTCGACGCCGCCGGCGGCGGCGAGCTCGAAGGCCGGCACGGTGTTCTCGAGCACCGCCTCGTTGTCGAATTCGCCGCGATGCGCCACGATCATGCATTCCGCCAGCGCCGCCGCCGGCGGGCGACGCCGCGGCCACAGCGCGAAGACCGCGTCGGCCAGGCGCCGGGCTAGACGTTCGAGCCACAGGATGCGCACGTCAGTTCCAGTTCACACCGCGGCACGGCACCGGGTAAGTCAGGTGCACCGGCGCCTCGGCATAGTCGCGGTCGCGGTCGAAACAGGTCACCCGGCCGACGCCGTCGACCCAGAAGAGCTGCGGATCGAGATAGCCGCGCGCGCGTGGCGGATGCGCGTCGTCGAGGCGATGAACCTCGAAATGCAGATGCGGGAAGCCGGCGGCGAGACCGCTCATGCCCGAGTAGCCGAGCAATTGTCCGCGGCGCACCGTCTCGCCCTCGCTCACGAGCCGCGCCGACAGGTGCACGTAGCGGGTTTGCAGCCGATGGCCGGCCTCGGCGCGGCCGTGGTCGACGCGAATCTGGCGGCCGAACATCGGCGTCAGCGACAGCCGCGAGACGCTGCCGGCGGCGGCCGCGATGACCGGCGTGCCGGACGGCACCAGCAGGTCGAAACCCTTGTGCCCGGCATCGAAAGGGACGTCGTCGGGGCGAAAACGCTGGCTGATCGTCGGCGCCCCGGGCGGCAGCGACACCGGCGTCGCGAGACCCGGGTCGAGCCGCGAACGGGCGACCCGGCCGAAACCGTAGTCAGCGTAGATTGCGCAGCCGCCGAGCGCGGTCGCGAGCAGCGACGCGAGCAGCCGAAGCGTGATTCGTCGGGACATCCGGGCACTCTAAAACACCGGCCGACGCTTGCCAACGCCCGCGATCGCCGGCTAAAAAAAAGCCGGAGCGCACGGCTCCGGCCCGGTCGGACGATCGTCCCGGCTGGCGTCTAGTGTGCCCCGGCCTTCTCCCGCACCGATTGCAGGCGTTTGCTGAGAAAGCGCAACTCGGAAATCAGGTAACGCCGGCGGCCCGATTCGAGCTGCGCCTCGTCGGCCATGCTGACCTGCTCGGTCAGGCTGTTGATCGAGCGCACCAGCTTGATTTCGTCGATCGCGAGGCCCAGCTGGCGCAGCACGCAGCGGGTCGTCAACGGATCGATGTGTATATCTATCTGGCCCATGTCATACCTCAAACCAAAAATTTGCAGGCTGGTATATAGGCAGCGGGCCGCAACTCGACTGTGACTCATTGCCGATTCGGGCGTGAAGTTGGTCACCGATCGGGGCCGGTTTGCGACGACTTGTGAGCCAGGTCGAAACTTTTTCGGGCATCCCGTCACATTTTTGCCGGGCCCGATAAATCGAATCAATTCAGCAACTTGGCAAGTACGTCACCGCAGTCCGCGGTGATCTTGAGATCGAGAAAATCGTCCGCGCGGGTCCTGCCCAGGTTGATCGCGGCGAGCGGGATGCCGCGCTCGCGCGCGCGCCGGGCAAAGCGAAATCCCGAGTAGACCATCAGCGACGAGCCGACCACGAGCATCGCGTCGGCGGCGTCGAGGGCCGCGTAGCTCTGCTCGACCCGCGCCGCCGGCACCCCCTCGCCGAAAAACACGACGCCCGGCTTGAGCACGCCGCCGCAGGCCGCGCAGTCCGGAATGTCGAGCGCGCGCTCGTCGAACCCGTCGAGCCGTGCGTCGCCGTCGGGAGCCAGTTCCGCGCTCAGGGCCTCGAGCACGGGATTGCGCTCGGCCAGCGCCTGCTGCATCGCCGCGCGCGGCAGCGTGCGCCCGCAGTCGAGGCAGGCCACGTGCGCCAGCGAGCCGTGCAGCTCGATCGGCTCGCGGCTGCCGGCGCGCTGGTGCAGGCCGTCGACGTTTTGCGTCACGAGACGCGCGACCCGGCCGGCCTGTTCGAGTCGCGCGATCGACCGGTGAGCCAGATTGGGAAGCGCGCCGGAGAAGCGGCGCCAGCCGATGAACGAGCGCGACCAGTAGCGTTGCCGCGCGCGATGCCCGCCGACGAAATCGCGATACTCCATCGGCCGCTGGTGCTTCCAGTCGCCGTGCTGGTCGCGGTAATCCGGGATGCCCGAGGCGGTGCTGACGCCCGCGCCGGTCAGCACGAACAATCGCGGGTAGCGCTCGATGAAATCTCCGAGTCTTTGCGTCATAACGCGCAGTTTAGCAACTCGGCGCGCGCGCGAAACGCTTTTGTCGCGGCGGCGAACGGACCCGCACGCAGGCCGGGTCCGGGACTCCGCCGGACGGGTGATTTGAATCGCGCCGGATTCTTTCGTATAACACCAGCGGGCAGCCCGGGAGCCGCCATGCCGGCCGATTTGTCGAACAAGCGCATCATCATGGTCCACGGCCTCGCGTCGAAGCCGCCGCCGGAGGTCACCCACGAGCTGTGGCGCAGATGCCTGCTCGAGAACCTCCGCGTCAGCCATCGCAGCCTCGCGCGCGAACTCGACGCGCATCCCGAGGTGTTCGAAAGCGCCTACTGGGCGAACGTCGTGCCGCATCACGTCCCGGACGACGCCGGCTACGTGCGCAAGCTGCGCGAGCGCGTCGAAGCGGTCATCGACGAGCGCCGGGCGATCAAGAACCGTTTTCACGTCGGTCCCGGCGAGAAAGTCGGCAGCTTCTTCAAGGATCGCGGGCTCGACCTGGTCAAGCTGCTGGCCGGCGCGCTATCGGTCAGGGACGACGTCATGAACCGCTTTCTGCGCGAGACCGAACTCTACGCCGAGGACCAGTACATCTCGGACCAGATTCGCGCACCGCTCGAGCACGCGCTGCGCCGCGCCTGGGACGCCGGCAGCACGCCGGTCGTGATCGCGCACAGCATGGGCAGCTTCGTCGCCTACGACGTGCTATGGCGCTTCGCCCATCGCAAGACCGACGGCTTCAAACGCTACAACCGCAAGCGGGTCAGCATTTTCGCGACGCTGGGTTCGCCGCTCGGCGATTCGACGGTGCGCGAACTGTTGTTCGCCAGCCAGCACGAGCGCCACAGCAAGCGCCAGTTCCCGGCCAACATCGATTTCTGGCACAACTACGCCTGCCTCGGCGACGTGGTCGCACATCACAAGAATTTCGCCGACCAGTTCTACGCGCCGATGCGCGCGCTCGGACTGTTCCCCGCGGGCAAGCCGTTTCGCACGATCGATTACGTCGATTTACACAATCCCTTCGTGGTCGTCGCGCACCCCGGCAACCGCGGGCGGATCCGGCGCAACCCGCACAAGTCCTACGGCTACCTCGTGCAACCCCGGCTCGGCAGCTGGATCGCCGATTACCTGCTCGACCGCCTGCGTTGACGACCGCGCGGATCGCAATTCAGTCGACGATGCTGCAGACGCGATTGCGGCCCTTGCGCTTGGCCTGGTAGAGACCGACGTCGGCCTGTTCGATCAGCAGCATCGAACTCTGGTTGTGCAGCGGAACCAGCGCCGCGACGCCGACGCTGACGGTTACGTGCGCGGCGACGTCCGAGCTCACGTGGGGGATTTCGGCGGCCTCGACCGCCTGCCGGCACTGCTCGGCGACCTTGCGCGCGCCTTCCATGTCGGCTTCCGGCAGCAGCGCGACGAACTCCTCGCCGCCGAAGCGCGCAATCGTGTCGCCGGCGCGCTGCATGCATTCCTGCAGGATGCGCGCGACCGCGATCAGGCAATCGTCGCCGCGCAGGTGACCATGCCGATCGTTGTATTCCTTGAACCGGTCGACGTCGATCATCAGCAATCCGAGCGAATTGCCGGTGCGCGCGCCGCGGCCCCATTCGGTCATCAGGCGCAAGTCGAATTCGCGCCGATTGCAGATTGCCGTCAACGCGTCGACCCGCGCGAGGTTGTTGAGTTGCTGCTGGATGCGGCGCGCGCGCAGGTGCAGCGCGAGCCGCGCGCGCAGGACTCGCGGATGAAACGGCTTGGCGATGAAGTCGGCGGCGCCCGCTTCGAACGCGCCGGCCTCGGCCTGGCTCGACGCGTCGCTCGAGACGAGCACCACCGGCACCGCGATATCGAGATCGGAATCGGTTTCGTTGCGCCACCAGTCGGTGCCGGCGATGCCGCCGAGCAGCGCGGTGTCCGCCAGCACCAGGTCGGGCATGCCCTGGGTGAGCGCCGCTTCGACCAGGTTCGCAAAGTCGGTCACGACCTCGACCTGCGCGTCGCGCATCTGCTCGACCACGAGGCGCACGCTGTCGGCGTCGTTGTCGAGCATCAGGATTCGCGGCAACGGCTCTTTTTCGCAGACGCCGCGCAGGGTGTCGTCGGTTATCAGCGAGCCGGTCTTGAGGAAGGCGTCGATCTCGGGTTCGAGCGGAAAGCCGATGACGGTCTCGCCGCGATCGCTGATGACGATCGGAATATTGTGGTCGAACTCGCGGTCGTCGTCCCAGGTCTGCTGCCAGGCGCTCATTTCCTGCCGCGTCGCCGGGTCGTCCACCGGCGGCTCGATCTCGAGTTCGCGCAACAGGCGCGTCAACAGCTTCGGGTCGGAAATATCCTGGCCGTCGACCCACAACGCCTGGAAGATTCGCCGGCGCAGCAGGCTCGCGCGCGCCGGGTCATGACGATTGATCGCGGTTTGCAGCGCCGACGCGGCCTCGGTGTTGGGGCGGAACATCGGCACGTTGATCTGCGTCGACGGCGCGCGCCGGCGAACGTCGGCGACCTCGTTGGTCAGATCGCTGATGATCTCGAGACCCGCGTGACTGCTGGAGATCGTCGGCGCGTGCTGAATGGTGCGAAATTCGACGCGATCGACGAGATCGGCCGCATGCAGGCGCTCGTTCAGCGCGTAGCAGAACGGACAGTTGAAATCCGCATAGACGATGAAAACGACATCGCAGTCGTCGATTTGCGTTTCGGATGGTGATACTTGACCCATTCCTGGCGCCTGCGCTCCTGGTTCTGGTTATCGGCTCGGCTGCGGTGAATCACGCACAACTCACTGAATTATAGGTGAATCCAGCGGTCATATGTGAGACGATTTACGGCCCGCCGCAGCCGCTCCCGGCGTGGCTACCGCGGACGCCAGCGACATGCTAAGGTAAACGCCTGGCGCGGTTACAGCCGCGCGAATGACGATGATTTCGACCCGGCACATACTGGCGATTTCGCTGCTGTTCCTGTCGGCCCTGGCCGCTTATATCCTGTTCGCCTACGCGCTGTTGCGCGATCCGGGACCGTCCGTGCCGACGGCCGCAAGCGCGTTGTCCGCGGATACCGCGCCGCCGGTCGCCGCGATCGAACCGCCGGATACCCGCGCGACGACCGCCGCCGTGCCGGCACTGCCGGACCCGGGCGCCGGCGGCGGTCGCAAGCAGCTCGAAATTCGCGGTCGCGTGGTCGATCGCGAAGGCCGCCCGATCGCCGGCGCCGTGGTCGCCGAGGAACGCTATTCCCAGCAGGTCCGCAGCGCCGACGACGGCCGCTACGCGCTGCCGCTGGAGATGCCGAAACACCGCTACCCGGTATTGCATTTCCTGCGCAGCGGCTACGAGCCGCGACGCGTCAAACTCGGCTGGCAAGACCTCGGCGACGAACCCGTCTTCACGCTCGACGTGAGCCTGCTCGACGCCGTCGACACGGTCACGCTCGACGGCTGGATCAGCAACGACATCGGGCTCGGGCTCGCCGGCGCGCGAATCGAGTTGACGGCGGTCTATCCGCGCAACAGCGAGAGTTTCACGCTCACCGTGTTCAGCGACGATCGCGGGCACTTCAGTTTCGAAGGCGTCGAATCCGGACAGAGCTACAAGCTCTCGGCCAACCTGGCGCCCGAATACCCGCTCTACGAAGATGCGGAATTCCATGTTGCCGCGAATCCGCCGCCGGTCCAAATCGTGCTGCCGACGCTGCAGTTCGTCGACGTCGACGGCATGCTGCTCGACCGCGATCTCGCGCCGGTGCCGAACTACGAAATCTACGTCAGCAATCTGACGACCGGTATCCACGCGCGCAAGATCGTCAGCGATTCGTCGGGTTTCTTCTCGCTCGAACGGTTCCCGCTCGGTGAGATCAGTCTCGCCACGCGCGGCGCCGAGTTTCACAAGATCGAAGGGCTCCGCCTGACGATCGCAAGCTATCAGAATCTCGAGCTGGTGGTCGACCGCGGCAACCACTACCTGTCCGGCTGGATCAGCGACGTGCACGGCATGGCGATCGAGAAGGCGATGATCACGCTCGACCGCAAGTTCGAACGCGACGGTATCGAGCATACGAGCTACCGCTCGCAGAGCTCCGGCGACGGCGGTCGCTTCCGCTTCGAGAACCTGGCTGGCGGCGAGTATCACGTCACCGTCTACGCCTTCGGCTACGCGATGCAAGAATTCGAGCACCGCTTCGACACCCAGGCGGCGGAAATGCACGTGCGCCTGACGTCAATCGATTGACGCGATCACGCGCGGCGCGCGCGCTCGTACAGGGGCAGGCAATCCGAGTGCAGCAGCGCCGCGCCGATCATCGCGAGCGCGATCCGGCTTTCCGGTCGATACCACGGCGCGGACGTGATCGGTCGCGTATGCTGCAGCGTATACACGACGGCGCCGAGCAGGATTGCGCCGTAACTGATACAGGTTGGCCGCGCCAGCGTGAGCGCGATACTGTAGGGAAAAACGAGCATGCAACATTCCAGCCCGGTTGCAGGACATGCAACGGTTTCGCCACGGCCCGCGACGCGCTACAGTGCGGCGATATTCGGAGGCCGCGTGCAGGTATCGAGACAATATCGCTTCGAATTCGACCATCCCGTCGAGCGCCTGTGGGCGGTCGTATCGGATACGCCGCGCTGGGGCGAGGCGTCGGGCTTTCCGCGCTACCAGGTGCGCGAGGAATTGCAGCCCGACGGCACCGTCAAGGTTTTCGGCGAAACCCGTATCGGCCGCTACCAACTCGCCTGGGAAGAGCCGTCGGCCGACTGGGTCGCGGGACACTGGTTCCGCCAGCGGCGGCTATTCAGCCGCGGCCCGATCGCGGAGATGACGACCAGCACCGTGCTCGAGGATCTGGGCGCGCGCAGCGCGGTCGAGATCGAACTCTGCTTCGACTGCAACAGCCTGCTCGGTTCGATGCTGGCGAAACGCCTGCTCAATGCCTATGCCGACAAGGCGCGCGAATTGCTCGATGTCGCGTCGCAACTGATCAGCGCGGAACAGCCGACGCTGTTCGCGAGCCACTATCAGCCGCCGCCCGAACAGCTCGAACGCGCGCGCAGGCTCGTCGAGTCGCTGCGTGATTCGCCCTATGAGCACGGCCTCGGCGCGACGCTGCTCGAATACATCAACGAAAACCAGGAAGTCGACCTGTGGTCGATGCGACCGCTCGCGATCGCGCGCCGCTGGCGGCGCGACGCGCAGGACGTGATCGAGTTGTTCCTGCAATCGGTGCGCGCCGGTCTGCTCGAATCGCGCTGGGATATCCTGTGCCCGCGCTGCCGGGTATCGAAATCATCGGCGGGCAACATGAGCGAACTGCCGCGCGGCGTGCACTGCGACGCCTGCAACATCGACTTCGAATCCGATTTCGCCAGCAACGTCGAACTCAGCTTCAGCCCGAGCCCCGCGGTGCGCCCCGTCGAGTACGGTTTTTTCTGCCGCTCGGGCCCCGGCGTGACGCCGCATATCAGGACCCAGTGCACCCTGCCGCCCGGCGAAAGCCGCAGCCTGCCGCTGGCCCTGGCGCCGGGCGAGTACCGCGTGCGCACGCTCGAGGCCGGCGACGAGGTCGCGCTCGACTGGCGCGGCGGCGCGTTCCCGCGAATCAGGGTCGCCGGCGAGGCGGTCACGCTGGGCGACGCCGCGGCCGACGGCGAGATCGCGATACACAACGCCGGCGACGTGCCGCGCACGCTCGTGATCGAGGATCGCGGCTGGCTCGAGGACGTGCTGACCGCGGCCCGGGTGACGACGCTGCAGGCGTTTCGCGACCTGTTCTCCGACCAGGTGCTGCGTCCCGGCGACGAGGTCGGCATTCGCAACATCACCTTCATGTTCACCGACCTCGAGGGTTCGTCGGCAATGTTCGCGGCAATCGGCGACGCCGAGGCCTATCACCTCGTGCGCGAGCACTTCGCGTTGCTCGGTGACATCGTCCGGCGCCATCGCGGCAACATCGTCAAGACGGTCGGCGACGGCGTGCACGCGGCTTTCCTGACGCCCGACGACGCGCTGCGCGCGGCGATCGAGATTCAACGGACGATGCCGGACTTCAATCGCCGCCACGCTCACGACGATATCGCGATCCGCATCGGCCTGCACTCCGGCAGCAGCATTTCGGTCACCCTCAACGATCGGCTCGACTACTACGGCGACGCGGTCAACCTGACGGCGCGCCTCGAGAGCCAGGGCAAGGCCGGCCAGATCACGATGTCGGCCGACTTCGTCGCCGACCCGGCCGTGTCCGCGATCCTCGCGGAGCACGAAGCGCAGCAGATCGAGGTCGCGATCAAGGGCCTCGCCGAGCCGATCGCCGTGACCCAGATCCGGCCGGCGGCGTGAAGACCACGGGACCCGACTGGTCGCTCTACATCATCGAGGCCAGCGATGCCTCGCTCTACACCGGCATCACGACCGACGTCGAGCGCCGTTTCGCCGAGCACGTCGAGCGGCGGCGAGGGGCCAAATTCTTCGGCGGCCGCAAGCCCGTGCGCGTGGTTTATCGCGAGGACGGCCACACCCGCGCGAGCGCAAGCCGGCGCGAAGCCGAGATCAAGCAAATGACCCGCCGACAAAAGCAGGCGCTGATTGCGCCGCGCGCCGGAGAGAGCGCCTGATGCCGGCGCCGGGATTCGCCATCGAAGCCGCCGCCGCTGCCGAACGCCTGCCGCTGGCCGATGGCGAGCTGCTGCTCTGGCGGCGTATCGATCTCGGCCGCGATCCGGACGAATTGATGCGCCGGCTGATCGCCGACTGCGACTGGCGGCAGGAACGAATCAAGGTTTACGGCAAATCCTATCTGCAGCCGCGGCTGTCGGCGTGGTACGGCGATCGCGGTTACCGCTACTCCGGTATTCGCCTCGAACCGACGCCCTGGACCGCGACGCTGGCGGCCCTGAAACGACGCATCGAAGAACTGACCGCAACCGATTACAACAGCGTGCTGCTGAACTATTACCGCGATCACAACGACAGCATGGGGATGCACGCCGACGACGAACGCGACCTCGGCGCGCGCCCGGCGATCGCATCGCTGAGTCTCGGCGCCGAGCGCGAGTTCCGTCTGCAACACCGCAGCCGGAAGGACCTGCCAACCGTCAGGATGCCCTTGCCTTCGGCCAGCCTGCTGCTGATGCGCGGCGACACCCAGCGCTACTGGAAACACGGCATCGCGCGCCAGCGCGCGCGCTGTGGCGCACGCCTCAACCTGACGTTTCGCAAGATCGTCGACGTCGGCGCGCCGGGACGCCGATCGTGAGCGCGACGCTCCTGCTGCTCGGAGTTCTCGGCGTGCTGATCGGCGGCATGCTGTTCTTCGCCGCGGTGGTCGCGCCGACGGTGTTCCGCGCGCTGCCCGCCGAGCAGGCCGGGCCCTTTCTGCGCCGGCTGTTTCCGCGCTATTACGCCTGGGGCTTCGTCGTCGCCGCGCTGGCGACGCTGCTCGCCGCAATCGCCGGCGCGGAACCGTTGGCGATCGCCGTCGCCGCGCTGATCGCGCTCGGCTTCGTCATCGCCCGCCAGGTCCTGGTGCCGCGCATCAACCGCGCGCGTGACGCCGAGCTCGCCGGCGACGCCACCGCCGGCCGCCGCTTCGCGCGCCTGCACCGGCTGAGCGTGTCGCTCAACGCGGTGCAGCTGCTGGCCGCGATCGGGCTTTTCGCCTGGACGGGTTGGCTATAATGCGGTTTTCAACCGCCTGAGCCCCAAGCCAGGCCGCAGCTCGATCTCGCCACCGCCCAGCTAATCATCGCCGCTGCGATGCCGGCGGCCACCCGCTCGCGCTCGCGCGCGAGGACGGCGCCGCGCCGTGATCGAATCTGCGCGCGTCAGTCGGCGTGCACGACGTAGCCGCTGCCGATCGCCGAAAACGGCAGCTCGAGGCCGAGCTCGGGAACCTGCTGCGCTATCCACGCGGTGAAGGTGTTGCTGTTGGGCCCGGGATACGCGCGATAGGTATTCGACCAGGGGTAGAGCCGCGCGGCCGCGTCGACCGCGTCGATCAGCGACTCGGCGGCCTCGCCACGGTGTTCCTTGAGCAGCTCCGGACGCGCGCCGTACCAGTAGCGGTCGGGCAGGTCACGATGAATCGCGACCACCGGACGACCGTAGTAGCCGCGCCAGCCGACGACGTCATACAGGATGTAGTGCTCGGCGCCGCGGGGCTTGGCGGCAATCCAGGTATGGATCGCGAACCAGCCGCGCCAGCCGAAGGCATCGGCGCCATAGACCTGCAACACGGCTTCCGGCGTGGTCGCCGGATCCGGCGCAATGCCGGCCGATTCGCGGCTGGCCGTGCGCCAGTCGCCGCGGCTGCCGAAGCTGCCGAAGCTGAATAAAAACAGGGGAATCAGCCCCAGCACCAGTCCGATCTTGATCCATTTCATCGCGTCAGCGCGCTCCGGTCGTAGTCGAGTGACGGTCGCTCCACGCTCGAGCCTGCCCGGCTCGAGCCGGTGGCCCGACGATCGTAGATTCTAGCTTAGACAGATCGCGGGCGACAAATTCCATGCCCGAATCGGGCGCCGGAGGCCACTGCCGGCGCTGATGTGGGGCGTGGGAAGTCGCCGCCGCCGAACTCCGCTTAGTCGATCAACCGCAGCGCGAGGCGTCGCGCTCTGCGCCTTGCGCGCGCCGACAGCCGTGCGTCCGGACTGAGCGCAATCGCCCCGGTGAACAGCAACCCGACCGGCCTGGCGCCGATCGTTTTCGCGGTCATGCCGAGTTGCCGGGGCGAGCCGTACAGCCAGCGGCCGAGCCATCCCGGCGCGGCGCTCGACGAAATCAGCAACGCCTTCTTGGCGAGCGCATGGCGCTTGCGAAACTGCGGGTAGGGGCGCCCCCAGGGCCAGTAGGCATAGGGCACGAGCCGTTCCATGAAGCGTTTGAACACCGCGGTGACCGAGCCGAAATTGGTCGGCGATGCAAGCACCAAAGCCTGCGCGCGCTCGATCCGGTCGATCAGCGCGTGCATGCCGTCGTCGAGCACGCAGCGACCCGGCTGCGCGCCGGGGGCCTGCGTGCACTCGCGGCAGTTGAGGCAGAATTCGATCGGGTAGTCGCGCAGGCAAACCACATCGACCGCGGCGCCGGCGTCGGCGAGCGCCTCGGTGACGCTCGCGACCGCCTGGTCGGTGACGCCGTCATCGCGGTAAGAACCGTTGATGACGAGAACCCGGGTCGATACGTTTTCGCGATTATCCATCCCGCCAGCCTGACCGATCGCGACGGCGGCGCCTTGATATCCGTCAATGGCGCGCTCAGGGACCGTGAAACAAACGTCGGGCTCGCATAGAATGGGCGCCGGATCACCGGAACAGGCCGTGCCGATAACCCTCGAAAAACTCGTTGCGCGTCACGCGCGTTACCGCGGCGATCGGCTCGCCGTCGTGTTCGCCGACGAACGCCTGACATGGGCCGGATTCGACGCCCGCGTCAATCGCGTCGCCAATGCGCTGGCGGCACGCGGCATCGGCCATCGCGACAGGGTAGCGACGGCGTTGCCCAACAGCATGGACCTGCTCGTGATCTACTGGGCCGTGGTTGCGCTCGGCGCGGTGCTGGTGCCGTTGAGTCCGCTGCTCAATGCACGCGGCCTGGCCCGGCTGCTCGACGACGCGGGCGCGAGCCTGGTCTTCCTGACGCCGGCGCTCGCCGGCGGGCTCGAACCGCTGCGCGGCGATCTGCCGTCGATTCGAACGGAGAATTTCATTCTCGTCGGCGCGCCGGCCGACGAACCCGCGAGCCTCCAGAGCTTCGTGTCGGCGGGCTCCGCGGAGCCGCCGCCCTGTCCCGAACTCGACGAGCAGGACCTGTTCAACATCGTCTACTCGAGCGGCACGACCGGCCTGCCCAAGGGCATCATGCACTCGCACCTCGTGCGTGCGCACTACGGCAGCCATTTCGCCGCGGCGTTTCGCATGACCCCGGAAAGCGTCGTGCTGCACACCGGGTCGATCGTGTTCAACGGCGCCTTTTGTACGTTGATGCCCTGCTTTTTTCTCGGCGCGCGTTACATCCTGCAGCCGGCCTTCGATATCGAGGCAATGATCGCAACGATTTCCGCGGAAGGGGTCACGCACATCATGCTGGTGCCGGCGCAGGTCATCGCGCTGTTGCAAAGTCCGAATTTCGCCGCCGACGCGCTGCGCTCGCTGGAAATGGTGTTGACGCTCGGCGCGCCGCTGCCGGAGGAATACAAACGGGCATTCGACGCGGTTCTGCCCGGTCGCTTCTACGAGCTCTACGGCCTGACCGAGGGTTTCGTCACGATTCTCGACCGCGAGGATTTCAGGGCTCATCCCGGGTCCGTCGGCTGCCCGCCGCCGGGCTACGAAATTCGCATCGTCGACGCCGACGGCAACGACCTGCCAGCCGGCGAGATCGGCGAGATCGTCGGCCGCGGTCCGGCGCTGTCGAGCGGATATTACGGCAAGCCCGAACAAACCCGCGAAGCCTTTCGCGACGGCTGGCTCTACACCGGCGACCTCGGGTTTCTCGACGCGGACGGCTACCTGCATCTCGCCGGGCGCAAGAAAGAACTGATCATTTCCGGCGGCGTCAACGTTTATCCGCAGGACATCGAGGCCGTCGCCTGCGGCCATGCCGACGTGCTCGAGGCCGCCGTGTTCGGCGTCACCTCGGACAAGTGGGGCGAAACCCCGGTCGCGGCGGTCGTGCTCGCGGCCGGCGCCACGACCTCCGCCGACGATCTCCGCCAGTGGATCAACCGGGGCGTCGAGGCGCGCTACCAGCAGGTCGCGGCGGTCATGATCGTCGACCAGATGCCGCGCAATGTCGCCGGCAAAACCCTCAAACACGAACTGAAGGAAAGCTATCTTGAAAATCAAAAATAATACTTTCGTCGTCACCGGCGCCGCCCGGGGTCTCGGCGAAGCCATCAGCCTGATGTTCGCAAACGCCGGCGGCAGACTGGCGCTGCTCGATGTCGATCCGGAGCCGCTCGACGAGACCCTCGCGGCCTGCAGGCAGGCCGGCGCCGAATGCCACGCGTTCACCTGCGACGTCGGCGACGAGACCGCGGTGCGCCGTTGTTTCGACTCGGTCGATGAACGCCTGGGCCCGATCGCCGGCCTGGTCAACAATGCCGGAATCCTCGACGATGCAATGCTGATCAAGGTCAAGGACGGTGAAATCGTCGACCGCATGTCGCTGGAAAAATGGCAGCGCGTCATCGACATCAACCTGACCGGCGTGTTCCTGTGCGGACGCGAAGCGGCGACGAGCATGATCCGCAACGGCGACGGCGGCGTCATCGTCAATATCTCGAGCATCAGCCGCTACGGCAATCCGGGGCAATCTAACTACGCCGCCGCCAAGGCCGGCGTTGCCGCGCTGTCCGCTACCTGGGCGCGCGAACTCGCGCGTTACCGGATTCGCAGCGCCGCGATCGCGCCGGGCGTGTTCGAAACCGAGATGGTCGCTTCGCTCAAGCCCGAGGCGCACGAGCGCATCACCAGCGCGATTCCGCTCGCGCGCACCGGCACGGTCGAGGAACTCGCGCACGCGGTCCGATTCGTCGTCGAAAACGATTACTATACCGGCCGCATTCTGGAACTCGACGGCGGCCTGCGGCTTTGACGGCGCCGGCGATAGCCGTTTTCTTCGGGGCGACCGCTGGTAGAATAGCCTGACCGTCACCAGCGTTTTCGAACCCGACCCCCCTTGCCTTTCACGTTATCGACAGCCGCGCATCGCGGACCCACATTTCGCCGATCCATGCGTCTGGCGCGCGGCTGGATGGCGATCGTCGGCCTGGTGCTGATCCTGACCCCGTCGACGCCGGCGCGCGCGCAGGTTGCGGTCGCGGTCGAGATAACCGGCATCGACAGCACGCTGGAAAACAATGTCCGCGCCTATCTCAGCATCGAGCAGCAAAAGCAGAACCCGCTGCTCGGCCCGGACCAGTTACGCCGGCTGCACCGCAAGGCCGAAGCCGAGATCGCCGCGGCCTTGCAACCCTATGGCTACTACCGCCCCGTGATCGATTCGAGCCTGATCATGGAATCCGAAGAAACCTGGCTCGCGTCGTATCGAATCGAACCCGGGCCGCAGATTCAACTCGAATCCTTTAACTTTTCGCTGAGCAGCGAGATGGGCGCCGATCCCGAGTTCGAAGCCCTGGTCGAGTCCCGCCTGCCGCGCACCGGCACAGCGTTTTCGCATCTCGAGTACCAGGATTTCAAGGCCAGCCTCGGCCGGCTCGCCGACGAGCGTGGCTACTTCGAGGCCGAGTTCTCGCAACACCGGGTCGAGGTCGATCTCGACGCCTACGTGGTTCGGGTCTACCTCGACTACGCCGGCGGGCCGCGCTATCGCTTCGGCGAACTGCGATTGAGCCAGAACGTGCTCGACGACGACCTGGCGCAACGCTTCGTGCCGTTTAGCCGCGGCGAGCCCTATCTCCTCGATCGCCTGATCGAGCTGCAGCAAGCCCTCAACAACAGCGATTACTTCCAGACCGTCGAGGTCGCGCCCGGCGCGATCGACCGCGAGACGCTCGAGGTGCCGATCGAGGTCACGCTGGCGCCGCGCGCCCGCCACCGCTACGATTTCGGCATCGGCTACGGCACCGACACCGGCGCGCGCGCGAGTTTCGGCTGGCGCATACCGCGCGTCAACGAGCGTGGCCACCGCTTCGATACCGAACTGCAGGTATCCGAGATCGGCCACAGCCTGATCGCCAACTACCGGGTGCCGGTGCTGAACCCGCGCACCGACCAGATCGTCTACCGCGCCGGCGAAATCGAGGAAAACGTCGAGGACAGCGAGAGCCTGCGGCGCGAGGTCGGCGTCAGCCTGAATCACGGGCGCGGGCGCTGGCGCGAGACCCTGTCGCTCGATTTTCAGCGCGAGGACTTTACCGTCGGTGACGAATCGGACACTTCCAGCCTGCTGATTCCGGGCGTCGCCTGGAGCCGCACCTGGGGACGCGAATTCATCAACGTCCTCGACGGCGTTCGCTTCGACCTCGGCCTGCGCGGCGCGAACGAGGGTTTCGCCTCCGACACGACCTTCGTCCAGCTGCGCGGCAGCCTGAAGTTCATCACCTCGCTCGGTCCGCGTGACCGCGTCATCATGCGCGGCACCCTCGGCGTCACCGAAACCGACGCGTTCGACGAAATTCCGTCGTCGCTTCGATTCTTTGCCGGCGGCGGCAACAGCGTGCGCGGCTATGCCTACCAGTCGCTCGGACCGACCGACGACGACGGCGACGTCATCGGCGGCCGCCACCTGCTCGTCGGCAGCGCCGAGTACGAGCACTATTTCAACGACCGCTGGGGCGTCGCGCTTTTCTACGACATCGGCAACGCGTTCGACGACATCGTCGAAGAGATCGGCGACGAACTCGAGCGCGGCGTCGGCTTCGGCCTGCGCTGGAAATCGCCGATCGGGCCGGTGCGCGTCGATCTCGCCAACTCGATCAGCGAAGACGAGGACTGGCGGCTGCACATCAATATCGGGCCCGACCTGTGATCCGTCGCCTGCTCATTGGCGTGGCGATTCTGCTGCTGCTGCCGCTGCTCGTTGCGAGCTGGCTTATCGGCAGCGAATCTGGGCTGCACTGGGCCTACGACGCGGCGCAGCCGCACATCCCGGGCAAGCTCGAGGTGGCGTCGCTGTCCGGCCGGCTCCTCGGCCCGATTCGCGTCGACGAGATTCGCTACCGCGACGCCGGGGTCGAGGTCGCGGCCGCGCGCGTCGACCTGCGCTGGAACCTGTGGGCGCTGCTCGGTGGCCGGCTCGACGTCGAGGCACTCGAAATCGACGCGCTCGCGCTGGAATTGCCCGCGCCGCCAGCCGACGCGGTGGCCGCGGACGCGCCGGCGAAACCGCCGGCGATCGCGCTGCCGCTTGGCCTGCGCGTCGGACGCCTCGCGATCGACGGCGTCGATATCGGCCAGGGCGACACGCGCCTGCACCTCGACGGCGTGCGTCTCGCCGCCGACTGGTCGTCGCGGGGCATCGAAATCGGGGGCCTCGAAATCGACGCCGGCGAGCACGCCGCGCGGATCGCCGGCAAGCTCGATCCGACCGGGGATTACGCACACCAGCTGTCGCTCGGCTGGCATACGCGGCTGCGCTCGGGCGAGCGGCTCGAGGGCGACGGCCGGCTCGACGGCAATCTCGAACAGACGCGGCTGGCGCAGACGATTGGCGGCGCCGTGCCGCTCGAACTCGAACTCGTGCTCGACCGGCCACTGACGCGGCTCGGCTGGCGGCTCGCGGCCGCCAGCGACGGATTCGATACGACGCGTCTCGACCCGGCCCTGCCGCCGCTCGCCGGCGCGCTGCGGGTCGAGGCGAGCGGCGACGCGACCAGCCTCGTCGCGCGCGGCGAGCTGCGCGCCGACAGCGGCCTGCCGGCGCCGGTCGACGCGCGCTTCGAAATCGGTCAGGCGCGTTTCACGCCGGCCTACGACGCGATCGAATTCGACGCCCTCGCCATCGCTACCGCCGACGGCAAACTGCTGGCCGACGGACGCGTGACGCTGGCGCCAGCGCTCGCCTGGCAGGCGCAATTGCGGCTGCGCGACGTCAACCCCGAACGCTTCGCGCCGCAGTGGCCCGGCCGGCTCGACGCCGAGTTCACCAGCAGCGGGCGCCTCGACGACGGCAAGCCGCGGGCGCAATTCGAGGTCACCGGCCTGCGCGGAGATTTACGCGGCTACCCGGTGTCGCTGACGAGCCGGCTCGAGCTGGACGGCGAACGGCTCGACATCGCCGCGCTCGAGTTCGAATCGGGCAATACCGGCGGTACCCTGAGCGGCATGCTCGGCGAGCGCGTCGACCTGCGCTGGACGCTCGACAGCCCGGATCTCGCCGAACTCTACCCGGAGGCCGGCGGCAGCCTGGTCGCGGGCGGCACGCTCGTCGGCCCGCGCAGCGCGCCGTCCGTGCAGGCTTCTTTCGTCGGCAAGGATTTGCGACTTGCCGGCTACGCCGTCGCGCAACTCGACGGCAGCGCGAAACTGGACCTGCCGACGGAGCCAGGCGCCGTACTGGCGTCGCAAAACCTCGACCTCGCTTTCGTCGCCCAGGAGCTGCGGCTCGAAACGATCGAACTCGCGCGGGTCGAGGTCAGCGCCGATCGGCGCCGCGTCCTCGCCCGGATCGATGCCGAGGCGGGCAGCGCGCGGGTCGAACTCGCCGGCCGGCTCGAAGGTCTCGCCTGGCAAGGCCAGCTGGTCACCGCCGAATTCGACAGCGCCGAGGCCGGCCGCTGGACGCTGGCGCAACCGGCGGCGCTCGCGCTCGCGAGCGCGCGAATTTCGCTGCGCGATTTATGTCTCGCCGAGACCTCGGGCGCGCGCCTGTGCGCGACGCTCGCCGGCGCCGGCGAAGACTGGCAGGCCGAACTCGATCTCGAGCGACTGCCGCTCGGCCGCCTGGCGCGATGGCTGCCGGACGCCGTGCGGCTCGACGGCCTGGCCTCGACCCGGGCCCGGCTGCGCCTCGCCGGGTCGCGGCAACTGCGCGGCGAGGTCACGGTCGAGCTCGCGCCCGGCGTCGTCGCCTACGAACTCGATGCCGTACGTCGCGAGCGACTCGACTACGGCGGCGGCAGTGTCCGCGTGACCCTCGCCGATGCCGGCATCGACGCCAACGCCCGCCTGGCCCTGCGCGGCGACGAGCGCCTCGACGGCCGCCTGCGCCTGGCCGGCGCCGAGGCGCTGGCGCTGG
>JAHEKJ010000064.1 GCA_024638385.1 Gammaproteobacteria bacterium | reverse complement strand
GCGCGATGGTCGGCGCGGGTTTTCGCGCGGCGGCGCAGCACAGCCAGATGCTGACACCGATCGTCACCCACATTCCCGGCCTGAAGGTGGTGTGCCCGTCGAACGCCTATGACGCCAAGGGGCTACTGATCCAGTCGATTCGAGACAACGATCCGGTCATTTTCTGCGAACACAAGAACCTGTACGCGAGCGAGACCGACGTGCCGGAAGAGTCTTACACGATTCCGTTCGGCGAGGCCAACATCGTGCGCGAAGGCGGCGATGCGACCATCGTCGCCTACGGCCTGATGGTGCACCGCGCCAGCGAGGCGGCGGAGGCGCTGGCGAAGGACGGCATCCAGTGCGAAATCGTCGACCTGCGCACGCTCTCGCCGATCGATATCGAAACCGTCGTCGAAAGCGTCGAGAATACCGGCCGCCTGATCTGCGTCGACGAGGCCAATCCGCGCTGCTCGATCGCCGCGGACGTCGCCGCGACGGTGGCGCAGGAAGCCTTCGGCAGCCTCAAGGCCGCGCCGCAAATGGTCACCGCGCCGCACACGCCGGTGCCGTTCTCGCCGGCGCTCGAAGACCTCTACATCCCGAGCGCCGGGCGCGTCGCCGACGCGGTGCGCAAGACGATGGCGCCGTAGCCATGAGCGAGACCAGGATAACACCCGTGCTAATGCCCAAATGGGGGCTGTCGATGCGCGAGGGGGTCCTCGTCGAATGGCTGGTCGACGAAGGCGCCGAGATCGCCGTCGGCGACGAGATCATGGAGGTCGAGACCGACAAGATCGCGAGCGCCGTGGAAGCCGCCGACGCGGGGATTCTGCGGCGCCGCGTCGGCGACGCGGGCGAAACCTACCCGGTGCGCGCGCTGCTCGGGGTGCTCGCGCCGCCGGAGGTCGGCGACGACGACATCGATGCCTATATCGCGGCCTACGAGGTGCCCGCCGACGAAGGCGAGGACGAGGACGCGGCGGCGCAGTACGAGTTCGTCGACACCGCGGCGGGGCGCCTGCGCTTTGCCCGCCGCGGCGACGACGGGCCGACGCTGGTGCTGATCCACGGCTTCGGCGGCGATCTCGACAACTGGCTGTTCAACATCGACGCGCTGGCGCAGAAGGCCCGGGTGTTCGCGCTCGATCTGCCCGGCCACGGTCAATCGACCAAGCAGCTCGCCGACCCGAGCCTGGCCGGCCTGGCCGGCGTGCTGCAGGCGTTCCTCGATGCGGTCGAGATCGAAACCGCGCACCTGGTCGGGCACTCGATGGGCGCGGCGGTCGCCGCCCGGCTCGCCGGCGATGCGCCCGACCGAGTGCAATCGCTGTCGCTGATCGCCGCCGCCGGTCTCGGGCCCGAGATCAACGCGGATTACATCGACGGCTTCGTCGCCGCGGAGTCAAGGCGCGAGCTCAAGCCCGTACTGCTCGACCTGTTTGCCGACAGCGAACTCGTCAGCCGCGGCATGGTCGACGATCTGCTCAAGTACAAGCGGATCGACGGCGTTTCCGAGGCGCTCGGGGCGCTTGCCGAGAGCCTGTTTGCCGGCGGCACGCAGCAGAACCTGCTGGCCGGGCAAATCGCCGAGCTGGGCCTCCCGACGCTGGTGATCTGGGGCAAGGAAGACCGGGTGATCCCGGCCGCGCACGCGCAAAACGCCGGCGCGGCGAGGGTCGAACAGATCGACTGCGCCGGTCACATGGTGCAGATGGAGCAGGCGTCGCGGGTCAACGAGCTGATTCTCGAGCACGTGCTCGGCTGACGTCGGCCGATAGAAAAGGTGGTGACAGTTAGCCTGATACGAAGATAGGTTAGCTGTTACCAATTGTTAATAAGCATCGGCTGATCGATGCGACCGAAGTCGCCGATGTCGTCGCTGGTATCAGTTGACTGTCTTGCTGCAAACATTTGATGGCAAGACCGGTCTGGTCCTGTTTACCTATCTACCTTTGGGTAACGCCAGACAATCCGGCCAATATAAAAGACGCTAATACAAAACCGAATAATTTATGTGCATGAAATAGTAACGTTGCCATCCATCCAGAATTACCGATCTAAATCGGCTCGCTTCGAGATCGACGATCGGCAGTAGCTGATCCACACTGGAAAATCCGGGTCAGAGAGCAATTGTTGCTAATATTAGCGAAGTTTGCCCTCTGCCCCGAACTATTCCGATCAAACAGACCGGCCAAAAGCGCATGAACTATCACGAGAAGCTTCGATGACGATCACCGCCCGGACCTCGTATTCCGTCCCCGTTTCGTGCCATGCTTTGTTGGTTATTGTCTATCTGACCGCAATCGCGATGAGCGCGAACGACACCCGGGCCAGCGAAACCCCGACGCCGCCGCCGGCGCCATTGCATGCCGCGGCGGCCCGCGACGATGTCGGCACCGTGCGCAGCTTGTTGAATCGGGGCGCCGATATCGACAGGCGCGATTCGCGCGGGCGCACGGCCCTGCTCGTCGCCACGCATCGCAACGCCGTCAACGCCGCGCGGGCGTTGATCGAAGCCGGCGCCGACGTCAACGCGATGGACGACATCAGCGATTCGCCCTATCTTTACGCCGGCGCCGAGGGGCGGCTGGAAATACTTCGCCTGGCGCTGGCGAACGGCGCCGACCTCGCCAGCGTCAACCGCTACGGCGGCACGGCGCTGATCCCGGCGGCCCACCACGGTCACGTCGAAACCGTCAGATTGCTGCTCGGCACCACCATCGACATCGATCACGTCAACAACCTCGGCTGGACCGCGCTGCTGGAGGCGATCATCCTCGGCGACGGCAGCCGAACCTACATCGACATCGTGCGCCTGTTGATCGAAGCCGGCGCCGACGTCAACCTGGCCGACGGCGACAACGTAACGCCGCTGGCACACGCGCTATCGAGAAAATATACGGAGATCGCGAGCCTGCTGGAACAGGCCGGCCCACGTTAAGCTAGATTTAGCAGAATCAGGGTCAGGCCTTAAATCTCACGCCGATCGTGAACACCGGTGTCGAATTTAAGGCCTGACCCCATTCTCTTCACCGGCTACCTCGCGTCATCGCTATCTGCAATCATGTATATGAAATCGTATATATACATCGATTCCGGCGTTTCAGTATGATACGGCGAAACAGAGGGTATATCACGTCGTAACGATATACCAAGAAAACCGTCGCGAAGGAGGATAAGCGTGAGATCGCCCGATCCGCGCCAGGCCGTTGTCTCATTCAACGGGGTCAGCAAGCTTTTCGGTGACGTCGTCGCCGCGAAAGACCTGAACCTCGACGTCGAGCGCGGGGAGTTTCTGTCCTTCCTCGGCCCGTCCGGCTGCGGCAAGACCACGATGCTGCGCATGATCGCCGGCTTCGAACAGCCGACCGAAGGCGACGTTTTCCTGCAGGGCGAACGCGTCAACGGCGTGCCCGCCTACAAGCGCCCGGTCAACATGGTGTTCCAGCACTATGCCCTGTTCCCGCACCTGAACATCGCCCGCAACGTCGCCTACGGCCTCAGGCAGGCGTCGCCCAGGCTACCCAAAGACGTCATCGACGAGCGCGTCGACCATACGCTCGACCTCGTGCGGCTCGACGGCTACCAGCATCGCCGCATCTGGGAACTGTCCGGCGGCCAGCAGCAGCGCGTCGCGCTCGCGCGGGCGCTGGTCAACGAGCCGCAGGTGCTGCTGCTCGACGAACCGCTGGCGGCTCTCGATCGCAAGCTGCGGCGCGAAATGCAGATCGAATTGCAGAACCTGCAGCGCAGCGTCGGCATCACCTTCGTGCTGGTCACGCACGACCAGGAGGAGGCCCTGTCGATGAGCGACCGGGTCTGCATCATGCGCGAAGGCGCGATCGTGCAGGTCGGCAGCCCGCGCGAGCTGTACGACAAACCGGCAAATCGTTACGTCGCCGATTTCGTTGGCAAGTCCAACTTCTTCGACGGCGTCGTCGAATCGCACGCCGATGGCCACCAGCGGGTCAGGCTCGACAACGGCCATAGCCTCGACGTCGACCGGCCGGCGAGCGGCGAGCCGATGGCCGACGGTCACCCGGTCACGCTCAGCATCAGGCCCGAGCAAATCGTGCTGGCGCGCGACGCGTCGCGCCTGCCCGGCGACGCCGCGATCGTCATCGAGGCCGAAGTCCGTAACCGGATATTTCTCGGCGAGCACACCGAGTACCTGCTGCACGCCGACGCCTTTGGCGAATTCCTGGCGCTGTCACCGCGCCAGGCCGAAGCCAGCGAAACCCCGTTCGAAGTCAACGAGAAGATTTACGTCTGCTGGAGCCGGGCGGCCGCGCTGCTGCTCGAAAATGCGATGTAAACACACAACCCCTAACCGCGAACCACAGGAGAGGATCATGTCAGACGACAACAAACCCATCACTCGCAAGCAGTTCATGCAACAGCTCGGGCGCTACCGGAAAGGCTCGATCAGCCGGCGCCAGTTTCTCGGCGTCACCGGCCTCGGCATGGCCACAACGGTCATGGCCGCCGCGGTGCCGGCGCTGGTGCCGCGCAAGGCCTGGGCGGCGCCCAAGATCGGCGACCGCGTGGTGCTCGCGACCTGGCCGAACTACCACGAGCCGGCCAACTTCGAAGCCTTCACCCAGGCCACCGGCGCCCACGTGCAGGTCAACGTGTTCGGCTCCAACGAGGAAATGCTGGCCAAGCTGCAGGCCGGCGGCAGCGGCTGGGACGTGTTCGTACCGACCAACTACACGATCACCACCTACGTCGGCGAAAAGCTGATCGAACCGCTCGACCTGTCGAAGCTGCCCAACTACAAGGCGAGTGCGTTCGAGCCGCGCTTCTCCGACGCCGGCACCGTCAACGGCACGGTCTACGCGGTGCCGAAAAACTGGGGCACGACCGGCTTCGTCGTCAACAACAAGCACAACAAAGGCAAACGCATGACGAGCTGGAAAGACTTCTGGGATCGCACCAAGGCCGATTATTCCGGCCGCACGATGGTGCACGATTACCAGCTGACGACGATCGGCAACGCGCTCAAGTACTTCGGCTACTCGTTCAACTCGGTCGACCCCGCCGAACTCGCCGACGCCGAGAAACTGCTGCTCGAGGTCAAGCCGCACCTGTTCGCGATCAACAGCGACTACCAGCCGCCGCTGCGTAACGGCGACGCCTGGATGTCGATGTGCTGGACCGGCGACGGCAAGCAGCTCAACACCGATATTCCGACGATGGAATACGTGCTCGGCGTCGAGGGCGGCGAGATCTGGAGCGATTACTACGCCGTGCCGCGCGGCGCCGAGCATCGCGAAGCCGGCTACGCGCTGATCAACTTCCTGCTCGACCCGGCGATCAACGCGCGCGAGGTCATGGCCCACGGCTACCCGGTGGCGGACAGTCGCACCAACGCGCTGCTGCCGAAGGCGCTGCTCGAGGACCCGATCCTGTACCCGGCGCAGGAGTTGCTCAATGCGCTCGAGTTCGGCGCGGCGGCGACGCTGACCGACCCGAACCGCGCCGAGCTGCTGGCGCGCTTCAAGTCCGCCTAGCGCCGGCCCGGCAGACGACGATGACGAGCAGTTGGGCGAACCGCCTGTTGCTGCTGCCCGCGGCCGCGTGGCTGCTGGTGATGCTGGTGCTCCCGCTGCTCGTCGTTTTCGTCTTCAGCTTCGGCGAGCGCGCCCCGGCGGGCGGCTACGAGCCCGCCTTTACCTTCGCCAACTATCTCAACTTGCCGGCGCGCCTGACCGCGTTCAAGAACACGCTGACGCTGGCGCCGCTGGGAACGCTCGCGGCGCTGCTGATCGCCTACCCGCTGGCCTACTACCTCGCGATCAAGGCCAGCCCGAAATACAAGACCGCGCTGCTGGTCATGATCATCGTGCCGTTCTGGACCAGCATCCTGATCCGCACCTACGCGTGGATCTACATCCTCGGCGGCCGCGGTATCCCGCAATTGCTCGAATTGATCGGCATCGAGGGCGTGCGCCTGATCAACACGCCGACCGCGGTGCTGATCGGCATCATCTACGGCTACCTGCCGCTGATGGTGTTCCCGATCTACGTCAGCCTGGAGAAATTCGACAGGCGACTGTTGGAAGCGTCGCAGGACCTCGGCGCGTCGCCGCTCCGGACTTTTCGCGACGTGACTCTGCCGCTGTCGATTCCCGGCATCGCGACCGGCTGCATGCTGGTATTCATTTTACTGATGGGCGAATTCCTGATCCCGGCGCTGCTCGGCGGCGGCAAGGTGTTTTTCGTCGGCAACGCGCTGGTCGACCTGTTCCTGCAGTCGCGCAACTGGACCTACGGCTCGGCGGTCGCCGCCGCGCTGGTCATCATCATGCTGGTGACCGTGAGTATTTATATGAAACTGATCATGCGCGGCGCCGGCCAGCGCGAAGACGTGTCGCTCATATAGCCATGGGCATGCGCATTTACGCCATCGTGATTTACCTGTTTTTATACCTGCCGATCGGCATCATCGTGCTGTTCAGTTTCAACGCCGGCCGCCACGCGAGCGACTTCCAGGGATTTTCGACCAAGTGGTACGGCACGGTGCTGGCGAACCCGTTCGCGATGGACGCATTGAAGACGAGTCTCACGGTGGCCCTCATCACCGCGCTGCTCGCGAGCGTCTTCGGCACGATGGCGGCGCTCGGCCTGCAGCAGGTCCGGGGCCGCCTGCGCGCGCTGTTCGACGCCGCGATCTACATCGCAATCATGATCCCCGGCATCGTCATCGGCATCGCCACGCTGATCGCGCTGGTGACCGCGTTCAATTTTTTGAACCCGGCGCTCGCGGCCGCGTGGCCCGCGTGGCTCGGCGACGCGCCGCGTCTCAACATGGGCCGGATCTCGCTGATCGCCGCGCACACGATGTTCACGTTGGCGCTCGTGGTCGTCATCGTGCGCGCGCGCATCGCCGGCATGGACCGCACCCTGATCGAGGCCTCGGCCGACCTCGGCGCAACCCCGATGGGCACCTTCCGGCAGGTGACGCTGCCGCAGATCTTCCCGGCCGTGCTCGCCGGCTTCCTGCTGAGTTTCACCTTCAGCTTCGACGATTTCATCATCGCGTTTTTCGTCGCCGGCTCGGAGACGACGCTGCCGATCTACGTGTTCTCGTCGATCCGCCGCGGCGTCACCCCCGAAATCAACGCCATCGGCACGATGGTGCTGGCCGTATCCCTGAGCCTGCTGATCGCCGCGCAGTTCGCGCTACGCCGGCGCGATCGCCCCACCCGGACGCAATCCCCATGATACTCGCAGACAGAATCGCCATCGTCACCGGCGCCGGCTCCGGCATCGGCCGCGCCAGTGCTGAAATTCTCGCCCGCGAGGGCGCGATCGTCGTGGTCTCGGACCTCGAGCGCGAGCGCGCCGACGCGACGGTGGTGCGAATTACCAGCCAGGGCGGCCGCGCCAGCGCGATGGCCGTCGACGTCGCCGACGACGCGCAGCTGCGCGCGCTCGTCGACGACACGATCGCACGGCATGGCCGCATCGATATCCTGCATTCGCATGTCGGCGTGCAGGTCAACGGCAGCGCCGAACAGGTCGACCCCGCGGGCATGGACCGCTCCTGGGACCTCAATGTGCGCGCGCACTTCATCGCCGCGCGGCTGGTGATCCCGCACATGAAGAACCAGGGCGGCGGATCGATCGTGATCACTTCGTCGAACTCCGGGGTGCAGCTCGATCGCGAGATGGTCGCCTACGCGACGTCGAAACACGCGGCGGTCGCGCTGGCGCGGCAGATGGCGGCCGACTACGCGCGCTTCAACATCCGCGTCAACGCGCTGTGCCCGGGCTGGGTCGACACGCCGTTCAACGAACCGTTCATGCGGCAAATGGGCGGACGCGACGCGCTCGAGGAATACGTGCGCACGCAAATCCCGATGGGCCGCTGGGCGAGCGCCGACGAGATTGCGGAAGCATTGCTGTTCCTCGCGTCGGACCGCTCGTCGTTCATGACCGGGCAGGCGCTGGTGGTCGACGGCGGGGAGTGCCTGTGAAATCCGGGCTCACCCGGAAGGACACGATCGAACAGACCTGACCAAAACGCATGGAAATTCAACGAGAAACTTCGCCGACGTTTACCGCCCGGGCCTGGTTTTCCAGCCGCGGCTCGTGCCATGCTCTGTTGTTTATTTTCTTAGCAATGGACGACATCACCAATTCGCCCTATCTATACGCCGGCGCCGACGTCAACCTGGCCGACGGCGACAACGTAACGCCGCTGGCACACGCCCTTTCCGAGCAACTACACGGAGAACGCCGGCCTGCTGAAACGGGCCGGCACCCGGTGAGATAGATTCAATAAAATCAGGGGCAGGTTTCACATCTCACGCCATTCGCAAACACCGGTGTCAAATGTAAGGCCTGACCCCGTATTCCCGGTGGCCGCCCGGCGCCGGCGGTATACTGTGCCGAGGCAATATGTTTATTTCTACGAGATAGCGATGTCAGAGGGCCGGCGGTAAAACGTGAACCAATCGAAAATATGGCCCGTAACCCCGCTGAACTACAGAGATTGCGATGACCGACAAAACACCACCTGAGACTCCTGTTCAACGCGTAAGCCTGTTCGGCGGAACCGGCTTCGTCGGCAGCTACCTGGTCGACGCGCTGCTCGCGAACGATCTGCAACCGGTGATGCTGGTGCGCGACGGCAGCGAATCGAAGGTCCGCCAACGCGACCGCTGTACCCTCGTCAGCGGCGATATCGACGATGCCGACGCGATCGCGCAGGTCATCGACGGCAGCGACGCGGTCATCTACAACATCGGCATCCTGCGCGAGTTCCCGGATCGGGGCATTACGTTCGAAAAGTTACAGGACGAGGCCGCCCGTCGCGTCATGGACACGGCCGTGGCGCAAGGCGGGCGGCGCTTCCTGTTGATGAGCGCCAACGGCGTCAAGCCGGACGGCACCCCTTATCAGCGCACCAAGTACAATGCCGAAGCGCACCTCAAGGACCTGGATCTCGACTGGACTATTTTCCGGCCGTCGGTGCTGTTCGGCGACCCGCGCGGGCACATGGAGTTCGCCACCCAGCTCTGCGCCGAGATCATCGACTCCCCGCTGCCGGCGCCGCTGTTCCACACCGGCTTGCTGCCGTTGAACGCCGGCCGGTTCCCGATGTCGCCGGTGCACGTCACCGACGTGGCCGCGGCCTTCGTCAAGGCGTTGCAGGATCCGGCGACGATCGGCCAGACAGTTCATCTGGGCGGCCCCGAAACCCTCACCTGGCGCGAAATTCTGACCCGCCTGGCCGCCGCCCGGGGACGCAAGAAACTGATGCTGCCCGCGCCGGCGCTCGGCGTCATGGCGGCCGCGGCCCTGCTCGACCGGTTCGAGTCCTTTCCGATCACCCGCGACCAGATCCGCATGCTGCTCGAGGGCAATGCCTGCCCGCCGGACGACCTCGTGAAACTCGGCATCGAGCCGAAACGCTTCGCCGGCGAGGCGTTGCAGTATCTCGGTGAAAAAAGCGACTCGGCCAGCGCGCCGAAGTGACGCCGCGATACTTCCGCCGACCCCAATCGAAAAAGCAATGCCCGAACCGGTCGATCTGTCGGATCATTCGACTCGACGAGTTTCGGACTACCAGGCCTCCAGGCCCATCTGTTTTTTTCCGAGTGGCGTCAGGTCGGCCGGGCCGGCGCGACCCGCGAAGTCGACTTCGTAGTTTTCCGCGGCAAAATCGGGCGCGCTCTCGCCGGCAATAAAACACCTGGCCTGCTTTTCGAGGAAGCTCGCATTCTTTTCGCACCAGGGCGCGGCGCCGATATAGATCACGTTGCTATAACCCTTGCCCCGGTGCTCGTCCTCGACCGCGTGCACGAGGTCCGCATGCCACCAGACGCTGTCGCCGGGATTCATCTGCGGGATCGTACACAGCCCGTCGAGCACCATTTGATGCCACTGCGGGTTGCAGGACAGCGCGCGACCCGGTTGCGCGCCGCACAGTTCGTCGGCGGGGACATCCGGTTGCAGGGCGCGCAAAAACATCCACCCGAGCACGCGCGCGCTCGGAATCAACTGCAGCGTGCCGTCACCCGGGCCTTGCCGGGTCAGCGCGGTCCAGCCCTGGAAGGTACGAAAAATGCTGCACACGGCCGGCGACTCGATTTGCGAGGTGGCGGTGCGATGGCGGGCATCGAACGGATCGTATTTTTCCCAGTCGCCGCCGAGCAGGTGGCGAAATATCGGCTGGTAGCCATAGCTTTCCAGCCAGCGCTCCACCGCGCCGCCGTCGATATGGGGTTGCAGGCCGAGCGAATCGTCGCCCGGCTCGCGGCGGCGCACGCGGTCGGCATAGGTGCATTCGCGGTCCGGATCGAACACCTGCGCGCCGTCGTGCTCGTAGCGCCACAGCCGGTTCAGCGCGCGCCTTACCCGCGCCAGGTTTTCGTGCTGGCGCGCCTGTACCTGGGGCTTCGACCAGTAAACGCTGAAAATCTGGGGCTTGCCGGACTGCAGCGAAGAGAAATACTTGTCCAGCCCCTTTTCCGGGTTCTCGTAATATCCCACCGCCTCGATGTACTCGCCGACTTGCCGGTTCCAGTCTTCCGCCAGGGCCTGCGGGAAGGTGTTGCGCACGACCAGGCATCCGCGCCGCCTGATCAGTCGCCGCTCGGCCTCGCCGAAGCCGTCACGAGCGAGCGCGTCGAATTCGATTTCCGGAATGACCGCTTCGCCGCGGTCGCGCAAGGCGATTATCTCGTCGATTTCCTCTTTCAGCGACGCGGAGAAATCGCGGAAAGCCGCGGTGAAATCGACGCCCAGGTCGGCCAGGCGCGCCTTCTGCGCGCGGATCTGGCGGCTCAGATCGAGCGTGTCGGTTTCCATCTGTATTCCGGTGTAGTGCGTCTAATTCGCATCGGTTACGGTAACTTTCCGGTTTGCCCTGCCGAGCGTCATTGCCAGGCACTTCGCTACGGTGGCGCCGAAACTCCGATATGTTACTCGCTACCGGCGCGTCCCGCACTTCGAAACTAGAGCACAACAGGGGTCAGGCCTTACATCTTACATCCGTCCAGGGCAGCGATGGCATCTGTAAGGCCCGACCCTAAATGCTCTAAACGCTGCTAGTTGTATGGGTTTCGAAATACGGCCGGCGTATCGGATCAACGTATCCATGAACCCGATCCATCAATCAAACGTATATTTCCCCGGATCTCGTGACGCGCCAATTCGGCGGACGAAGCGCGCGGCGGGAACCACATCATTTTTGATTGGGGAACCGAAACATGTCCGAAAATACGATCAAACCGTTGGTCACGGCGGTCGCCCGCTCCAGCGGCGGGCGCGACGGCCGCGTCGAGGCGACCGACGGATCCGTCGGCGTCAACCTTTCCGTGCCGAAAGCGATGGGCGGCAAGGGCCTGCCCGATACGACCACGCCGGAACATCTCTTCGCCTGCGGCTACGCCGCGTGTTTTTGCAGCGCGGTGGAGTTCCTCGCCGGTCGGCACAAACTGAACGCGATCGACGTCAGCGTGACCTGCGAGGTTTCGGTGGGCCCGCGCGACGGCGGCGGCTACGGCCTCGCCGTCGCGATGGCCGTCGAGTTGCCAAGCCTCGAGCAGGACGACGCCATGGCGCTGGTGACCGAGGCACACGAAGAAACCTGTCCCTACAGTCACGCCACGCGCGGCAATATCGACATTGCGTTCACGGTCAAGGGGCAGCCGCTCGACTGAACCCCCATAACAGGCTCAACAGGGGTCAGGCCTTACAACTTACATCCATCCAGGGCGGCGATGTAAAATGTAAGGCCTAACCCCTAAACGCATGACCCCTAAACGCATTATTTCCCGCTGCCTAGTCGGGCAGTGGTTGGCCGGCGAGGAAGCTACGGACCCCGTCATGCCATGGCAGCGGCGGTGACGCATCCGCAGCCAGCGGAATGTCGGCATCGGATTCGTACAGCGCGTGCGCGATCAGCCAGGCGTGCCTGGCCGGAATGTCGGCGCGGCCGACGAGCGCGTACTCCGGGTGCAGAAAAAGCGTGTGCAGCGCAATTTCCCCATAGGGCGCGTAGTCGCCTTTGCCGGCCGCCATCGCGCTCGCATCGGCATGACGGAGCAGCGCCACGTCGAGCTGATCGGTGCCAAGCAGACTGGCCAGGCGGCCCGGCGTCGGCGCCCGCGCAACACGAGCCCGGGCCGCCGGTAACCGCTCCTCGAGAATGGCGACCATCCGCCGAGCCAGCGCATAGGTTTCCGGATCCTGCCGGTGGCAGCCGATCAACAGGTGCTTGCGCCGGTAGACGACCCACTGCCGGTACGGCGTATGCGCCAGGGCCGGAATGCCGACCCAGGCGCAGCCACCGACGAGCCCGATACCGGCGCGGACGAAAGTCCGGCGCAGCATGGCCCGGGTCAATGCCGGCGCGGATTGACGAAGACGTCCTCGTTCAGCACCGCGGTGACGACATAGTTCGGCACGTCCACGACCTGACCCACCCTGAGGTCGACCGCCACGCTGGCGAGGATGTACGCCTGTTCCGCGGTGAGCCCGTATTCGCGCTGGATATAGGCGATCATCTTGATCAGGGCGTCGCGCGCCGCCAGCGTCAGGTCCTCGGACAGGTTCTCCAGGTTCTTGATCTTTTCGCTTTCGAGGTATTGCAGCGGTGCCGGCACCTCGCCCCCGGCCTTGATCGGGTAACCGATGGTCTGGTAGAACTGCGACGGCTCCATATTTTTGATCTGGGCGCCGCCCTCGACCTCCGGCCCCTTGATCATCCGGCCCAGGCCCTTGCGAATCTCGGTGCTGACCCTGACCACCGCGCCCATTTCGATCGCGGTGCCCGACACCTCGCCGTCCCCCTGGGCATAGTGCACATCGCCGACGAAAAGGCCGCAGCCATCGATGAAGCAGGGCAGCAACAGGGTCGTGCCGACCTGCATTTGCTGCACGTCCATGTTGCCGCCGTTCTCGCGCGGCGGAATCGTGCGCAGGCATTTATCCTTGTACGGCGCTTGCGGCCCGCAGATCGCCGACGGCAGCGCGCCGGTCGGTTCCGGCGGCAGCGCAATCCCGCCCATCGAGCCGAGCACGGTCTCGCGCAGCAGCCAGCGCTCGACTTCCGGCTCTCCGGGCAGCACGCCGACCGAGCCCATGAAGGCTTCATAGGGCACCCGCACGCCGGGCATCTGGTCCGATTCGGCATGGGTGCGCGACACGCGCCAGTTGACCAGGTGGGGCTCGGTATAGATGTCGCGCAAGAATCCGAAGCCGGGCACGATAACGGTATATCCGTATTGATCGGGCTCGATATCGAGCAGGGTTATCGCCAGCACGTCGCCACGCTTCGCGCCCTCGATGTGGACCGGGCCGGTCATCGGGTGCACCAGGTTCAGGTCCACCGCGGCCAGGTCGTCCGCGTTCGAATCGAGAGTCAGGTCCGAATCCAGCGCATCGCGCGTGTGGAACACGATCGTGTCGCCGGGATTGGCGCGCGCAACCGCGGGAATTCGGGGATGGTAGCGGTTGAAGCAATTCCTGTCGTCGACGCAGTGCGCGCCCTGCTTGGCGACGACGACGGTTCGCTGCCAGGTTTGATCGGTCGTATCGGCGTAAGCGCCGAACTGCAGGCCGAGTAACGCGAAAAACAGGATGCTAGTTCTCATGTCAGTCTCCGATGCTCTGCTGCGGCAAACCAGCATAGGGAGGATGTTTCGAAATGTCCAGATCACGCAATCGCGAGAGCACGACAGGGTTCAGGCCTTGCATCTCACATCCGTCCAGGGCGGCGATGTCAAATGTAAGGCCTGACCCCTGAACGTGTCCCAGGGCGGCGATGTAAAATGTAAGACCTGACCCTAAACGCTAAACCAGCGTCATTGAGAGCTGCGAAGCAGCGAAGCAATCCCCCGAGATCGGGCCGGACCCGGGCGATTGCTTCGTCGGCTGACGCCTCCTCGCAATGACGCGACGCTATGATGGATATGACAGGCCAAAGCGAAGGTATACCGGGTCGGAGAACAATTTTCGCTGGTATCAGCAACCATTGTTATCCGAGCCTGTTTTTCGTCTGGGACAGCTTCACGCCTGATGCACTAAAAACTGGATGCTGATCGCAACGCTGATCAGCGAGCACAGGGTGCGCAAATGATTCCATCGCGTCCAGTAGACGACGTAGTGCTTCCAGGTATCGGCCTTGAGGTCGTCGTTCTCCGCGGATGCGGCCAGGCGGTTGTTGAGCGGCACGTTGAACACGACCGTGCACAGAAACATGCCGACCACGTAAACCGCACCGGCGGCGAACAGAATCCAGCGTCCGGCCAGGTCCGGATCGAAAACGGCAAACGCTGCCAGGATCGCGTACAGCAGGGTCGAGCCAAAAAACAGAGCCATGAACCACGACCGCAAAATGACTTCGTTGATCGCGTTCATCGCGTCCGCCGCCCGGTCGGCGCCGAGCCGATCGAAAGCCCGCATGATGAACGCGGAGAATGCGAAGTAGACGCCGGCCATGAGGCCGGCGCCGATCGCCGCGATCGTGAGCGCAAGCGGGATCATCGAATCGAGCATCACGCTGCCCTCCTCGCCGGAAGCCGGCGGATCGTCAGGACCGCCAGGCAAGCGATACCGACGATGCCTTCGATCGCGGCAGCCTGCACCAGACCCGCCGCGGGTACGCCGTCGAATGCCATGCTGCCGACGCGCGCGCCGGCATAGGACAGGTAGATTAGCGCCGCCAGCCACAGGGCCGTGTCGGCCTGGCTGCGCACGAAGATCGCGCCGATCATGAACAGGCCCGCGGCGAGCAGTAATCCGGCCGGCGCCTTGAGCTCGTTGACGAGACTCAAGTTGGCGCCGAGTTCGATGTCGTTCGCCGCGTAAAAGTCGGCCGGCGACGCCAGGATCAAAGTGCCGATCAGGATAAGCAGCGCGCCCGCCACGAGCAGCAGTGCCATTCGGGTTTTTACCAGTTTCGTTTTCATTTCGATTCTCCGCAAAAAGAAATGGTTGGTTGGTAACAGGTCAGGCTTGTCGCTGGATACCGCTACGGTTCCAGGCGCCGGTTGCCATGACCTTGCGCACATACTCGCTGAAGTCCGTCGCCGGGCGGCCGAGCGCTTCCTCGACGCCCGCGGTCGGGCGCGAATTGCGGCCGTCGAAAACCACGCTGAACAATTCGCGCATCAGCCACAGCAGCTGTTCCGGCGCGCCCTCACCGCGCAGGCCGTCGATGAACGCCTCGAGCGGGATCTGCGTGTACTTCACCGGGTAGCCCGTCGCGTGCGAGATCGCCGCCACGCACTCGGCAAAGGTCATCGCGCGCGGACCCGTGACTTCGAACACGCGGTTGCGCAACTCGGGCCGGGTCAGCGTCGCGACCGCAACCTCGGCGATGTCGTCGACGTCGACAAAGGGTTCGACGGTGTCGCCGGCCGGCAGCATCAGTTCGCCGTTCAGGATCCCCTCGATCATGAAGTTCTCGCTGAAGTTCTGCATGAACCAGCTCGCGCGAACGACGTTCCAGTCGAGCCCGCTGTCCTCGAGCACGAGCTCGGCCCGCCGCGCGCCGGCTTCGCCGCGACCGGACAACAGCACCAGGTGCTCAAGTCCCAGTTCGGCGGCCAACGCAACGAAGTTCCGAACCGTCTGCTCGGCGCTTGGAATCGCGAGGTCGGGGTGAAAGGTGACGTAGGCGGCGCGGGTGCCGGCCATGGCCGCACCCCAGGTGCCCTGGTCTTCCCAGTCGAAGGCGGGCGACGTCGAGCGCGATACCGCGCGGGTCGGGTAACCGAGTTCCCGCAGCCGGCGATCGACCCGCCAGCCGGTTTTGGCATTCTTGCCGATAATCAGAATAGATGAATCTTGCATGGCTTCGGTCTCCTGTTCGAGTTTGTCGATGATCGGGCAAGCGTTTCACTTGCCGATGCAGGAAATTCTGGCCCAAACACTCTGGATAAAAAATCACGGATAATCTATAGTTATTATCTAATCGTCCAAAATAATCGACTTTGGTGAACGACACCCCGCTGCAAACGCCTCGCACCGACCCGCAGTTGCCGCCGAGTTCCGATCCGCTCAGCGAAGTGTTGCAGCTGCTGCAACTGACCGGCGTGCTCTACTGCAATGCGGAGCTCACCGACCCCTGGGGCATCGAAATACCGGCCCTGCCCGGGGTAATGAACGTCGAAGTGGTGACGTCCGGGCACTGCTGGCTCGAACTCGAGGGCGAAACCCCGGTATTCATGCCGGAGGGCAGCCTGGTGCTGATTCCGCGCGGCCGACGGCACAAGTTGCGCGGCAACCCGGGCGACAGGACCACCTGGCTCGAAGACATTCCGATCGAACGGATCGGGGACCGCTTCGAGGTCATGCGCTTCGGCGGCGGGGGACGACTGACCCAGGTGACGTACTACGGCGTGCGCTTCGATCCTTACCTCGCAGACCGCCTGATCCGGTTGCTGCCCGAAACCTTACACCTGCGCACGCACGCGGCAGACGGCAGCTGGCTGCACGGCACGATTCGTTTCATCGCCGAGGAGGCGCGGCGACGCCTGCCGGGCAGCGAAACCGTGATCACCCGCCTCGCGGACATTCTCGTCATCCAGGCGATCCGCAGCTGGATCGAGAGCGTGCGCGAGGAAGCGCACGGCTGGATCGCCGCGCTGCACGACCGCCAGATCGGCAAGGCGCTGTCGCTGATGCACCGGCACCCCGAGCGCGGCTGGCGCGTGGATACGCTCGCGCGCGAGGTCGGCATGTCACGCTCGGGATTTTCGGCGCGTTTCACCGCGCTGGTCGGAGAATCGGTACTGCAGTACCTCACCGGGCTGCGCATGCAGCTCGCCCACCGCGAGCTGCGCGAGACCCCGGACACCCTCGGCAAGATCGCCGAACGCGTCGGTTACCAGTCGGAACCCGCGTTCAACCGCGCATTCAAACGCGTGGTGGGCATGCCGCCGGGCGCGGTGCGCAAACTGCAGGCGCGAAACTGACCGTCGCCGAATGCGTCGCGGCGATCTCGGAAGCGATCGGCTACCCGATCGAATACACGCTGGCTGGCGCCCTCGTTCCCTGGAGAACCGCAGGTCTTTCGCCAGGACAAGAATGACCTCCAGAGAAATCATTTTTCATGCAACATCCGTTCGCGCGATCACCATAACTCGGCGATCTGTTACCGGAGGGCAAAGGGCAGTCTCAACAGAAACCAGAATTGAGTGACCGGCTTTCGTTGCCCGATCCCTTTCAGCTGGTCCAGTCCGAACTCGACATTCCGAACATCGTCGTAGACCAGGGTGTTAAACAATCTGTCCCAGAATGAAAAAATATTTCCATAGTTGGAATCTGTCCATGGCCGTCTAAAGTGATGGTGAAACTTGTGCATATTGGGAGTTATGAATATCCAGGACAAGGCCCGGTCCACAGGCTCTGGCAAACAAATATTGGCATGGGTGAAATAGGTAAAGAAAATCGTAGCCAGTCTATAAATGGCATAGAACGCCACCGGCGCCCCCAGAATGATTACTGTCAACAACGCCGTGATCTCCCGGCAAACGTAGTCCAGGGGGTGATGCCGGGTGCCGGTACTGGCATCCATCGTGGTATCGCTGTGGTGGATCATATGCAAGCGCCACAACCAACCGACCTTGTGCAGGCAAACGTGAGTGCCATACTGCGAAATCAAGTCAAGCGCCAGCACCGATATGATCAGTTGCGTAACAAGCGACATCGAGAGCTGGTCAAACAGCCCCAGCTGATAGTGGTCTGTCCAGATAACGGCGGTCGCCAGGATTAAACCGAAAGCCAAATTGATCGGCACGATGACCAGTAAAAACTGCAGGTTGAGCAAGACATGCTGGATTTTTCGGCAATTGAACGATCTCAGCGGTATCAGCGCCTCCAGAATCCAGGCCAGACCGAGGCACGACACCAGCCATAGTGCCTTCGACCATACCGGCAGATTTTCAAAACTGGCGAGGAGCGATTCCATTGCTAGGCTACGCCAAGGTTTTTGCAGATATCTTCTGCGTCGAGAAAGGCATACCGGTTCAGCTCATCCTGGTTGACCTCGAAACCGATTCCGGGAACGTTGTTCCGGTCCCGATAGAAGCCCTGGTCACCAAACATGATCGAGTGACTACAGATATCCCTGGACAACAGGTATTCACCCGCCGCACCCTCTCTGGCAATCAGCGATCGGCTGTTTGCAGCACCGAGCATCAACGCCGCTTTAGCGAGAATACTGGTTTCGCCGACATGCGCGCCGATGATGTATTTGATACCCGAGCGCTCGGCGATATCGGTAATCATTTTCGAGCGAATCAGTCCACCGAGCTTCGAAATCCTGATATTCAAAATTAAACTGTCCTTGTCTTCCGGCAGAAAACCGAGATCACTCATCGAGGTAAAACTTTCATCGAGAATGATTTTTTTCCGAACGAGTCGGCAGAGCAGGCTCAATCCGGTAAAATCTTTTCTCCCCAGGGGCTCTTCAATGGCGAAAAAAACATCGGGCAATCGACGCAGGTAGTTGGCTGCTACCAGCGGATCGGACCAGAGATTATTGGCATCGAGCCGTAACCGGCTGGCGGGGCTCAGGTCGATAAACTGCTCGATGCGATCGATATCGAGCTCCAAATCGCCGCTCAATTTGATTTTGAAATCGTCGAACCGAAACGATCGATAAGCTCGCATCATGCGCAGCGACTTTTCGAGCGTGCCGCCACTGACGACGGCCGAGTATTTAAAGCGATGCCCGCAGCGCTCCTCGACATCGAAAAACGATTCGGCGTTTAACCCGAGACTTCTGGCGAAGGCATCGATAACTGCGAGTTCCAGTCCGCAGAAGGCGGCCGGGTGGAAATCGATGAGTTGCTCGTTGGCGATCACCCATTGCCGAAGCCCGTTCAAGTCATGCACATCCGAGGCGATCGTCGCCGCGATCCGGTGGATGAATCGCGCGGCATCCCGGCATCCTTCTCCGGTGACATAGGGCCTCGGACAGCATTCGCCATATCCCCGCGTGCCATCGTCGAGTGTCACCCTGACGATTAATGAATCGGTCTTTTGCCTGTCGGCCGATGCATGGCTGAAACTTTCCGTGAACGGAATCTGTAGATGTTGAATCGTAATTTCGACGACATTCATTTCAATTCCCCGCTCAGGCGATCAGGTGTTCTTTAAAGGGGAAATCATTTTCCCGACAGTACTGTAAGGTCATGACCTTGAACTGGCTTTCTCTTTGCCCCTGCGCAACCAGTCTCTTCTTGTAAATCTCGAAGGTGCCTGGCTTTAACAACCTGACGACCAGTAGCTTCAGGCGTTTGCTGGCACGTTTCGCCTTGTATTCGAGGTTTTGATCGATCAACGCGTTGTCGACGATGGTAGAAATTTCTTGCTGCCTCGTTTTGTCGGCTCCGCTGGCTTCCAGATAAAGTTCATATCTACTATCCACTTCATCCGCCAGGCAGACATAGAAGCTGGGATGAATATCATGCTCCAGCGCGAGTGTTTTCAGCGCGCCGATAAGATGCGATTCGTACAGTTTCTCGCCGGTTATATTCGTGGTTCCCTTGCCCTTCTGGATGAATTTCAAGCACGGGGTGCTGTGGAAATGACCCGATACCTCGACGATGTCGTTCATGTCGTAGCGATAAAGACCATTCAGGTTGGTGATGAACACGTAGTACTGCCGATTCATTTCGATCTGGTGTAATCGCAGAAACTTGCCGATGCCGGCTTCCCAGTTTCCTTTTTCCACGAACTCGAAAAAATTTTCGTGCAGCGTAGGTATACCCAGCCCGGAGCCGAGATGCGTTATGGTTCCGCGAAATTCCGAGGCCACGTATCCGGGATCCATGATCCTGCAGCCTTCGGGCAAACCGCCCGCAACCAGGTCCAGGGGTATGCCGCAACTTCCGCCAGTCCAGGTCATGACCAGGCGCAAACCGGGCCATAGGCTGGCAAAGTCAACTGCCTGGTTTGAAGCGAATAATTCGGTTAAAGCCTTTAATCTTTCGGCGCTGCAGTCGATTTTCGCCAGCACCTTCCGCGCGCTTTCGCTGTCGCATCTTGCGCTTATCGAATCGGTATTACTGGCCAGGATTTCCAGGTAATAGCTTGATTTCCGATTAACCAGGTTTGCCAGGTGCAACAGCGTCGACGGGTTCGCGGTGCCAAGAAAAGTAATGTTTTTCTCCGCCAGGGCCAGCAGCAAGATCAGGTCGTATTTCAGATCGTGATCCTGGATTTCGAATACCTCGAACGGCAGCAGGTACTTTTGCTTTACGATGGCCGGACTGTTTTTGACGATCAATCCGGAAGCGGAGCCACACGGTTTCCCCCACTCGTTGTAACCTTCTTCGGCGGGGCTGACGATGGTCATCATCTTGCCGGCGAAGGCATCGCTGCAGGCTTCGTGAATCATCAGCGAGGCGAGCGTCTGACTGATCTTCAGCCTGGTCAGGGATTGCCGGGTGATCGGGATATACTTCGGTTTCCCGGTCGAGCCGCTGGTTTGCGCGTATAGAATCGGATTATCCCGGGTGGCTTCCGGGCTATTCAGTATCGCCTGTCTTTCGATGAAAGGCCGCAAGTCTTCATAGCCTCGAACCGGGACACGATGTCTGTAGTCCCGGTAGCTCTTGATGGTCGAAAATCCATGATCCTTGCCGAATCGAGTCGCTGCCTGCGTGGCCAGAATTTTTTTCAACAGCTGATCTTGTGCCGCTTCGGGGTCGTCGCAGAGAGCCTGAAATTTTCGCCAGTATTTTATTTTGGCAAGCTTGTATAACAGCGAAATGGCCAGATTGATAACCGAGTCTTTAATCTTGCGAAAACCGCGAGCGCCTTTGTACGGGAGCCGGATTGCTTCCAGGAATCCCGCAGGCTCCACCCCTCTGATCCCGACGCTTCGACTGGCCTGGTATTTCGGAAAGTAATAGCTGCCGAATAGCAAATCCCAAATGATCAGGTTGTTCCCGTAGTTGCAGTTGGCTATCGCATTCGCTTCGTCGTGGTGCCAGCGGTGCAGTTCGCTGGTACTGACGATGTAATTGAGAAAGCCGAATTTGAGATTGATATTGCTATGCTGGATGAAGCCGTTGATGGCATAGAAGACGAAGTAACAGGCGATGACTTCGGCGCTGACGCCGAGCAATATGAACGGCAAG
>JAHEKJ010000173.1 GCA_024638385.1 Gammaproteobacteria bacterium | reverse complement strand
CCGATCAGAAACTCGAGCACCTGGTGCCTAGCGACAAGGGCATCATGCTCTACCGCAGGCGCCTGCGCCGGCTGTGCCGGGATCTCGAAGCCGGCGCGCGGCCGGCCCGGATCGAGGATTTTTGGAGCAACCCGGTGCCGACCTATGGCGGCGATACGGTGCTCGCGGTCGCCGCGGATCCCGCCGACGATCGCCGCCGCCTGCTGGAGGTCGGCGAGCGCGTGATGCAGATCCAGTTCGACGCCGAACGGCTCGCCGGCGACGCGCGCGATCGCGAGGTCGTCGAGTCGCTACGAGCGCTCGAGGCGGAGTACGCGCGATGACGATACGCGTTCACGTCAAGAACAATCGCGCCGGGCCGCACACGTTTCCGCCGACCCCGGAAAGCGAACCGGTATTCACGATCACGCGCGAAAAATTCGCCACCGCGCTGACGGATTTTCCCGATCTCGACGGTCGGCTCGATACGACCATCGACTGGGATACCGACCGCTGGACCGAATCGATGGCCGACGCCGAAATCCTGCTGACCTGGGACTTGCCGACCGTCGATCTCGCCAGGCTCGCGCCGAAACTGAAGTGGATTCACTGCATCGGCGCCGGCGTCGAACACCTGTACCCGATGGACTGGCTGCCCGCCGGCGTGACCCTGACCAACAACAAGGGTGCGCACGCGGACAAGGCCGGCGAGTACGCGCTGATGGCCATCCTGATGTTGCACAACAAGATGCCGGCAATCCTGACCAACCAGCGCGGCGCGCGGTGGGAGTCGCTCTATTCGACGCCGATCGAGGGCAAAACCGTCGGCCTGGTCGGCGTCGGCAGCATCGGCGGCGGCGCCGCGCGCCAGCTCGCCCGTCTGCCGGTGCGCGTCATCGGCGTCAGCCGCCACGGCCGGCCGCATCCCGACGTACGCGAAATGGTCGCGATGGACGGGCTCGACGCGGCCTTGCCACGCATGGACTATGTCTTCGTGTCGCTGCCGGCGACGCCGGAGACGCGCGGCCTGTTCGGTCGCGAACGACTGGAATTGCTCAAGCCCGGCGCCGGCATCGTCAACGTCGGTCGCGGCTCGACCTTCGACTACGTGGCGCTGACCGAACTGATCGATCAGGGCCAGCTCGCCGGCGCGGTGATCGACGTTTTCGACGAGGAGCCATTGCCCGCCGATTCGCCGCTGTGGCGCGCGCGCAACGTCGTCGTCACGCCGCACGTTTCGGCCGACGACGGCGATCGCTACGTGCCGATCACGCTGCAGCTGTTTTTCGCCAACCTGCGCCGTTACGTCGCCGGCGAAGCGCTGCGCAATCGCGTCGACCCCGGGCTCGGTTACTAGGCGCGGGAGCGCAGCCCGGCGTATCGCTTTGGCCGCGAACGGGTTACCATTTCGCCGGACCGACCGACGGCAGGCCCGCAATGACCCAACCCGACCGACTGATCGCATGGCTGCGGCAATTCGAAGCGCAGATCCCGTTAGCGGCGCTGACCGAGCGCTTGCACGATGCGTCGCTGTCGACCGCCGCGCTGGCGTCGTACATCCGTTTTTCCGACGAGCGTTATTGCCGCAACCTGGTCGCGTACGGGGCGCAGTTCTATGCGCTCGTGCTGTGCTGGCGGCCGGGGCAGGCGAGCCCGATTCACGATCACCGCAATGCCGTTTGCGGCGTGCGCGTGGTCAGCGGGACCGCGACCGAGACGCGCTTCGTCGAACGGGGCGAGGGACTGGCCGAGGACTCGGTCAGGCGCCTGGGCGCGGGCGAGGTTTGCGGTTCGGTCGACAAGGACATTCACCAGGTGCGCAACAACGGCAACGAAAACCTGGTGACGCTGCACGTCTACTCGCCGGTCCTCGACAACATCAATCTCTACGATGTCGAGCGCGGCCGGGTCAGCGTGTTCTCGGACCCGTTGCTGCAAGCCCTGCGGGCGGACTGAATGGCCGGCACTTCGGCGCCCGGCGCCGGCATGAGCTAAACTTCGGGGATAACCGGATCGAGGGCAATCGCGAAATGTTCACGTCGAAGCAAATGGCTCGCGCCGCCGCGGCCGGGTTGTTCGCGTTGTGCGCGCCGGCGCTGGCGATCGACAAGGCCGGGGTCAAGGCCCTGATCGAGGCCACCTACCCGGGCGCGAAGGTGACCGAGATCGAGAAGGAGACCTACCGGGGCAAGCGCATCTACGAGGTCGACTTCAGGCACGACGGCAAGGCGCTCGAGGCGATCATCAGCCTCGACGGCGAAATCATCAAGGTCCAGATCGACGATTAGCCGGCGTTGACGCGAATCTGCCCGTCGCGCCGGCTCACGATGCTCGGCGCGCTGACGTGAAAGATTTCCGATTGCGCCGGGTTCGACGCGTTTGCTAAGCTTGAATCCGGTTCCGCTATAACCTCCCATTTCCGGTATTACCGCCAGCGGACTCGAATCGGGCTATCGTAGAACAGTCAATCCGGGCCGCCGCTCCGGGGAATATATTTCCCGAGCCTGAAGATTGACTGAGGATCGAAGCATGCGAAACCCGCTAACGGCCTGCCTCATCGCCGGCATCCTGTTTACACCGGCGCTCCGCGCCGCCGACGGCGCGCTCGACTACCGGTTCGAGCTCAGCGTCGAGCGCGCCGAGCTCGACGGATTGAGCCTCGGCGACGATCCCGACATCGAGCGCCTCGACGAGGAAGATTACGAAATCGAGCTCGACGTCGAGTACCAGGTCGACGATCGACTCTACTTTTTTTTCACCGGCGCGCTGATCGACGAGTCCGAATCCGTCGAGCCGCGCGGCGAGGACGAGGAGGTTTCCGGGCTGGAACGCAAGCGGATCGGCGTCGGCCTGCTGTTCGGCGACGAGGTCGGCTCCGAACTGAATCTCGGCCGCATGGAATTCGAAAGTGCCAGCGACTGGTGGATCTGGTGGGACGAGGAACTCGACGCGGTGCGGCTCGAATCCGAGTACCGTTCGCTCGAGGGCATGCTGGCGTTTGCCAAAGAACAGGCGCGCGAATCGACCGACGCCGATTTCATCGATCCCGAGTTCGACGGCGTCGGCCGCGTAATCGCGAGCCTGGCCTGGGAATTCGCGCCCGGTCACTCGCTGGGTTGGTATTATCTCGACCAGGACGACGACTCGTCGCGCTTCGCCGTCGGCGAATTCGAGGACGCCGAGCGCATCGACGAAGAGGACGCCGATCTGACCTGGACCGGTGTTAGCTATTTCGGCGGGTTCGAATCCGAAGCTGTCGGCGTGATCGATATCGAATGGCACTATGCCCGCGTCAGCGGCGACGAGACGGTCTACGAGTTCGACGACCCGGACCCGGCGACCGGCCTCGCCGAGGTCGTCGAGCGCGAGCGCGGCGACGTCCGCGGCAGCGCGCACGGCCTGCTGCTCGGCTGGGCGCCCGCAGGCCTCGACGACTGGCGCTTCGTCCTTGGCCGCGCGGTCGGCTCGGGCGATGGCAACCCGGACGACGCCCGCGACAAGGCCTATCGCCAGAACGGGCTGCAGGGCGATGCCGAGGCCTTCGGCGAGCTCTACCAGCCCGAATTGTCGAATATCGAGGTCGACGTGATCGGCGTCGAATGGCGGCTCGACGAGCGCGTCGCGCTGGCCCTGCGGCGCTACGATTACCGCCAGCGAAAACTCGCCGACGAGATGCGCGACGTCGCGCTCGAGGTCGACCCCGACGGCGCGAGCCGCGATCTCGGCAGCGAGCTCGACCTGGTGTTGACGATCACCGCCTACGAAGGTCTCGAGCTGGTCGTGACCGCCGCCGAGTTCGACGCCGGCAAGGCTTATTCGGTCTACCCGGACGACTCGGCCAGCTACATCAACTTCGAGCTGGTCTACGAATTCTGACCGGCGGGCGTCAGGCCTGGCGATGCAGCGAGGGTTGCAGGCCCGAGATCGTCACCATGAAGGTTTGCCGCTCGTCGAGACGCAGGCTGACGTCGAGCTTCATGAATTTCGCCAGCGCGTCGACCAGCGTCAGGCCGAGCCCGGTGTGCCCGTCGCCGTCATGCGATCTTTGCTTGCGCCAGAAGCGGTCGCGCATGTGCACGACGTCTTCGGGTTTGAGGTCCATCGCCGCGTTCCTGACCTCGATCACGACCCGCCCGTTGCGGATCTCGGCGCTGACTTCGATCTCGGCGTTGGCCGGGCTGTAGCTCAACGCGTTGCCGAACAGGTTGCCCAGGATCATGCCGAGCTTTTCGCGATCGGTAGTGATGACGAGATCCTCCGGAATCCGTTTGCTCAGAGACTTGCCGCCGTGAGCGCCGTTGACCGCGTGCCGCCAGATTTCGTCGCAATAGGCGGCGAGCTCGATATCCTCGGGGTCGGCGCGCAGCAACCCGGCCTCGGAACGCGCGAGCTCGAGCAGGGTGACGACGACCTTCTCCAGTTGGCCCGAAATCGCCGCGACGTCGGCGAAGAACGCGAGCACCTGTTCACGATCCTCCGGCACCATCTGGCCGACCTCGGCCAGCGACCTGAGTTCGGACAGCGGCGTGCGCAGCTCGTGCGCGGCGTTGGCGGAAAAGCGTTTCTCGCGCTCGAACGCGGAGTGCAGGCGCTCGAGCAGGTGGTTGAGCTGGTTCTCGATCGGCGCGATCTCGACGCTTTGCTCGCCGTCGTGGGTCAGGCGCAGGTCGAGTCGCGACTCGTCGATTTCGGCGACCTGTCGAGCCAGGCTCGACAGCGGCGACAGGCCGGCGCCGACGAGCCGCCAGACCAGCAGGCCGGACAGCAGCAACACCAGCGTGAACACGCCGAAGATCGTGAATCCGATCGCGAACAGCGTCGCGTCGAGCGATTCGCGCTCGCGCGCGAACACCAGCGTGATCGGTTTCGCCTCCGGCATCGGGCCGAGCTCGATCTCCTCCTCGTCCTCGTCGTCCTCGTCCTCGACCCGCGGCATGAAGCCGATCTCGATCAGCCGCCCGTTGCGACCGTCGGCCAGCACCAGGTCGGCGAAACGGTGCTGGCCGGGCCCGGCGCCGTCGCGGGGCAGCTCGGTCTCGCCCAGCGACGGCGACTTGATCAGGAGTTCGCGGCCCTCTTCCCACAGCTCGTAGTACTCGGGCTCGTCGGCGTCGGCCTCGAACTCGAGCATCACGCCGTCCTCGGCGAAGTCGAACTCGAGGCCTTCCTCGTCGAGCTCGGTCAGCGAGATCAGCGCCTGCGCCTTATCGTAGATCGCGTGGTCGAAGACGCGCTCGACCTGGCCGCTTACGCGCAGGTAGAGAAAGATCGCGGCGATCGCGAGCAGCACGATCATGCTCGCGATGATGGTCGTATTGAGCTGTTTGCGGATCGAATACAC
>JAHEKJ010000009.1 GCA_024638385.1 Gammaproteobacteria bacterium | reverse complement strand
CAGACAAACCGAGGAGCAACATCATGGCGAACATCAAAGATCTCGAAAGAGCGGTTCGAGACGGCAAGCTCGATCGGCGCGAGTTTATCCGGCGCGCGACCGCGCTCGGCCTGGCCGCGCCGTTTGCGACGACGCTGTTGTCGCAGGCCGTGCACGCGGCAACGCCGAAGAAAGGCGGCCGGTTCGTGATGGGTACCGCGCACGGCTCGACCACCGATACGCTGGATCCGGGCACGCACGAAAACGGTTTCATGCAGAACCTGGTCTATACCTACGCCAACCACCTGTTCGAGGTCGACAACAACGGCCAGATCGCGCCCGAGCTGGCGGAAAGTTTCGAGGCCAGCAAGGATGCCAAAACCTGGGTGGTCAAGCTGCGCAAGGGCGTCGAGTTCCACAACGGCAAATCCCTGACCCCGGAAGACGTGATCGCCTCGCTGAATCACCATCGCGGCGAGGATACGAAATCGGCGGGTAAATCCTTGCTCGAGCCGGTCGTCGACATGAAAAAGACCGGCCCCAACGAAGTCACCTTCACGCTGAATGCCGGCAACGCCGATTTCCCGTTCATCCTGAGCGACTATCACTTCGCGATCCTGCCTGCAAACCGCGGCGAGATGGACTGGGAGGCCGGGTTCGGCACCGGCGGCTACGTCATCGACCGCTTCGAGCCGGGCGTCCGCGCGACCTACACGCGCAATCCCAATTACTTCAAGGCCGGCGCCGCGCATTTCGACGAGGTCGAGATCATCGCGTTGATCGATACCACGGCGAGGCAGAACGCGGTCATGAACCAGGAGGTGCACGCGATCAACCGGGTCGATCCGAAGACCGTGCACCTGCTCGGACGCAATCCGACCCTGAAGATTCTCGAGGTCACCGGCACGCTGCATTACACCTTCCCGATGCGCCTCGATCAGCCGCCGTTCGACAACTACGACCTGCGCATGGCGGTCAAGCTCGCGACCGACCGCGAGGGCCTCGTCAAGAAGATCCTGCTCGGCCACGGCGCGATGGGCAACGATCACCCGATTTCGACCGCCAACCCGTATCACAACGGCGAAATGCCGCAGCGTCTGTACGACCCGGAAAAGGCGAAGTTCCATTTGAAGAAAGCCGGCATGGAAGGCGTCAAGCTCGACCTCGGCACGTCCGAGGCGGCCTTCTCCGGCGCGGTCGACGCCGCGCTGCTGATCAAGGATTCGGCGGCGGCGGCCGGGATCGACGTCAACGTCGTGCGCGAGCCGAAGGACGGCTACTGGTCCAACGTCTGGAACAAGAAAGCCTGGTGCGCCTGTTACTGGGGCGGCCGCCCGACCGAGGACTGGATGTTCACCGCGGCCTACGTCGAAGACAGCAAGTGGAACGACACGGCCTGGAAAGGCACGCCCGCGGCCGACCGGTTCAACAAGCTGGTTATACAGGCGCGCTCGGAACTCGACACCAACAAGCGTCGGGAAATCTATTACGAGTGCCAGCAACTGGTCAACGACGACGGCGGTGCGCTGGTGCCGATGTTCGCCAATAACATCCACGCGGTCAGCAAGAAAATCGGTCATCCCGAAAAAGTTGCAGGCAACTGGGAGTTCGACGGCAACAAGAACGCCGAGCGCTGGTGGTTCGCTTAAGCGAAAAATCTCCCGGGTGACGGGCGCGAGCGCGTCACCCGGGCTTTGACACGGAAACCGGCCCGATCGTCGTTTGCCGACGATCGGTAATAAAACCGGCAGGAGGAGAATTCAGGGTGCATCCGGTAATTCGCACGATTCTGCAGCGACTCGGCCTGGGCCTGGTCACGCTCTTCGTCGTGTCGCTGATCCTGTTCAGCTCGATCGAGTTCCTGCCCGGCGATTTCGGCCAGGCCGTGCTCGGCCAGGCCGCGCTGCCCGAGACCGTGGCCGCTTTTCGCAAGGAGCTGGGTCTCGACCTGCCGCTGCACGAGCGCTACTTCGACTGGCTCGGCGGTATCCTGACCGGCGACATGGGTAACTCGTTCTCCGGGCGGGGCTCGTCCGGCGGCGCCGACCGCTCGCGGCCGGTGATCGAACTGCTCGCGCCGCGGCTCGCCAACACGCTTTTCCTCGCGTCGATGACGGCAATCATCTCGGTGCCGCTGGCGCTGTTTCTCGGCATCACCGCGGCGCTCTATCGCAACTCGATCTACGATCGCGCCGTCAACGCGGCGACGCTGACGACGATTTCGTTTCCCGAGTTCTTCGTCGCCTACCTGTTGATCCTGTTGCTGTCTTCGTTCACGAAGATTTTTCCGTCGCTCGCCAACATCAGTCCCGACGCGACCTTCTGGGAACGGGTCTACCTGACCGCGCTGCCGTCGCTGACGCTGACGCTGGTCATCGTCGCGCACATGATGCGCATGACCCGCGCCGCGATCATCAACCTGATGGCGAGCCCGTTCATCGAGATGGCCGAACTGAAGGGCACGCCGCGCGCCGAAATCATTTTGCGCCATGCGCTGCCCAACGCGTGGGCGCCGATCGTCACCGTAATCGCCTTCAACCTCGCCTACCTCGTCGTCGGCGTCGTCGTGGTCGAGGTCGTGTTCGTCTATCCCGGCGTCGGCCAGCTGATGGTCGACGCGGTGACGACCCGCGACGTGCCGGTGGTGCAGGGCTGCGCAATGATCTTCGCCGCGACCTACATCCTGCTGAACCTGTTCGCCGACATTATCGCCATCATCACTAACCCGAGGCTATTGCATCCACGATGAGTCGCGACGATGAACTAACGCCGAGCGCCGATGCCGAGATCGCGAGCCAGCACCACGACGATCTCGACCTCGCCGAAACCGGTTACTCCGCAACCGCCGAGGTCGGCCAGATTCGCGCGCGACGGACGTTCACCGAGAACGTCTGGCGCGGCCTTAAATCGGCGCCGCCGACGGCCCTGTTCGGCCTCACGGTCATCGCGATTTACATCCTGCTGGCGGTGTTCTCGCCGCTGCTCGCACCCCACGGCGAGGCCGAAATCTTCGACCTGTCGTATGCCCCGTGGGGCGGGGAATTTCTGCTCGGCACCGATCAACTCGGTCGCGACATCCTCTCGCGGCTGATCTACGGCGCGCGCAACACGGTCGGTATCGCATTCATCACGACCATGCTTGCGTTTTTCATCGGTGGCGGCCTCGGCATTGCCGCGGCGATCAGGAACGGCGGCTGGATCGACAACCTGCTGAGCCGCTCGGTCGACGTGCTGATGGCGATCCCGAGCCTGATATTCGCGCTGATCCTGCTGTCGATGTTCGGCGCCAACACGATCAACCTGATTCTGATCATCGCCGTGCTCGACTCGACCCGCGTGTTCCGCATCGCGCGCGCGACCTCGCTCAACGTCGTCGTCATGGACTACGTCGAGGCGGCGCGCCTGCGCGGCGAGAAACTCGGCTGGATCCTGCGCCGCGAAATCCTGCCCAACATCATGCCGCCGCTGGTCGCCGAGTTCGGCCTGCGCTTCTGCTTCGTGTTCCTGACGATCGCGTCGCTGTCGTTCCTCGGCGTCGGCATCCAGCCGCCGACCGCCGACTGGGGTTCGATGGTGCGCGAAACCGCGGGCCTGATCCAGTTCGCCGAGTACGATATCACCGCGGCGATGACGCCGATGCTGCCGGCCGCCGCGATCGCGTTGCTGACGGTCGCGGTCAACTTCGTCGTCGACTGGTTCCTGCACAAGACCAGCGGCCTCAAAGACTGAGCCTTAGCCATGACTGACGACAATACCCGCGGACAAAAAGGCGATCTCCTGCTGGAGATGCGCGACATCGTCATCGACGGCTACAGCGACGACCGGTGGCACGAGATCGTCAAGGGCGTCGACGTGACGCTGCGCCGCGGCGAGATCATGGGCCTGATCGGCGAGTCCGGCGCCGGCAAGTCGACGCTCGGCCTCGCCGCGATGGGCTTCGCCCGCCCCGGCTGCCGTATCACCAGCGGCACGATCGTCTTCGACGGCATCGACCTGATGAAGGCGTCGGAGGCGGAGAAGCGCAAGCTGCGCGGCTCGCGCATCGCCTACGTTGCGCAATCCGCGGCGGCGTCGTTCAACCCGGCGCACCGGCTGATCGACCAGACCGTCGAAGCCACCGTGCGCCGCCTCGGCAAGTCGGAAAGCGAAGCAATGGAGGACGCGCGCCGGCTCTACCGCGTATTGCAATTGCCCGATCCGGACAACATCGGCGAGCGTTATCCTCACCAGGTTTCGGGCGGCCAGCTGCAGCGCGTCATGACCGCGATGGCAATGTCACCGCGGCCGGACCTGATCATTTTCGACGAGCCGACGACGGCGCTCGACGTGACCACGCAGGTCGAAGTGCTCGCGGCGATGCGCACGATCGTCGAGCAATACAACACGGCGGCGATCTACATCACCCACGACCTCGCCGTGGTCGCGCAGATGGCCGACCGGATCAAGGTGCTGCGCTACGGCGAAACGATCGAGGACGCCGACACGCGCACGATGTTGTCGAGCCCGAAAAAAGCCTATACCAGGTCGCTGTGGTCGGTGCGCTCGATCGAAAAACCGGAAGAGGATTCGGAAGACAACATTCTGCGCGTCGACGGCGTCGACGCGAGCTACGGCGGGAGCGTCAAGGTGCTCGAAGACGTCACGATCGACGTGCCGCGCGGCCACACGGTCGCGATCGTCGGCGAATCCGGCTCGGGAAAATCGACGACCGCGCGCGTGATTACCGGGTTGCTGCCGCCGAGCAAGGGCCAGGTGATCTTCAACGGCCAGCCGTTGCCGCCGGCGCTGAAGCAGCGCAGCGTCGATCAATTGCAGAAAATCCAGATGATTTACCAGATGGCCGACACGGCGATGAATCCGCGTCACACCGTGCGCGATATCATCGGCCGGCCGCTGGAGTTTTACCTCGGTTTGCGCGGCAAGAAACGCGACGATCGGCTGCTCGAGCTGCTGAATATGATCGAGCTCAACGAATCCTTTGTCGACCGGCTGCCGGCGGAACTGTCGGGCGGGCAGAAGCAGCGCATCTGTATCGCGCGCGCGCTGGCGGCGAATCCCGACCTGATCATCTGCGACGAGGTCACGTCGGCGCTCGACCAGATCGTGCAAAAAGGCATTCTCGAGCTGCTGCTGCGTCTGCAGAAGGAACTCGGCCTGACCTATATCTTCATCACCCACGACATCGCGACGGTCAAGGCCATTTCGGACCAGATCGTCGTCATGTTCCAGGGGCGCGTCGTCGAACAGGGCATGAAGAGCGAAATCCTGTCGCCGCCCTTCCCCGACTACACCAGGCTGCTGCTGTCGTCGGTGCCGGAAATGGACCCCGACTGGCTGACCGGCCTGCTCGAACAACGCAAGCGCGAAAACCTGCCCGAATCGGCCGGCCAATAGCCGCCACGGGCTAGCCCGTCTCCTCGATCGGCGTGTGATTGAAGCTCGGGCTCGCCCGGATCGCGTCGATTCCGCCGAGCGCCTCGATCATCTTCGCCTGGTCGGCGAAAGCCGCGCGGTTGACCGCCTCCGGGTCGAGAATCTCCAGCAACCGGTTTCGCATCCCGGCGAGCCTGGCCGCACAGGCTGGATCGCCGGCGCGATCGCGCGTCTCCCGCGGATCCGATTCGAGGTCGAACAATTGCGGCGGGTGACCCTCGGCGTAATCGATCAATTTCCACGAGCCCTGGCGCAGCATGAAAACGCCGCACGGGCTGCCGCCGTCATGATACTCGGCGAGCGCGGGTCGATCCGGCTCCGGCCGTTCGAAGAAATCCTGCAGCGGGCGACCCCGCCATGCCGCGTGCGGTCGCGCGGGCTCGGCGCCCACAGCGAGTTCGACCGTCGCCGCAAAGTCGGCCAGCGTGACCGGCGTCGGATTGGTTGCGGGCGCGATGCCGGGGCCGTTCGCGATCAGCGGAATGCCGACCGAATCCTCGTACATGAACGACTTGCCCCAGATACCGTGATTGCCGATCAGGTCGCCATGGTCGCTGGTGTAGAGCACGAGCGTGTCGTCACGCTGGCCCGCGCGCTCGAGCGCGCCGAGCACCTGCCCGAGGTGGTCGTCGAGGAAGCTGCACAGGCCGTAGTAGTTCTTCAGCCCGAGCGGCTCGGATTCGGCGGTGAAGTGATCGGCATAGTCCCAGAACGCGCGCATCTGCGACTCGACCGGATGGTCGGCCTGGGCCGGGGGATCGCGGTCGAACGGTACCGGCAGCTCGACATCGCGATACAGCTCGAAGAAAGCTTCGGGCGCAGACAATGGAAAGTGCGGGCTGACGAACGAGACGAACAGGACCCAGGGCTTGGTTTCGCGCGGCGCCTCGAGTTCGAGCCAGGCGACGGCCGCGGCGGCGATATCGCGGTCGTATCGCGTGTACGACGTCTCGCCCGGGCCGAGCAGCGCGGCCATCTCCGCGGCCTCGGGAAACTCGGCCATCGGCTTGCGCTGCAGCCCCTGCGGCCAGCCGCGACCGCCATTGGCGAGATACATCGGCAGGATCGACTCGGAGAAGCCGACGTCGTCGCCGGCGCGGCGGTAGTGCAACTTGCCGATCGATGTGACCCGGTGGCCGCGATCGCGCAGCCGATGCATCCAGCTCGTCTGCCGACCGTAATAGGGCTCGGCCGACGACCAGCAGCGGTGCTCGAATACCGGCGTGCCGGTGGCGAAACTCGCGCGCGCCGGGATGCAGATCGGCGACGGCGTGTAGGCGTTGTCGAAGCGCACGCCGCCGGCGGCGAGCCGGTCGAGCGTCGGAGTCTGCGCGAGCGCGTTGCCGTAGGTGCCCAGCACCGAGCGGGTGTGCTCGTCCGACATCAGGATCAGGACGTTGTTGGCGCGCATCTGGCTTCCCGGCAGCGTCGAAATTGTTATGCTATCGCATCGACCACGACAATCAATCGACCCCGATGACCGAATTTTACCTGAACCCCGAGCTCGAGGTGCTCGCCGGCAACAGCGTGCGCTGGAACACGACCGCGCTCAGGCGCCAAAGCTTTCGCAATCTGCACCGGATCAACCGCTACGCCATTGCGCTGCGCTCCGACCTGGTGCTCGGGCTCGAGAAGAATATCGACCATCGCATCGGCCAGCTGCCGGAGGTGCAGGCGCTGACCGGCGGCGAAGCCTTTTGCGGCATGGCCGTCGCGCGCGGCCAGGAATTGCTGTTCGAGAAGTACGCCCGCGACTTCGGCCCGAACCAGCCGCACACGATCATGTCGATCAGCAAGACCACGCTCAACCTGATTGTCGGCCGCCTGGTCGCCGACGGCGTACTCGACCTCGAGCGCAAGGTGCGCGACTACCTGCCGGCGATCGGCAGCGGCTACGCCGACGCAACTTTGCAACAGGTCATGGACATGGACGTCGTCAACGATTACAGCGAGGATTACGCCGACCCCGATTCGACCTGCTACGCCCACGAAACCGCGCAGGGCTGGCGCCTGCAGGGCGACGACCTGAACGTTTCGCAGCGCGATTTTCTCGCCGGCATTACCGGCGACGATCTCGCCAATCACAGTCGCGAACCCCAGTACAAGTCGGCCAACAGCGACGTCCTGGGGTGGACCGTCGAGGAAGTCGGCGGCCGGCCGCTGCGCGACTGGCTGCTCGAGATCGCCGAGGCCGCCGGCTTCGAGCAGGCACTCTACTGCGGCACCGACCGCGGCGGCATGCCGGTGCTGAGCGGCGGCATCTGCCTGACCCTGCGCGATCTCGCGCGCTACGGGCTGTTGTTCGCGCGCCGCGGCGCCGGCGTTGCCAACCGTCGCGTCGGCGACGCCGAATTCATCGAGCATTCGCGCCAGCGCGCGTCGCTCGAGTATCCGCCGCCGCGCCAGGGCATGTACTACAGCAACCAGTTCTATACCAACCGGCGCTGGGTCGGCCACGGTGGCTGGGGCGGCCAGTTCATGCTTGTGAACCTCGAGACCGGCGTCGTCTGCGTGATCTTCTCGGTGCTGCAAAACAAGAGCGCCTACGACGCCGACTACTCGGCGCAGCTCGTCAACACCCTCGGCATCGTCTCCGAATCCCTCTGAACTGAATGATTCTTACTAAAGCCCCAGAACCAGCGTCATTGCGAACTGCGAAGCAGCGAAGCAATCTCTCGCGATCGGGCAAGAATCAGGAGGTTGCTTCGTCGCTATCGCTCCTCGCAATGACGCCTTTTTATCGGCTGGCGCCTCCTCGCAATGACGCCTTGTTATCGGCTGGCGCCTCCTCGCAACGACGCGGCACTCTGATGGATATGACAGGCTCAAGAAAGTGCCATTCAGCGCTGACCTGAATTTTACGAGAGAATAAAAAAGGCTCCCCGGGGGGAGCCTTTGCTTGACCGGGTCAGCCGCGGACTAGGGCAACCACTGGCGCCAGACATTTTCGTTGGCTTCCATCCATTCCTCGACGACGTCCTCGGCGTCGTTCTTCTTGACGTCGATGTCGTAGATCATGCTGGACTGCATCTCATTGGTCAGCTTCATCTTCTGCAACAGCGCGACCACGTCGGGATGCTCTTTCAGCATGCTGGGGTTGCCGTGAAAATGGGTCACGTCCTGCGCCCAATTGGTCGCCGGCCAATTGGCCTCGTCGTAGGGCGGCAATTCGACCTCGACCAGGTCGAGCGCGGCGTGAATCCAGTGCGGCGCCCACGCATAAGCCACGAACGGCTCGCCGCGCTTGTACTTGGCCTGAATCTCGGCCCAGTGCGCGGTTTCCGAACCGAGCGCCTGCGCGTGGAAATCGACGCCGAGAATGTCGAGCCGCTTCTGATCCTCGCACAGCCAGGCCGCGACCGGACAGCCGATCAGGTTACCGCGATCGCCCGACTCGAGGCTGCGGAACAGGTGCTTATAGCGATTCAGGTCCTGGTAAGACTTGAGCCCCGGCGCCGAGGCCGGAATACCGCGCGACGTGTCGCCCTCGACGACGTAGCGCGGCACGAAGTAACCGCTGCGGCCGACGATGCCGGTTTCACCGAGGTAGGCAACCGAACCGTCGCCGCCGAATTCCTTGATGTACTCGTTGGTGATCGGATTGTACGAAGGCCAGGATTCGCAGGCGAAATCGAGGTCGCCCGAGCGGGTGCCCTCGAACACGCCCGGACCCGACGGTATGGTCACGCGCTTGACCTTGTAATCCAGCTCGTTTTCCAGGATGTACTGCGCGACCAGGCAGGTCACGAGGCCGCCGGTCCAGTCCGGATCCGGCGCGGTCAGTCGCTTGGCGGCCTGCGCCGGCGACAGGGACCCCAGGCCGACGGCCAGCGTGGTTACGGCCAGGATCGATTTGAACGATAAACGCATTTCACTCTCCTCTCTTCGGAAATCGCATTATTAACCGCCCTCGAGCGGCGGAATGCAATGATCATACTGCCTCGATATCGCCTTGTCGAGTTTGGGTACTTTTCCGCCAAGAGATTGATTTTCGTGCGAAAAATATCAGCTCAGGCCCATCGCCTGGCGCTGGGTCCGGGTCCAGGCCTGCGACAGCCGGTCGAGGATGATCGCGAGCATCACGATGCCGATACCGGCTTCGAGCGAAATGCCGATCGAGGCCCGGTTCATGCCGTCGAAGACCTGCAGTCCGAGCCCCTTGCCGCCGATCAACGGAGTGACGACCTCCATCGCCAGCGCCATCATAATGCCCTGGTTGACGCCGACCATGATCGCCGGAATCGCCATCGGAATCTTGATCTTGGTCAGCGTCTGCAGCATCGACGCGCCGAACGAGTTCGAGACCTCGTCGATCTGCTCGGGCAGTTCGCGAATACCGAGCGTCGTGCAGCGCACCAGCGGCGGCAGCGCGTAGACGACGGTCGCGATAACGGCCGACACCTGGCCCGCGCCGAACAGCATCACGACCGGTACCAGGTAGACGAACACCGGCAGCGTCTGCATCGTGTCGAGCACCGGCTTGAGCAGCGTGTCGACGGCCTTGTTATGGGCCGCCATGATGCCGAGCGGCACGCCGAGCAGGAAACAGATCAACACCGACACCGTAACTGTCGACAGCGTGATCATGCCGTAGCTCCACAGGTCGGTTGCGCCGATGAACAGAAATCCGATCAGCGTGCCGATCGCGAGCGCGCGGCCGCTGAACAGGTAGGCGGCGGCGACGAACAGTCCCGTCGTATACCACCACGGCAATCCCTTGAGAAAAACGTTCAGCGGATTGATCAAACCCAGGTAAAGGCCCTCGCGGATACTCTTCGTGATCGCGTAGAACACTTCGCTGGTGACCAGCTCGTCCATGTACTGGTTGACCGGTGTGCGAAAGCTGTATTCCCAGGCGCGCGGGAATTTGCCGAAAACGTCGCCGTAGGCGTCGAGCAGCATCAGGATCGCGATCAGCACGAGGCTGGCCAGCAGGAAACTGCGCGCGACCAGGAATTCGCGCAGTTTTTGCGCGAAACCGGAGTCGACGAGCGCGGCGCCGCTGTAAATCGCGGTGGCAATCAGCAGCGCGACGAGATTGCCGGCCTCGGCTACCCGGCGCCATATCCAGTCGATGCCGTATTCGAGATAGAGCACCGGCTTGAAGTTTTCCCAGCTTTGCGGAAACAGGCGGAACACGTGATCGTGCTGGCTCACGCTCCTGTGCTCGACGTGGCCCATCGCGTAGGTCACGCGGTCGAGCAGGACCGCCATGAAAACGATCGCGAGCCCGCCCTCGAGCGCCTTGCCGACGTTGAGCCGCACCAGTCCGGAGTAGACGACGTCGCCGAGACCCGGCGAGCCGATGAAGGTCGCCAGCACGACCAGCGCCAGCGCCATCATGACCGTCTGGTTGACGCCCAGCTTTATCGACGGCATCGCCAGCGGGATCTTGACCTTGACCAGCGACTGCAGCCGGGTCGCGCCGAACGAGGTCGCGGCCTCGTCGATACCGGCCGGCACCTGGCGAATACCCAGGTTGGTCAGGCGCACGACCGGCGGCAGGGCGTAGATCACGGTCGCGAGTATCGCGCCCGGTGGGCCGATGCCGAACAGGTAGAATGCCGGAATCAGGTAGACGAACGCCGGCAGCGTCTGCATCGTGTCGAGGATCGGCTTGACTACCGCCTCGAAACGATCGCTTTGCGACGCCAGGATACCGAGCAGCACCCCGATGATGACCGAGATCAGGATCGAAATGCTCATCAGGCTCAGGGTTTCCATCGACTCGTCCCAGAAGTCGAGCACCAGGAAGGAGCTGACGCCGACGATCGCGAGCAGCCCGAGGCGCAGGCCGCCATAGGCGAAGGCCGGCAGCACCAGGATCACGAACACGACCTGCCACTGGGTAAAGGTCAGGAAGTCGACCAGGATTTCGTAAAGCCAGACCGCGCCCGCCGCGGCCGCGCGCGTCGTCGGTTGAATATAGGGGCGCAGCCACTTGTCGAAGGCATCGACCTGCTCGGCGAACGGGAAAGCCTCGATCCAGCCCGGCGGGAACGCCGTTTCGCCGCCGTGCAGCTTCCAGATCAACAACGAAATCCCGAACACGGCGAAGCTGACGACCCAGCCCCGGTGCTCATTCCAGACCTCCCCGATAAAGCCCGGCCGCGCCCGCTCGTCGACTACCGTGCTCATGACCTCTCCCGCTGCAACCGCGTTAGCTTAGCGTCGATACCGGGCCCCTGCAAGACGGCCGGTTTACAGCCCGATTCGCTTCGGGCTAAGATGAGACGCCGCCGCGAGCGATTACGAGAATCTCATGTCCGACGCGCCCAAAATCGTCTGCCGGAATATCTGGAAAATCTTCGGCACCTATCCGCAGCGGACGCTGAAAAACCTCGATCATTCGCTGTCGCGCGCCGAGGTACAGGAGCAGACCGGCCACGTCATCGGCGTCAAGGACGTTTCTTTCGAGATCAAGACGGGCGAAACCTTCGTCGTCATGGGCCTGTCCGGCAGCGGCAAGTCGACGCTGGTGCGCTGCATTTCGCGCCTCATCGAACCGACCGCCGGTGAAATGCTGATCGACGGCGAAGATATCATGCAGTACAGCGACGCGCAGCTGACCGAGCTGCGGCGCTTCCGCATGAGCATGGTATTCCAGCATTTCGGCCTGTTCCCGCACCGCAAGGTCATCGACAATATCTCCTTCGGCCTCGAGATCCGCGGCATGGACAAGCAGGCGCGGCGCGAAAAGGCGATGCAGGTGCTCGAGAAGGTCGGCCTGCACGGCTGGGCCGAGCACTACCCGCGCGAGCTCTCGGGCGGAATGCAGCAACGCGTCGGCCTCGCCCGGGCGATGGCCGTCGACCCCGAGATCCTGATCTTCGACGAGCCTTTCAGCGCGCTCGACCCGCTGATTCGACGCGAAATGCAGGACGAGTTGCTGAATATCCAGGCCGAGGTGCAAAAGACGATGATCTTCATCACCCACGACTTCCTCGAGGCGATCAAGATGGGCGACCACATCGCGATCATGAAGGACGGCGAAGTCGTGCAGATCGGCACGCCCGAGGAGATCGTCGCCGATCCGGCCGACGACTACGTGCGCGAGTTCACCGAGGACGTGCCGCGTTACAAGGTGCTGTCGGTCGGCAAGGTCATGCGCGAGGCATCGGACGAGGTGCAGCGCAACGGGGCCGAGTGCTGCCGCGAGGACGACAAGCTGGACAAGCTGATCGATCTCGCGATTCGGACCCGGGGACCGCTCGCGGTGCTCGACGGCGAGGGCCGCGTGGTCGGCGAGATCGACCAGGCGATGATCCTCAAGGCCATGGACAGCCGCACTTGAGCGCCGGCGGCTCCGCACCCGGCCTGCCGCCGCTGCGCAAACCGCTCGGCGATCGCCCCGAGCGATCTTACACGCTGTCGTCCGGGTATTACCTCGAACCCGATATCTACGCCCTCGAAAAGCGCCGGATCTTCTACCGGACCTGGCAATACGTCGCGCACGAGAGCTCGCTGCAAGCCCCGGGCGATTTCGCCACGCTGCGCCTCTGCGACGAGAGCATCTTCGTCATCCGCGCGCAGGACGGCGAATTGCGCGCCTTCTACAATGTCTGCCGGCACCGCGCGCACGAGCTACTCGAGGGCAGCGGCAACCTGCGCAGCCTGATCGTCTGTCCTTACCATGCGTGGTCGTACACCGCCACCGGCGAGCTCGCGCGCGCGCCGATGAGCGAGGCGCGTCCCGGCTTCGAGCCCGGCGAGTTCTGCCTGCGACCCGTGCGCCTGGAGCGATTCTGTGGCGCGGTTTTCGTCAATCTCGACGACGACGCGACGCCGCTCGGCGAGCTCGCGGCCGATCTCGAGCGCGACATTCGCGCGCACCTGCCGTTCGTCGACGATCTGCGGCCGGCGCCGGCGGGATTTCTCAGCGACCAGTACATCGACGCCGGCTGGAAGGTCGTCGTCGACAACTACGTCGAGTGTTACCATTGCCGCCCGGCGCACCCGGACTTCGCGTCGATCATCGACATGGACGAATACCGGGTCGATCTCGGCGCCCTCTGGTCGCGCCAGTACGGGCCGCGAATCCGAGCCGACAACAGCGCCTACCCGCTGGCCGCGAAACCGGCATTTCCGCACGCGATCTTCTGGTACCTGTGGCCCAACACGACCTTCAACGTCATGCCCGGCCCGGCGGAACTCAATATCGCCTCGATTCGTCCGGTCGATATCGGCCGCAGCAATTTCGAAGGCCACACGCTGACGCTCGACGGCGAGAAGTACCAGCCGCGAACCGATTATTTCAACGACGTGCTGGGCCCCGAGGACGTCGGCCTGTGCGAATCGGTGCAGCGCGGCCTGCGTTCACGCAGCTACGACCAGGGCGCCTACATGGTCGACCCGGCGCGCCCCGGCGAGAGCGAACACGCGCTGCATCACTTTCATCGCCTCGTGCTCGACGCGCTAGGCGCCGACTGACAAACCGCCCCCGCGTTCGATCGATACCCGCGCGCCGCTGCGAATCGCGCGCATTTGCTCCGCCGGAATTTGCACGACCGGCACTTCGAGCCCATAGAGCCGGTTCGCGACCAGCACGCCGATGCCGATGTTGACGTCGCGCTCGCCGAGCACGAAAGCGCGCGGCCCGCTGCCGTTGCGCAGCGTCTCGGCGATGCCGCCCGGCGTGCCGGCCGAACCGCGACTCGCGGGAATGAACAACACGCTGCCGCCGACGCTGGCGCGATACTGCGGGTGATGCACGTCGATGATCGCACCGGCCAGCGGGTCGAACCCGCCCCAGAAACTCAGGGGTTCGTCGAGCACTAACGCCAGGCCGCTGGCGACGCCGGCGATCAGCACCTCCGCTTCGAGTCGACGCCGCGTCACGCGCTGTCCCAGGCGTCGAGCGCGACCTCGCCGCGAACCGCCGACTCGACGCATTCCTCGAGGCTGCCGAGCACGGCCTCGACCGGCAGCATGCCCGGCGCGTAGTAGGCCCACTTCGCCGAGTTGGTCATGATCTTGCCGCGCAACCCGCGCACCGCGGGCGAGAAATAGGTACAGGTATCGGTGACGATGCGGATGCCGGCGCGCTCCAGCGTCGCGGTCCAGCCACGTGCCGCGGCCTCGGCGAATACGTGGCGGCCGGTCGTCAGGTAAAACGTCAACCGCGGATCGATCGCGCGGCTGCCCAGCAGCGCGACCAGGCGCTCGAATTCCGCCAGCGAGAAATGCGGCGTGCCGAGGGCGACGCCGGCGAGCGGCCGCTCACGGTCGTCCCGGCCCAGCTCGTCGCGCGCGTGCTCGAGGTCGGCCGCGGTGATCTCGAGCGTGCGCGCGGGCTCGCCGCCGGCGAAGGCGGCGTCGAGGCTCGGCGCTTCCGGCGTGATGCCGATCGCGTGAAACAGCGGCACGCTGCCCGATGAACTCGCCGCGGCGCTGATGGCCTTGAGATCGTCCTCGCCGCAGCTCGCGGGCAAGCCGACGATCGCCGGCAGCGCGGCGCGGCTTTCACGGCCGATCACGTGCCCGAGCAGGTGATAGAACAGATCTTTGGCGCGCAGCGCCGGATCGATGCCGCGTACGTCGAACAGGATTTCGGCAACCCGCCCACTGTCGAGGTGCAGCTTGCTCGCCGGCACGCGCCCGGTGATCGCCGCGCAAACGTCGAGGTAATCGCCGTACTTGTTGGTGCGCGCGCCGATCACCGAGTTGTAGAAGCAGACCGCGTTCGACTCCGAGCCGACGATGTGCGCGCCGAGCTCCGGCCGGCCCGGCAGCTGGTAAGGCGCGCAGGTCCAGACCGGGCGGCAACCGAGACGCACGTAAGCCTGCATCAGCTCGTGGGCTTCGCGCATCGCCTCGCTTCTGGTCGGGTCGCGCAGGCCGAGATCGTCGAGCGACACGAGACCGGTGTTGGTCCAGGCCGGCACCGCCAGCGACGCGCCCTCGTCGAGCAGGTAGTTGACGAAATCGAGGTGCGCGCGACCGTTGTAGAAGCAGGCGTCGATGTGCGCGAAGCCGATATCGATCAATTCCGCGGCGCGATCGATCTCGGCGGCGGCGACGACGGTCTCCATCGCGAACTGCAGCGCGCGCCCCTCGCGGCCGTCGAGCCTTGCCCGGTCCTGTTCGCCGAGGTGCAGCAAGCGGCCTACCAGTCGATGCGTTCGCGGCTGCGATAAAAACCGCCGGTCACGCGCGCCTCGGGTGCGGTCGCGAGCCAGACCACGGTATCGACCCCCTCCTCGACCGACAGCTCCGCGGCCTCGCCGCCCATGTCGGTTCGTACCCAGCCGGGGCTGGCCGCGTTGATCGAAAAGCGCGCCGGATCGAGTTCGGCCGCATAGATGCAGGTCGCCGCGTTCAACGCGGTCTTCGAGATACGATAGCCCGGATACTGCCCTCCCATGCCGCTCAGCTGCCCCATGCCGGAGGAGATATTGACGATGCGCGCGTCGTCGACGCGTTCCATCAGCGGCAGCATCGCGTTGATCAGTAAAATCGGCCCGACGACGTTGGTGCGAAACGTGGTTTCGAGCACCTCCGCGTCGGTATCGCGAATACTCGCCGGGTCGCCGAGATCGGCATCGATCAGGATGCCGGCATTGTTGATCAGCACGTCGAGCCGGCCGTGTATCTTTTCGATGTGCTGCGCCAGCGCGGCGATATCATCCGAATCGGTGACGTCGAGCCGCACCGCGGCGACGTGCTCGGAACCGAACGCGTTGGCGGCCTCGATTCCGGCGTCGAGGTCGCGACTGCCGAGCAAAACCCGAAATCCATGCTCGAGCAGCTGCCGGCAGGTTTCGAGCCCGAGGCCACGGTTGCCGCCGCTCACCAGTGCAATCTTGTCGTCCTTCATCGCCGCCTCCCGCTTGAACCATGGCTGCCGGAAGCCTAATCTTGGGCCAATTCGCGTCAGCAAGCAAAGGGGAATCTCGGTGGCCGATCTCGAAAATCCTCCCCGCGCTGACCAGACCCGGCGGGACCATCGTCTTTTCGCTGTCGCAGATTGCGCACGACGAGTACGGCTTCGGCGACCGGATCGATGCGCTCGATACCGCCGGCGCGTGTCAATTGCTCGATCGTTCGCGGCTGTTCCGGACCTGCCCGTTTTCGGCGCAAGAAGCCCACCTGCGTCACCGGGTACTGGCCTACCGCAAGGCTTGAGAACGAATCATGCCCGCCGCCATCACCCCTGTTAGCTTGCTGTCACTGTAAAAAAGATTTCAGATCGTTATCATAGGTCTTGCCTTGCAAGACTGCGGCCCCATCTGCGGTATTTAACCGACCCGAGACAAACGACTTGTCCGACACGACTACAACGCCCCGACGCCCGCGCCTGTGGTTGCGCCTACTGCTGGTATTGCTACTGCTGGCCGCGACGGCCGGTGTCCTCGCCTTCTTCAAGGTGCAGCAGATCCAGGCGCAGATCGCGCAGGGCAGCCAGCAGCCGCCGCCGATCAGCGTCACCGTGGCGAGCGCCGAACCGGCGCAATGGAAGCGCCGGGTCAAGGCCATCGGCACGCTGGTCGCCTACCAGGGCGTCGATATCACGACCGAGGTCTCGGGCATCGTCAAGTCGATCAATTTCGAGTCCGGCGACGAGGTCGAGACCGGTTCGCTGCTCGTCGCGCTCGACGACAGCACCGAGCGCGCCAACCTCGAATCGGCGCGCGCGCAGTTCGATTCCGACAACAACCAGTACCAGCGTTTGCTGAAGCTCAAGGATCAGTCATTCGTCACCGGCAACGACATCGACACCCAGGCGTCGCTGGTCGACATTGCGCGCGCCCGCGTGACCGTCGCCGAGACGGCGCTGGCAAAGAAACGCATCTATGCCCCGTTCGCGGGCAAGCTCGGCATCAGCCAGGTCGACATCGGCGAATTCATCACCCCGGGTCAAAAGATCGTCACGCTGCTGTCGCTGGACAAGCTCTATCTCGATTTCACGCTGCCGGAGAGTAACTTCAACGACCTCGCGCCGGACCAGTCGATCGAGTTTCGCGTCCGCTCGTATCCCGACCGCGTCTTCTCGGCGCGGGTCGAGACCTGGAACCCGGAACTCGACGCCGATACGCGCAACATCCTGGTGCGCGCGGCGGTCGACAACCGCGAGCGCCGGCTCGCGCCCGGCATGTTCGCCGACATGGAACTCGAGTCGCGGCGGGCGCTGCCGGTACTGACCGTTCCCGAGACCGCGATCTTCTACAATATTTACGGCGAGGCGGTTTACATCCTCGAAACCCCGCCCGACGCCGATCCCGAAGCGCCGCCCGATTACCGCCTGGCGGCGCGCCAGGTGCGCGTCGCTTACCGCGACGACGGCGTCGCCGGCGTCGTCGAGGGTCTCGCGGCCGGCGACCGGGTCGTGACCTCGGGCCAGCTGAAGCTGTTCCCGAGCCTGCGCGTCGCGATCGTCGACGACGTGCCCGAGTATTCACGCAGCTCGAACTAGGGCTCGATGTTCACCGACTATTTCATCAAGCGCCCGGTGCTGTCGCTGGTGATCAGCACGCTGATCGTATTGCTCGGCGCGCAGGCGTTCTTCAATACCCAGGTGCGCCAGTATCCCGAGCTCGAAACCTCGGTGATTTCGATCACGACGGCCTATCCCGGCGCCAGCGCCGAGCTGATCCAGGGCTTCATCAGCACGCCGATCCAGCAAGTCGTGTCGAGCACCGAGGGCATCGATTTCGTGCGTTCGAGCAGCAGCAACAGCGTCTCGCGGGTCGAAGTGCACATGAAGCTCGGGGTCGACGCCGACGTCGCGCTGACCGAGGTCAGCACCAAGGTCGCGTCGATCCGCGGCGAATTGCCGGCCGATTCCGAGGATCCGGTCGTCGCCAAGGAATCGGCCGAGGGCTTCGCGCTGGCCTACTACAGTTTCTACAGCGAATCACTGTCGGACGTCGAGATCACCGATTACCTGCTGCGCACGGTGCAGCCGGCGCTGTCGACCGTCAGGGGCGTCGCCGAGGCCGAGATTCTCGGCGGCAAAACCTATTCGATGCGCATCTGGATGGACCCGGTGCGGATGGCGGCGCAGAACGTTTCGGCAGCCGACATCGTCAGCGCGATCGGCGCCGAAAACTACCAGTCGGCAGCCGGCCAGACCCGCGGTAACCTGGTGCAAACCGACGTCAACGCGATCACCGACTCGGCCGATCCGGATGTGTTCCGCCGTTTCGTGATCCGCGACGAGGGACCCAACAAGGTGCGCCTCGGCGACGTCGCCGAAATCGAACTCGGCGCCGAAAGTTACGACTCGCTGGTCATGTTCGACAACGTGCCGTCCATCTATATCGGCATCAACGGCACCACCGACGGCAACCCGCTGACGACCATCCAGCTGGTCAACGTCGAGCTCGCGAATCTCGAGAAGTCCTTCCCGCCCGGGCTCAAGACCGCGATCGCCTACGACTCGACCAAGTTTATCCGCGCGTCGATAAACGAAGTCATCACGACGCTGGCGCTGGCCGCGCTGATCGTGATCACGGTTATCTTCCTGTCGCTGGGTTCGTTTCGCTCGACGCTGATCCCGCTGGTCACGATCCCGCTGTCGATCGTCGGCGTGCTGTTCTACATGCAGCTGATGGGCTATTCGATCAACCTGCTGACGCTGCTGGCGATGGTCATGGCGGTGGGCCTGCTGGTCGACGACGCGATTCTCGTCGTCGAAAACATTTACCGCCACATCGGCGAGGGCCAGAAGCCGATGCAGGCGGCGCTCTACGGCGCGCGCGAAATCGCCAAGCCGGTGATCGCGACGACCGTCGTACTCGGCGTCGTCTACGCACCGATCGGCCTGCTCGGCGGACTGACCGGCGTGTTGTTCCAGGAATTCGCGTTCACGCTGGTCGGCACGGTCATCATCTCGACGATCATTGCGCTGACGCTGTCACCAATGATGTGTTCGCGCGTGCTCAAACCGACCGTCGGCAACAACGCCTACGCGCGCTTCATCAGCCGGGAATTCGACCGGCTGCGGGCGGGCTACGAGCGGACGCTGACCGCGTCGCTGCGTACGCGCTCGGTCACGCTCGTGTTCGTCGTCGGGGTCGTCGCGATGCTCGTTGCAATGTTCCAGATGATCAATCACGAACTCGCGCCGGAAGAAGACCAGGGCGTCATCTTCGTTCTTTCGCAGGCGCCCGACCACGGCAGCATTGACTATCTGAACAAGTACACCGCGCCGTACATCGACATCTTTCGCGAATACGAGAGCGAGTACGAATCGTCGTTCATGGCCAATGGTTTCGCCGGGCCGACGGTCTCCTTCGCCGGCATGCTGCTCAAACCCTGGGAAGAGCGACACCTGAGCTCGATGCAGATGATCCCGCAGATCCAGCAGGCGCTCGACCAGCAGCCGGGGCTGCAAAGCTTCGCTTTCAACCCGCCATCGCTACCCGGCGCGAGCGGCAACACGCCGGTCGAGTTCCTGCTCAAGACCCAGCAGGGCTACGACCAGCTCTACGGCACCGTGCAGCAGGTGCTCGAGCGCGCCCGCGAAAGCGGCAAGTTCTGGTTCATCAAGAGCGACTTCAATTTCTCCAAACCCGAGATCCGCGTCACGATCGACCGCGAGCGCGCCGAATCGATGGGCATCTCGATGCGCGAGATCGGGCAGACGCTCGGCGCGATCCTCGCCGAGGGTTACGTCAGCCGCTTCAATCTCGCCGGGCGGAGCTACAAGATCATCCCGCAGGCGCGTCGCGACCTGCGTGAGAACGCCGAGATCATCAGCCAGTATTACGTCTACACCGACTCGGGCAAGCCGGTCAGCCTGTCGTCGCTGGTGGAGATCGAATACACCTCGGTGCCGCGCGAGCTGGTGCAGTTCCAGCAGCAGAACGCGGCCAAGATCGAGGCGGTCCCCGGCGTTCCGCTCGGCGAGGCGTTGCAATTGCTGCGCGACATCGCCGACGAGGTCGCGCCGGCCGGCTACACCTACGATTACCAGGGGCAATCGCGGCAACTCGTGCAGGAGGGTTCGGTGCTCGCGATCACCTTCGGTTTCGCGATCATCATCGTCTTTCTCGTGCTCGCCGCGCAATACGAAAGCCTGCGAGATCCGTTCATCATCCTGACGACGGTGCCGCTGGCGATGTTCGGCGCGCTGATCCCGATGTTCCTCGGCGGGACGTCGATGAACATCTACAGCCAGGTCGGCCTGATCACACTGATCGGGCTGGTCAGCAAGCACGGCATCCTGATCGTCGAATTCGCCAACGCGATGCAGAAGCAGGAAGGCCTGGCCCCGGTAGAGGCCGTGATCAAGGCCGCGTCGCTCCGCCTGCGGCCGATCCTGATGACGTCGTTTTCGACCATTTTCGGCATCATGCCACTGGTGCTGGCGAGCGGCGCCGGCGCCGCCGCGCGCCAGGCTATCGGTATCACGATCGTGTCGGGTTTCGCGATCGGCACGCTGTTCACGCTGTTCGTGCTGCCGGTCGTCTATACCTTCTTCGCCGGCGACTACCGCCCGCACGACATCGGGGCCGACGATCTGCACGGCGCGCAACTGGTCTGACGAACGTCAGCCGCGCACCGGCGCGTCCGTCGGCTGGCAGGCTTCGAGTGCCAGCAGATCTTCGCCGGCGTCGTCCGGGGGTTCCCCGCGCAAATAGGCCGACTCGCGCAATAGCCACTCGCGGAATGCCGCGACCTTCGGCACCCTTGCCTTTTGCGGGGTCGTCACGAGGTTGTAATGCATCTTGACCGGCAGGCGCTGGGCGAAAGGCTGCACCAGCCGGCCGGCCTCGATTTCAGGCTCCGCCATGACGTTGGCGAGCAGCGCGACGCCCTGGCCGTCGAGCGCGGCCTGGTAAAGCAGGTCGGTCTGATCGAAAAAAATACCGCGGCTGGCGTCGACATCGTCGGCACCGACGGCCTTTAGCCACATCGACCAATCGGGAAAGCCGGGATCGATTTGGCTGTAGCTGATGTGCAGTAGCGTGTGGTTTTTCAGGTCCGAAATCCGCCGCAGTCCTTCGCCCTGTTCGAGCAATTTCGGACTGCATACCGGAATCAGGTCGAACGAGAACAGGTAGATCGTTTCGAGCTCCGGGTAGACGCCGTCGCCGAAACGGATGCCGACGTCGATATCCTCGCGCTCGAAGTCGACCAGCCGGTCGGAGGTGTCGATGCGTACGTCGACCTGCGGACAAATCTGCTTGAAGCCGCCGAGCCGCGGGATCAGCCATTTCGATACGAACGACGGCGCCGACGTGATCGTCAGCGGCCCGTCGTTTTGCTGGCGCCGCAACAATTCGACCGCGTGCCCGAACTGTTCGAAACCGCTCGCGATCGGCGGCATGAACAACTGGCCCGCGTCGGTCAGGACGATTTGCCGGTTCAGCCGCTTGAACAGCCTGACCTCGAGGAACTCCTCGAGCTGCCGGATCTGCTGGCTGATCGCGCCTGGCGTCACGTTCAGTTCGTCGGCTGCGGCGGAAAAGCTCAGGTGCCGGCCGGCGGCTTCGAAAGCCTGCAGCGACTTCAACGGAGGCAATCTTTTCATGTTAGATAATCTAAATCGAATGGGAAAATATATCGTTTGTGAGGAGCTTATTCAAGCTCTATATTACGCCTACACGATGATTTACCGATCAACATTCAGATGAGGAATACTAACATGAAACTACTCCATTTCGCAGTTGCATCGCTGGTCGATGCGAATACCGGAGGCGACTACGCACGCCAGGTCAGCACCATCGATACCGCGGCGGTCGAGCGCGAGGCCCGCGCAATCCGCGCCCGTTCCGTCATCGCCCTCGGACAGGCGATCGGCGATTCGCTCAGGCGGGGTATCGCCGAATACCGCGAGCGCCGGGAAGCGAAGCGTGCGCTCGGCGACCTGCTGCGCCTGAGCGACCACGACCTCGAGGACATCGGCCTGCACCGCGGCGACCTGATCGCGGTCGAACTCGGCGCGACCACGCTCGAAGCGCTCAACGCCGAGCGCGAAGCCCGGCGGCAGGTATCCAAGGTAGCATCGATCACGCGAGTCGACGACGCTTCAATCGGCGCTGACGACACCCGCCTGGCCGTCGCCCGATGCGCGTGACCTCGGCCTCCTCGTCTGGCGGGGCCGGCTTCTCCCTCCGGCCGGCTCCGCTAGCTTTTTAACACTTCTTCTTTCCACGACTCGACCAGGAATCGCGCGATCGAATCGCGCCGCGGCAGGCAGAAGCTGTCGCCGTCATCGCCCCATTCGCCGAAGTCGAGCAGCTGCCCGGCCTCGAACCAGTAAGCCTCCTCGATCTCGTCGTTGTCGATCCTGATTTCGGTCGTCAGTGCGCGCGCGCGGAAGCCGAGCATGATCGACGACGGAAACGGCCACGGCTGCGAGGCCTGGTACTCGATGTCGCCCACCTCGATGCCGCATTCCTCGAAGACCTCGCGCGCGACCGTCTCCTCGAGACTCTCGAGCGGGTCGACGAAACCGGCCAGCGTCGACATCATGCGGCTCGGAAAGCGCGAATTGCGCGCCAGCAGGCAGCGTCGCCGGGCCGGATCCGAGCGATCCTCGACCAGCATGATGACGGCCGGGTCGGTGCGCGGAAAATGCATTCGCCCGCAGCTATCGTTGCCGCAGCGGCGCATGTGCCCGCCCTGTTCGCTCAGGGTCTGATGACCGCAGACCCCGCAAAACCGGTGGTGGCGATTCCAGTACAGCAAGCCGCGCGCATAGGCGAGCTGCGCGGCCTGCTCGGCGTCGAGCAGCCAGCCGACGTCGCGCAGGTCGATGAATTCGTTGGCGCCGAGCAGATAGGGTTCGAGCTCGCGTTCAGACAGGCTCGACGCATCGATCGCGAACAGCGGCCCGGCCCGGTCGAGGCCGAGGAATACGGCGTGTTCGGGATCGTCGACCAGGCGGTCGACCTCGGGCTGGGGGAGGTGCAATACCTCGGGAACCGGCGCGCTTGCCTGCGGCCAGCGCATCAGGCTCTTGTCGTGGCGCAGAACGAGTACGCGGCATCGGCGCCGCGTCCATTGTCGCCGCAGCCAGCTGCGGTCCTTGCGCTTGTCGCTCGCGCGGTCGAGGCGCAGGTCGCGATAGTAGATCACGACCGCATGATATCAGGAATTATTCGCCGACTCCTGGTACGAATCGATAGCTTGCTTGAGCTGCGAGTATTCCTTGCAGTTGAAGGTGCAGAGGTCGTCGAGAATCTCGAGCTGGCGCATCGCCTTGTCGAGCTGATTGGTCTCGAGGTATAGCTCGCCGAGGTACTCGTTGGCGCCGCGGTGCTTCGGCTCGACGCGCAGCGCCGACTGATAAAAGGTCAGCGCATCGTCGAAGCGACGGGTCTTGCGATAGCTGAAGCCGAGCAGTGACAGAATATCGGCGTTATCGGGATCGTAGTCGAGCTCGACGTGCAGGCGATCGATCGCGGCGTCGTATTGTCCCTGATCGATCAGCTCGAGAATCGGCTTCAGGTCGGCGTTGCCGGAATAGTTGCCGCTGGCCGCGAACAGCGGGCCGGCAAGCGCGAACAGGAGCGTGAGGATGACGGCGGTCGGGACACCGGAACCGGCCATGGAGATCATCGTAAATCCCTTGCTGTGAACGCCGCCATTGTATGGCCGCGGCCTGCCGATCTCCACGTCACGGCGCCGGAATCGGCCCCGACTGTGACATTTTTACGCCATCAGGAGGGATTTTGCCGCCGGTATTTCCGGATCGCCTGCTCCAGCTTGTCGAATTCCCGACAACCGAAAAAGCATTCCTTGTCGAGGATTTCGAGCCTTTCCTCGGCCTTGTCGAGCTGGCCGAGCTGCAGGTAGAGTTCGCCGAGATACTCGTTGGCGCCGCGATGATCGGGCTCGATCGCGAGCGCCTTCTGGTAGTACTCCATCGCCGTGTCGAATCGCCCGAGCTTGCGGTTGCTGAAGGCCATCAGGTTCAGCAGGTCGGCGTCGTCCGGATCTTTCTCGAGCGCCTCGCCGAGCTTGCCGATCGCCTGTTCGAACTTCTCCGCCTCGATCAGTTTGGTGTAGGCCGACAGCTTGCCGCCACCGTAGGAGCCGCCGCCGTCGGCGAACGCCGGTAACGCGCCGGCGCCGCCGATCAGGCTCGCCAGCAATAGCAGGATTGATTTACGCATCATGTTCACCTCGTCGGTTGGAGCCTGTGCAGGCATTAAGGTTCCGCCGGTAGCGGCGCAATGACGCCCGCCGCGCGGAGTTCGGCGAGCGCGGCGGAGTCGAGTCCGAGCAGACCGCCGAGCACTTCGTCATTGGCCGCGCCGAGCGCGCCGCCCGGCCAGCGCGTCGCGCCGGGCGTACGCCCGAGGCGCGGCAATATCGCCGGTATCTTCAACGGCGCGCCGTCGATCTCGACGGTCTCGAACAGCCCGCGCGCGTTGAAATGCGGGTCGGCGAGCATGTCGGCGACGTTGTAGATCGGCCCCGCCGGCACCCGCGCGGCGTCGAGTTTCGCGAGCAGCGTGGCGGCGTCGTGCGAGGCGCACCACGCGGCCAGCGTCGCGTCGATCTCGGCCTCGTGCGCGACCCGCCCGGGATTGGTCGCAAGCCGCGGGTCTTCGGCCATGTCCGGGCGCTCTGCCGCGGCCATCAGGCGGCGGAAGATCGAGTCGCCGTTGCCGCCGATGACGATATATTTGCCGTCGCCGCAGCGGTAGGTGTTGGTCGGCACGATACCGGTGACGGTGCTGCCGGACGGTTCGCGAACGACGCCGGCGCCGTCGTACTCGGGCACGACAGCCTCCATCAGGTTGTACATCGACTCGAGGAGCGCGACGTCGACGACCTGCCCTTCGCCGCTGCGTTCCTTCTCGAGCAGCGCCAGCGCGATGCCGAGCGCCGCGTGGATTCCCGAGATCGTGTCGCCGAGCGACAGGTTGGGGCGCACCGGCGCCTCGCCGGGATGACCGTTGACGTAGCGAAAGCCGCTCATGCCCTCGCATACCGATGCGAATCCCGGCTTGCCGGCGTAGGGACCGTCTTGTCCATATCCGGAAATACGCGCGTAGACCAGGCGCGGATTGCTGGCGCGGAAATCTTCCGGCCCGAGCCCCCACTGCTCGACCACGCCGGGGCGGAAATTTTCGATCACGACGTCGGCTCGCTCGATCAGTTCGCGAACCAGCTCGACGCCGCGCTCGGTCTTGAGATCGAGAGTGACCGACTTTTTGTTGCGCGCGAGCGAGCGCCACCACAACGACGTGTCGCCGCGCATCTCGCGCCAGCGACGAATCGGGTCGCCGCCGTCCGGCGGCTCGACCTTGATGACCTCGGCGCCGAAGTAGCCGAGCAGGCAGCCGGCAAACGGGCCGGCCAGCAGCTGGCCCAGTTCGATCACGCGGTAGCCGGCGAGCGGCGGGGTTGCGGTCATAGGCGTCTCCGCTACCTAAAATCTCGATGTTATGTCGAGTCACGTGGTGCGGGCAAGGTCGATACCGCCTCGCCGGCTGCGATCCGGCTGCATCGCGGCGACGCCAGTCGTTCGAATTCCGGGTAGCCGCCAGCCCCGAGGGCGCCGCAAAACGGATCCGCCCCCTGAATCCGAAAACCGGCGTCATTGCGAGCTGCGAAGCAGCGAAGCGATCTCTCGCGATCGGGCAAGAATCAGGAGGTTGCTTCGTCGCTATCGCTCCTCGCAATGACGTTCATATCCCGCTGTGGTCGAATACGGGAGTCGGCGTTATTGCGAGCTGCGAAGCAGCGAAGCAATTCGCCGCAGGCATCCCGAGCCCCGGCTGAAGTTTACCCCGGCCCCCGAGCCGGGGCCGCGGCAGGCTCCGCAAAGGGATCTCCCGACGCTTGCCGTCATTGCGAGCCGCGAAGCAGCGAAGCAATCTCCCGGGACTGGTCAGAGCCGGGGAGATTGCTTCGTCGGCTGGCGCCTCCTCGCAATGACGCGGCGCTATGATGAAAATGACAGGCTAAAGTAAGTGCCATTCGGATTTCTCCCCTTGCCCGCGAACCGGCGATTCCATTACCATTAATCGTCTCCCGCGAGTTTTCCGCATGTCACCCATCGTCCTCGCCGATTCCGGCACCGAGATCAAGATTTTCGTGCTCGACACCAATGTCCTGATGCACGATCCGTCCGCGCTTTTCAAGTTCCAGGAACACCACGTTTTCCTGCCTATGACCGTGCTCGAAGAGCTCGACAACGCCAAGATCGGCGTTTCCGAGGTCGCACGCAACGTGCGCCAGACCAACCGCTTCATCGACGAACTGCTGACCGCGCGGCAGTCGGTCGTGATCGAGGAAGGCCTCGAACTGAGCCAGTTCAAGCCGGCCGAGGAGCCGTACCGATGCAGCGGCCGGCTGTTCTTCCAGACCCGGGCGCACGGTTCGAACCTGCCCGAATCGCTGCCGGGCAACAAGAACGACAACTCGATCCTCGACACGATCATGGCGCTCAAGCAGGATATTCGCGACCGCGAAATCATCCTGATCTCGAAGGACATCAACCTGCGCATCAAGGCCGCGATTCTCGGCATCCAGGCCGAGGATTACGCCAACGACCGGGTGGTCGAGGACCTCGACCTGCTGTTCAGCGGCTCGCGCCAGCTCGCGCCCGATTTCTGGGAGCGCCACGGCAAGCAGATCGAAAGCTGGCAGGACGAGGGCCGCGCTTACTACGAGATCGAGGCTATCGAAGGCGAGGAATGGCATCCGAACCAGTTCGTCTTCATCGAGCCGGATTTCGAGGCCATCGTCCGCCGCCGGCAGGAATCGGGATTCCTGATCGAGGTCTGTACCAACCACTACGGCCACCGCCACTCGGTCTGGGGCGTTACCGCGCGCAACCGCGAACAGAACTTCGCGCTCAACCTGCTGATGGATCCGGACATCGATTTCGTCACGCTGACCGGCAGCGCCGGCACCGGCAAGACGCTGCTCGCGCTCGCCGCGGGGCTGACGCAAACCCTCGACCAGGGGCTTTACAAGGAGATCATCATGACCCGGGTCACGATTCCGATCGGCGAGGACATCGGCTTTCTGCCCGGCACGGAGGAGGAAAAAATGACCCCGTGGATGGGCGCGCTGATGGACAACATGGAAGTCCTGACCGGCAACGAGCAAAAGAACGACTGGGAGCAGGCGGCGACCAACGACCTGCTGCGCAACCGGATCAAGATCCGCTCGCTGAATTTCATGCGCGGGCGCACGTTCCAGAACAAGTTCATCATCATCGACGAGGCGCAGAACCTGACCTCGAAACAGATGAAGACGCTGGTCACGCGCAGCGGCAGCGGCACCAAGATCGTCTGCCTCGGCAACCTGAAGCAGATCGACACGCCCTACCTGACCGAAACCACGTCGGGGCTGACCTACGTCGTCGACCGCTTCAAGCACTGGCAGCACAGCGGCCACGTCACGCTGATGAACGTCGAACGCTCGCGATTAGCCGACTACGCGTCGGATAACCTCTGATCGTGCCCTTACGGGGATAGACCGATTTTGCGCAGCAAAATCGGTCTGTCCCCCTCGAAGTCAGCGAATGCAGCCTGAATCTCGCATGATGCCGGTATCCGCACCGATTCTCGCCCGGCTACGGCGATTGGATTTGATTACATCAACCTGTCTGACGCGACGCCCGGGTTGCCTTCGCTGCGGCAAGGAGTGGCGCACGATCGTGGCTTCGCCCCCGTGCCCGGGATCAGGTACTAGCGGGATTACGATTCTTCGAGGGTGATGCCGGAGGTGTCCGGCGGCGGCGGCTCGGCTTGCTTCTTGCCGTCGGACAGGTCGGCGCCCACCGGCGCGACGTCGAGGGCGGAGATGTCGATCTGCGGTTCCTCGGCGGTATCGTAGGCGGATTGCAGCTCGCTGCCGACCGGCGCGATGTCGACCGCGAGGTCCTCGATCTGATCGGGGGTGATGCCCAACGGGTCGGTTTGCGGCGGTGGCGGCACGTCGCCGTAGTCGCCGGCCTCGTATTGCTGCGCGGCCGGCGCGGGCGCGGTTTCCGCCGGCGCGGACTTGGCCGCGGCCGGATTCGCCGCCGGGGCCGCTGCCGCCGCGCCGCCGCCCATCGGCTTGACCTCGCAAACGGCGCCGGCGCGATTGAGCGCGGTCCGGTACTTGGCCGCGGTCGCCTGGTCGATGTTTTTCTTGATGACGATGCGCTTGCCCGAGAACAGCGCCGCGAGCTTGTCGGCGTCGGCGTTGAACATCTTGCCGACCTTCGCCTTGACGTCGTCGAGATCGGCGCCGTCGGCGATCTCGCCGGCAAACGCGACTTCGAATAATTGATCGCTCATGTGATTAATTCCCCATAGCGCTGCACTATACTATAGACCACAAATTGGCTCCCGGAACCATGAACAAACCCGAAGGCAACGCCCGCCTGACACCGCGCGGGCAGATGGACATCCTGTCGCAACTCGAAGTCAGCCAGCTCAAGCGCGGCAGCGAGGCCGACGGGCTGTACCAGACCTTTCGCCGCTGCGCGCTTGCCGTGCTCAACGTCGACAGCGATACCGACGACGCGCTAGAAGTCCTCGAGCAGTACCGCGACTTCGACATTCGCGTCGTGCAACAGGCGCGCGGGATCAAGCTCGAAATCGAGAATGCGCCAGCGAGCGCTTTCGTCGACGGCGAAGTCATCAAGGGCATCCAGGACCAGCTGTTCGCGGTTCTGCGGGACGTTTCCTACGTCAAGAACAAGATCGACTCGAACCAGATCTTCAACGTCGATACCAGCGAAGGCATTACCAACGTCGTCTTCCATATTCTGCGAAACGCGCGCGTGCTCGTGCCCGAGATCGAGCCCAATCTCGTCGTCTGCTGGGGCGGGCATTCGATTGGGCGCGAAGAGTACGACTACTGCAAGGAAGTCGGCTACCAGCTCGGCCTGCGCGGGATCAATATCTGCACCGGCTGCGGCCCCGGCGCGATGAAGGCGCCGATGAAGGGCGCCGCGATCGGCCACAACAAGCAGCGCATCGCGCGCGGCCGCTTCGTCGGCCTGACCGAGCCCGGCATCATCGCCGCCGAATCGCCGAATCCGATCGTCAACGAACTCGTGATCCTGCCGGACATCGAGAAGCGCCTCGAAGCCTTCGTCCGCCTCGGCCACGGTTTTCTCGTGTTTCCCGGCGGCGTCGGCACCGCCGAGGAAATCCTCTACCTGCTCGGCATCCTGCTCAACCCGGAGAATCACCGCATCCCGTTCCCGCTGATCATGACCGGGCCGGCCGGCTCGCGCGAGTATTTCGAGCGAATTCACGATTTCATCGAGCTCGCCCTCGGCCGCCATGCGCAGGAATACTACACGATCATCGTCGACGACCCGGTCAAGGCCGCGCGCGAGATCGAGGCCGGACTCGAAACCGTGCGCAATTTCCGTCGCGAGCACTCCGATGCCTATTACTTCAACTGGCTGCTGAACGTCGACCTGCCGTTCCAGCAGCCGTTCGTGCCGAACCACGACAATGTCGCCGCGCTGTGCCTGAACCGCGACCAGCCGGCACACCTGCTCGCGGCCGACCTGCGGTGCGCGTTCTCGGCAATCGTCAGCGGTAACGTCAAGGCCGAGGGAATCCAGTTGATCGAGGAGCGCGGGCCGTTCGAAATCAGCGGCTCTCCCGAGATCATGCAGGCGCTGGACGCGCTGCTGCACGACTTCGTTCGCCAGCAGCGCATGAAGGTGCCCGGCAAACGCTACGAGCCTTGTTATTACCTGAGGAAACGGTGACAATCGGCCCCGCCCTGGACTTGCGGGAGTAGCAATCATGAGCGCCATCAAGGCCATCGCGATAAAACCCAAGGCGCGCGCGCAGATGCAGCTCGTCGACGACGTGGAAATCAGCGTCGAGCGCGGCCTCGACGGCGACTTTCGCGGTCCGCAGCGCGGCCGCCAGGTCACGCTGCTGAGCGAACCGGCCTGGCAACAGGTGTGCCGGGAGCTCGACACCGAACTGCCGTGGACCACGCGCCGCGCCAATCTGCTGATCGACGACGTCGCCTTCGACCCGAGTTTCGTCGGCAAGACCGTGCGCATCGGTGAGGTCGAGCTCGTCGTCACCGAGGAAACCGATCCCTGCTCGCGCATGGACGAGCAGCACCAGGGGCTCACCGAAGCGCTGACCCCGGACTGGCGCGGCGGCGTCTGCTGCGACGTCGTCAAACCCGGCGCGATCCGCGTCGGCGACGATGTCGAATTCGCTTGATTCGATTCGCAACTTCGTCGCGCTGACGCCGGCGATCGGCACCGCCGGCCAGCCCCGCGCGGACCAGTTCGAGGCGATTGCCGCGGCCGGCTACGATACCGTGATCAACCTGGCGATGCCGGAGCATGCCGATTCGCTCGACGACGAGGGCCGCCGCGTGACCGCGCTCGGCATGACCTACATTCACCTGCCGGTGCCCTGGGACGCGCCGCGCCCCGAACAGGTTCGTCGCTTCTGCGATCTGCTCGAATGCCATCGCGAGCGGCGCGTGTTCGTGCACTGCATCATGAATTACCGCGTTTCGGCGTTCATGTTCCTTTACCGGGTGCACGTCCTCGGCGAAGATCCGGCGCGGGCGCGCTCGCCGATCTTCGACCGCTGGCAGCCGGAGCCCGCCTGGCGGGATTTGCTCGAACTCGACGCCGCCGCGCTCGGCCTCAGGCCCCGCTGAACCGGCGCGCGTCGCGCAGCAGCCGCCGCTCGGCGCGAATCCCGTGGGCGCAATAGGCGCCGACCGACAGCAGCACCAGCAGGCTGCCGCCAAGAGTCCACGCGCTCGGCGTTTCGCCGACGCCCAGCCAGACCCAGATCGGGCTCAGGATCGACTCGGTCAGCGCGTAGAACGCGACCTCGGAAGCGAGGATGTAACGCGACGCGATCGTGAAACAGTAGAAACCCACGCCGAACTGCAGGCTGCCCATCGCGATCGAAATCAGCAGGTCGTGGGTCGATATCGCCAGCGATTCGGCGACCAGGCCGGATACGCCGCCCATGACGAGACCGCCGAGACAGGTCGCCGGCAGCATGTCGACGTTGCGCCGCGCACGCAGAATCATCAGGAACACGACGAACGACGCGACCACGCCGAGCGCGGCGACGTTGCCGAGCCAGCGGCCTTCGAGCAGCCCGTCGGCGAACATCAGGCCGATACCGCCGAGCGATACCAGCATCGCGATCACGCCGAAGCGCGAGGTGCGCTCGCCGAGCACGAGCCAGCCGACGAACGCGGTCGCGAGCGGCGCCGCGCCAATGATGAAGACCGCGTTGGCGACGGTCGTCAACAGCAGCGCGAACACGTAGCAGATCGAGCCGAGCCCGAGCACCGTGCCGGCGAGCACGCCGGGTGCGCCGACCGCGCGAAACGCGGCGCCGATACCGCTTCGGTACCGCAGCAGCAGCAACAGGAACAACGTGATCGAAAAAGCGAAGCCGCGGTAGAACAGGATTTGCCAGCCGTTCGCGGCCTCGACGTTGCGCAGCAAAATGCCCGAGCTGCTCAGGAACACGCCGCCGACGATCACCAGCGTGACGCCGAGCCCGAATTTACGCGTGTCGAGAATCGTCTTGTCCAGCATATTCGTCGTTTACTGGACGGGGACGGATCATTTTTCGCCGCGGGCGAAAAATGGATCTGTCCCCGTAGATTGAGCCGGAAGTGGCCGATTACGGCAGCTTGATTATCGCCCTGCCCCGCAGCTTGCCGTCGAGGATGTCCTTTGCCGCCTGCGGCAGGGTCTCGAAATCGACGTCGAACGACAGGCTGTCGAGCAACTCGAAATCGAGATCGCGCGCGAGCCGCGCCCAGGCCTCGCGCCGTTTTGCCTGTGGCGCCATGACCGAATCGATGCCGTAGAGCGTGACCCCGCGCAGGATGAAGGGCGCCACCGAAGTCGGCAGGCTCATCGACTCGGCGAGACCGCAGGCCGCCACCGCGCCGCCGTATTTCGTCTGGCTCAGCACGTTGGCGAGCGTGTTGCCGCCGGCGACGTCGACCGCGCCGGCCCAGAGTTCCTTCGCCAGCGGCCGCGCCGGCTCGGCGAACTTGGCCCGCTCGATGATGTCGGCCGCGCCGAGACCGGTCAGGAAATCCTTCTCCTCGGGGCGGCCGGTGCTCGCGACGACGCGGTAGCCGAGCTTGCCGAGGATCGCGACCGCGATGCTGCCGACACCGCCGGCGGCGCCGGTGACGAGCAGGTCGCCGGCATCGGTGCCGATGCCGTGGTGTTCGAGCGCCATCACGCACAGCATCGAGGTATAGCCCGCCGTGCCGATCGCCATCGCGCGGCGCGCATCGAGCCCGTCGGGCATCGGCACCAGCCAGTCGCCGCTGACGCGCGCCTTTTGCGCGAACCCGCCCGAGTGCGACTCGCCGACGCCGTAGCCGTTGAGAATAACCGCGTCGCCGGGCGCGAAGTCGGCATGCTTCGATTCGAGCACGCTGCCGGCAAAATCGATTCCGGGAGTCAGCGGGAACTTGCGGATGATCGGCGAGCGGCCGGTCAACGCGAGGCCGTCCTTGTAGTTCAGCGTCGTGTACTCGACGCGCACCGTGACGTCGCCGTCCATCAGGTCGTCGTCGGTCAGGTCGGTCAGGACGCATCGCTGACCGCTGTCGTTCTTGCCGACCTGGTAGGCTCTGAAAGTATCGCTCATCGAAGGCTCCGCGCTGCCTGACTGGAGCCGCGATGGTAATGGAATCCGCCGGCATTTGCATCCACGCCCGCAGCCGGCGGGCGGCTAGTACAGCGTTGCCCGCTCGACGGTCGCGTAGTACAAGCAGGTTAAAACGATAGCGAGCAGCAGCAGCGCGAGACCGACCCACGCGAGCCGCCGGTCGGCCGCGCGGGCGCTGTCGAAATCGCGGATCAGGTCGTGAATTCGGCGCAGCGCGCTGCGCGCGAGCTTATGCCGCTTATAGGCTTCGACCACCTGCTCGGAGCGGGATTTTTCGTCTGCCATCGTGCCTGTTTTTGCCTGCCCGGGCGATCTATAATGGACCTCGTCATTTTCATTTACAACCGACCGGTTCACACCGACTACGAGGCCCCGCTTGATCCCGATCATTCTGTCCGGAGGCTCTGGCACCCGCCTGTGGCCACTTTCGCGCAAGATGTACCCGAAACAGTTCCTGAGCCTGCTGCACGACGAGTCGATGCTGCAAAAAACCCTGCAGCGGCTCGACGGGCTCGAGCACGCCGCGCCGATCGTCGTCTGCAACGACGAACACCGCTTCATCGTCGCCGAACAGGCGCGCGAAATCGACGTCGGTGAGCTGTCGATCATGCTCGAACCGGCCGGACGCAACACCGCGCCGGCGATCGCGGCGGCGGCGCTCTACGCGCTGACGCTGGCCGACGATCCGATCCTGCTGGTGCTGGCCGCCGATCACGAAATCGGCGACCCGGCGGCTTTCGCGGATTCCGTGCGCCAGGCCGAAACGCTCGCCGCCGCCGGCAAGCTCGTAACCTTCGGAATCGTACCGTCGCGGGCCGCGACCGGTTACGGCTACATCCGCCGCGGCGCCGCCGACGGTCCCGGCTTCGGCGTCGACGAATTCGTCGAAAAACCCGACCTCGCGACCGCCGAGGGCTACGTCGCTGCGGGTGACTACTACTGGAACAGCGGCATGTTCATGTTCCGCGCAAAAGCCTACCTCGACGAGCTCGGCCGCCTGCGACCGGAGATGCTCGCGCACTGCCGGCGCGCGGTCGACGACCGCAGCGCCGATCTCGACTTCCTGCGTCTCGACGCCGACGCGTTCGCCGCCTGCGAGTCGGATTCTATCGACTACGCGGTGATGGAACACACCGAACTCGCCTGCGTCGTGCCGATGGATGCCGGCTGGAGCGACATCGGCAGCTGGTCGGCGCTGTGGGAAGTCGGCGAGCGCGACGCCGACGGCAACGCGACTCGCGGCGACGTGATCGTCGCCGATACCGGCAATACGCTCGTCCACGCAGGCAGCCGCCTGGTCGCCGCGGTCGGCGTCGACGATCTGGTCATCGCCGAGACCGAGGACGCGGTGCTCGTGACGACCCGCGACAAGGCCGAGGAGGTCAAGCAGGTCGTCGCGCGGCTCGCCGCCGAGGCGCGCGAGGAAGAGAATTTCCACCGCATCGTCTACCGCCCGTGGGGCAGCTTCGACTCGATCGACGAGGGCGAGCGCTACAAGGTCAAGCGCATCACGGTCAAGCCCGGCGCGCGTTTGTCGAAGCAGATGCACCACCACCGCGCCGAGCACTGGGTCGTCGTCAGGGGCACCGCGCGGGTATTCCGTAACGACGAGATTTTCGACCTGCACGAAAACGAATCGGCGTTCATCCCGCTCGGCGCAACCCACTATCTCGAAAACCCGACCGACCAACCGCTCGACATCATCGAGGTCCAGTCCGGCGCCTATCTCGGCGAAGACGACATCGTCCGCTTCGACGATATCTATGGCCGCAGCGACGAGCCCGGCTGAGCGGACCGCGACGATGACGCGCCAGGACCTCGCCGCCAAGATCGTCGCGACCTGCCGCGCGATGAACGCCGCCGGCATCAACCAGGGCAGCGCCGGCAACGTCAGCGCGCGCTTCGCCGCGGGATTCCTGATCACGCCGACCGGAATGCCTTACGAACGGTTGACCGCGCAGGACATCGTGCTGCTCGACCTCGACGGCGATACGCACGATGCGCGCAAGCCGTCGAGCGAGTGGCGCATGCACCGCGACATCTACACGAGCCGGCCCGAGGCCGGCGCGGTGCTGCACGCGCACTCGACCTTCGCCACCGCGCTGTCGTGCCTGCGGCTCGACATCCCGGCGTTCCACTACATGGTCGCGGTCGCCGGCGGTCGCGACATCCGCTGCGCCGATTACGCGCTGTTCGGCACGCAGGAACTGTCCGACGCGATGCTCGCCGCCCTGGAAGGCCGGCGCGCGTGCCTGCTCGGCACCCACGGCATGATCTGCTTCGACGACGACCTCGAGCGCGTGCTGAAGCTCGGCATCGAGGTCGAAACGCTGGCCAAGCAGTACTGGCACGCGCGCCAGGCCGGCGACCCGGTGATCCTCTCCGACGCGCAGATGGACGCGGTGCTGGAAAAATTCGCCGGCTACGGACAGCGGGACTGACGCGTGAAGGTCGACGGCGTTCCCTATCGCAGCATCTGGCTCGGTGACGACGGCGAATCGGTCGACGTGATCGACCAGACGCGGTTGCCGTTCGAATTCGAAATCCGCAAGCTCCGCACGCTCGACGACGCCTGCGTCGCGATCCGCGACATGGTCGTGCGCGGCGCGCCGCTGATCGGCGCGACCGCGGCCTACGGTTTATACCTGGCCTTGCGCGACGATGCCGGCGACGACGCGCTGCGCGGGGCGCGAGAGAGTTTGCTCGCGACGCGGCCGACCGCGGTCAACCTGCGCTGGGCGCTCGACCGGATGCAATCCGTCGTCGGTGAACTGGCGCCCGCCGAGCGAGCCGCCGCGGCGCTCGACGAAGCGAACGCAATAGCCGACGAGGACGTCGAGACCAACCAGGCGATCGGCCGCCACGGCCTCGAACTGATCCGCGCGGCGGCCGCGCGCAAACCCGCCGGCGAACCGGTCAATATTCTCACCCACTGCAATGCCGGCTGGCTCGCGACCGTCGACTGGGGCACCGCGACCGCGCCGATCTACTTCGCCCACGACGAAGGCATCCCGGTGCACGTCTGGGTCGACGAAACCCGCCCGCGCAACCAGGGCGGACTGACCGCGTGGGAACTCGGCCACCACGGCGTGCCGCACACCTACATCGTCGACAACGTCGGCGGCCACCTGATGCAACGCGGCATGGTCGACCTGTGCCTCGTCGGCAGCGACCGCACGACGCGCCGCGGCGACGTCTGTAACAAGATCGGGACTTACCTCAAGGCGCTCGCCGCGCACGACAACGGCGTGCCTTTCTATGTCTGCCTGCCGAGTTCGACGATCGACTGGACGACCCGCGACGGCGTCGGCGAGATTCCGATAGAACAGCGCGCCGGCGACGAGGTCAGCAGCCTGCCGGCGACCGCGAACGCCGCAAGTACGCGTATTCGACTGACGCCCGACTCGACCCCGACGTTCAATATCGCCTTCGACGTCACGCCCGCGCGGCTCGTCAGCGGCCTCGTCACCGAGCGCGCCGTGGTCGCGGCGACGGAGTCGGAACTCGGCGCGAGCTTCGCCGATCTGGTCGAAAGCGAGACTGTCGGAACGACCGATCCGAGTTGACCGATTGCTGTCAACTTGCCTACTATGTCCCCAATTGCGGGAAATCGGTATGCCGCGGGATAAGAAATTTAGCGAATCCGAAGTGCTCGACAGCGCGATGCTGGCGTTCTGGCAGCGCGGCTACGAGGGCACGTCGATGCAGGACCTGGTCGACGCGACCGGCATCAACCGCGGCAGCATCTATGCAGCGTTCACGAGCAAGCGCGAATTGTTCCTGCGAACGCTGCGACACTACGACCGGATCTACCGCGAACACCACCTGCGGCGCATCAGCGAAACGCATCCGCCACGCGACGCGATCGTCGCTGCATTCGTCAGCGCCGCGCGCAAACCCGACGACGCGAGCCGACCGTTGGGTTGCCTGCTGGTCAACAGTGCGCTCGAGCTGTCGCCGCACGACCCCGAGGTCGGTACACTCGTACGGCTAAGCCTGCAGGCGGTCGAGAGATACTTTCTGACGCATATCGAGGCCGCGCAAAAGGCCGGCGAAATCGATCCGGGGATCGATGCGCGCGAGACTGCGCAAGCCCTGCTCGGTCTGTTTCTCGGACTGCGCGTGCTGACGCGCTCCGGAGTCAATCCGCAAGCAATCGAAAGCATCGTCAACCAGGCCAGGACGATGTTGCAGTAAAAAAAATTTGGCCTTTTTAGAACGATCGTTCAAAACGAGGAGGATGACACGATGACGACGATGGGTGTTTCATACGTGGAAAGAGATCAGGCCGACGCCGAAACCGTGGCGTTTTACGACAAAGCCGAGGAGCGGTTCCAGGCGTTGCTGAATATCTTCAAGGTCTTCGGCCACCAGCCCGAATACGGCACGGTGTTCACCGACATGATCATGGCGATTCTGAAGGACGGCGTGCTCGACTGGCAGACCAAGGAGTTGTTGATTTTGAAAGCGACCCAGCGCAACCAGTGCCAGTACTGCGTCGTGCAGCACGAACGCGTCTCCGACATGCTCGGCATCCCGCCGGAAAAGGTCGCCGACATCGACGGCGACAAGTACAGGACGAGCCCGCATTTCAGCGACGGCGAGAAGGCGCTGCTCGACCTGACCGTACAAATCGGCGACGACGCCAACCGCGTGCCGCAGGAGCTCTGGGAGCGATTGCATGCTCACTGGAGCGAGCCGCAGATCGTCGACGCGGTCTTCGTCATCACGATCTACATCGCGGTGTCGAAGTTCGGCGACGCGCTCGGCGTCCAGCTGGAATCGATGTTCGACGGCGTCGTGCCGCAGTTGAAGGTCCAGCACTAAGCCACGTTCGAGCGCTGCCGGGGACAGATCTTTTTTTGACGCCGCAGGCGGCAAAAATGGATCTGTCCCCTTACTGCAAAAAAATCGGTCCCCGGGCGTACACGATCGTGGCTTCGGGTCAGGCGAATTTGCGGATGACGGTGAGGCCGTCGCCGATCGGCACGAGCGACAGGTCGTAGCGGCCCCTGGCGTTGGCGTGGATCCACGCGTTGAGTTCGCGCAACGCGACGGTGTCGTCGCTGGTATCGTCGGAATCGATGACGGCGCCGCCCCAGAGCACGTTGTCGAGCAGGATCAGGCCGCCGGGGCGCACCAGCGCGAGACAGGACTCGACGTAGTCGCGATAACCGGTCTTGTCGGCGTCGATGTAGGCGAAGTCGTAGGCGCCCTCGAAGCCCTCGTCGAGCAGCAGATCGAGCGTTTGCTGCGCCGGTGCGAGCTCGAGCTCGATGCGGTTATCGACGCCGGCCGCCTGCCAGTGCTGGCGCGCAATCGCGGTGAATTCCTTGTTCAGGTCGCAGCAGGTCAGTTTCAACGACGGCATGCCGAGCGTGAGCCGCAGGCTCGTGTAGCCGGTGAAGGTGCCGATTTCGAGTCCGCGCTTCGCGCCGAGCATCTTCGCCAGCAGCAGGATCAGCTGCACCTGTTCGGGCGAACTGATCATGTTGGCTTCGCTCATCTCGAGCGTCTGCTCGCGCAACATGCGGCAGGCCTCGGGTTCGTGAAGCGAGACGTCGAGCAGATATTTCTGGAGTTTGTCGCTGAGTCCTATGGATGCGGTGGACATGGTGTTCTCCGTGATTGGCTTCGCGCCCCGGCACTCCCCCATTCCCTCACCAAAATTGGGGTTGAGATTCCCGTCCCCGAGACATAAGTTGGGTGAATTGGAGCATTCTGACCCATGCCCGGAGACAACTCAATGTCGCTACACCTGATCAGTTTCAAGACTTGCCCGTTCGTGCAGCGCGCCGTGATCACGCTCAAGCACAAGGGGATCGAATTCGACGTGACCTACATCGACCTCGCCGACCCGCCCGACTGGTTTCTCGAGCTGTCGCCGCTGAAGAAGGTACCGGTGCTCGAGGTCGACGACGAGGTGTTGTTCGAATCGGCCGTGATCAACGAGTATCTCGACGAGATCACCGGCGGCGAACTGCAGCCGAAGGACCCGCTGGCACGCGCCAGGAACCGCGCCTGGATCGAGTTCGCTTCCGACATGCTCGGCAACCTCTACCAGATGAAGATGAGCAAGGACCAGGAGCGCTACCAGCGCTACCGCGCCGAACTCGAAGACCAGTTTCGCCGCGTCGAAAAACATCTCGGCGACGGGCCCTGGTTCAACGGCGAGCAGTTCACGCTGGCCGATACCGCGTTCGCGCCGCTGTTCCGCCAGGATTCGGTGGCCGACGGCAAACTGTCGGTGATCGACCCCGCGATCCTGCCGAAAGTCGCGGCCTGGGGCAAACGCCTGCTCGAATTACCCGAGGTGCGCGACTCGGTCGTATCCGAATTCGAGGACCTGTACCTGCAGGCGATGGAGAAGAACGGCTCATACAGTCTCAACCGGCTGGCGGCCTGAGATGGCAAACTGGCTTAATGGCAAGGTCGTCGAGAACCGCCGCCACAACGACTACCTGACCGCGCTGGTTATCGACGTACCCTTCACGCCGTTCGAGGCGGGCCAGTTCGTGCGAGTCGGCGTTGCCGACGGCGACGGCGTGCTCGCGCGGCCCTATTCGCTGGTCAACACGCCCGATGAACCCTATCTCGAGGTCTACTTCAACATCGTCGAGGAGGGTCCGCTGTCGCCGAAGCTATTCGCGCTCGAGTCCGGCGACGACGTGCTCGTATCGGACAACCCGTCGGGATTCCTGACCGTCAGCGAAATCCCGGATTGCAAACACCTGTGGATGATCGCAACCGGCACCGGCATCGGCCCGTTTCTCGCGATCCTGAAGAGCGACAGGGCCTGGCAGCGTTTCGAAAAAATCGTCCTCTGCTATTCCGTCAGCCTCGCCGGGGAACTCGCATACCAGGACCTGATTCAGCAACTGCTGGCCCGCCACGGCGAGCAGTTCGTCTACGTGCCGATCGTGACCCGCGAGGCGCACGCCGGCGCGCTCGGCGCGCGCGTCACCACGCTGATGGCCGACGGCACCCTCGAAAAGCACACCGGGCTCATGATCAACGGCGACGACTCGCACGTGATGATGTGCGGCAGCTCGGACATGATCCGCGACGTCAGCGAAGAGCTGGTCTCGCGCGGCATGCAAAAGCACCGCCGGCGCGAGCCGGGTCACTATACGACCGAAAAATATCACTAGGCCGGTTCTCGCCTAGTCTCTCACCCTGAGCACGTCGATCAGCGACAGCGTCATGCGCGCGGTCGCGCCCCACAGCAATTCGCCATCGTAACGTTCGAAATAGACCACCGGCCAGGGCCGTTCCGACGCCGGGTGGCGGCGCGCCTCGGTACGATAATTGGCCGGGTCGGCGAGCCAGGCCAGCGGCAGCGTGAACGCGCGCGCGACCTCGATCTCGTCGAGGATCAGGTCGTACGGCCACGGCACGACGCCGACGTAGGGCCGCACCTGGAATTCGCTGATCGTGTGATGGTGATTGATGTGGCCGAGCACCTCGACGTCGCGGCGGGCGATGCCGATCTCCTCCTCGGCTTCGCGCAGCGCGGTGTCGAGCAGCGACGCATCCTCGTCGTCGCGCTTGCCGCCGGCGAACGCGACCTGGCCGCTGTGGCGGTCAACGTCGTGCTCGGTACGGCGAATATAAAGCAGGTGCCAGGCGTCGTCCTCGCGCACGAACGGCACCAGCACCGCGGCTTCGCGCGCGTCGTCGCCGAGCAGCTCCGGCGGTACGTCGAAGGTCGTGCTGTTCTGCGCGTGCAGGCGCGCGCGGATTTCGTCGACCGTGAGCGAATCGAGATCAGCCACGTGCCATCCGCTCGGCGCGCACGGCCGCGCGCTCGAGGATTCGCTCGCGCTCGTCATCGCTCGAGGCGGCCCAGGCGCAGATTTCGTCGATATGCCGGTGGCAGCCCAGGCAGACGTCCTCGTCGTCGAGCGTGCACAGCCTCACGCACGGCGATTCGACGCGGGAGAATCGATCAGTTTTCATCGATTTCGAGCCGGTAGACGGACAGGCAGCAATTCGGGCAAGACAAATGCATTGACTCGCGTAATTATGGCAGATTTATTCGCCGAATATTGCCCGCGCGCGGCAAAATATCGGCGCCCGATGTCGCGTGCGAGCAAGAATCTGTTGCCCGCAGGTAATTCGCGAATTGTCAGCAAAATCAAAAACGTCTAGCATGGCAGCCCCTGTGCGTGGCGGCGAGTAGCGGCGCCGGAATCACCGGATGACTGGTTTGAAAGACAAGATCCTGAGTATTTCCCGGCGGACGCGCGCGACGCCGTTCACCCGCCGGGTCGAGGCCGCCGGCGTGCGCGGCTACACCGTCTACAACCACATGCTGCTGCCGACCTTCTTCGACAGCAACGAAGCCGATTACTGGCACCTGTGCGAGCACGTGCAGGTCTGGGACGTCGCCTGCGAACGCCAGATCGAAGTCAGGGGGCCCGACGCGAAGCGCCTGGTCCAGCTCATGACGCCGCGCGATATTCGCCGCACCGCGATTGGCCAGGGCCTCTATGCGCCGCTGTGCGACGAGACCGGCGCGCTGCTCAACGACCCGGTCGTGATCAAGCTGGCCGACGATCACTGGTGGATCTCGATCGCCGACAGCGACGTACGCTTCTTCGCCCAGGGCCTCGCCCTCGGTTACGGTCTCGACGTCGAGGTCGGCGAGGCCGATATCTGGCCGCTCGCGGTTCAGGGGCCGAAGGCCGAGACCCTCGTGACCCGCGTGTTCGGCGACGCGGTGCCGTCGATCCGCTTCTTCCGCTCGAAAATGCTCGAGTTTCGCGGCCGCGCAATGATGGTCATGCGCTCGGGTTACAGCAAGCAGGACGGTTTCGAGATTTACCTGAACGACGCCGATCTCGCAGAGCCGCTGTGGGACGAACTTTTTGCGCAGGGACAGGACCTGAACGTCCGCGCCGGTGGCCCCAACCTGATCGAGCGCATCGAGAGCGGGCTGCTGTCGTACGGCAACGATATGACCCAGGCGCACAACCCGTTCGAGTGCGGCCTCGACACCTTCATCGATCTCGACGCCGACATCGAATCGCTGAGCCTCGAGGCGCTGCGCCCGCTCAAGGATACCCACGAACACATTTTGACGGGCCTGGTGTTCGAGACGCCGATGACCTTCGAGCGCTTCGAATTCGAGGCCGGCGGACGAGTCGTCGGCGACATCCGCTCGCAGGTCTGGTCGCCGCGCCACCGCCTGCACCTGGCGATGGCAATGATGAAGAGCGATTTCGTCGCCGCCCACGACAGCGTCGAGATCGCCGGCGCGCGTGCGCGTATCGTCCCGCTGCCGTTCGATTTCGACGCGATCAGCCGAGCGGAGGTAAGCGCATGAGCCGATCCACCTATCTCAAACCCGATACCGTCGCGCTGCACACCGGCTACGTGCCGGAGAGCGATCACGGCGCGCGCGCGGTGCCGGTCTACCAGACGACATCTTACGTGTTCGAAAGCGTCAGCGCCGGCTCGTCGCTGTTCAACGTCGAGCAGGGTGGACATATCTACAGCCGCATCACCAACCCGACCGTCGCCGTGCTCGAGCAGCGCATCGCCGCGCTCGAGGGCGGCAGCGGCGCGATCTGCACCGCGTCGGGCATGAGCGCGCTGTTTACGCTGTTCATCACGCTGTGCTCGGCCGGCGATCATTTGATCTCGGCGACCCAGATTTACGGCTCGACCGCGACCCTGCTCAAGCACACGATCAAGCGCCTCGGCATCGACTGCGACTTCGTTCCGATCAACGACGAAAAGGCGCTGCGCGCCGCGATCAGGCCCAATACCAAGCTCGTGTTCTGCGAGTCGATCGGCAACCCGGGACTCGAGATCGCCAATATCCCGGGCATTGCCGAGATCGCGCACGACGCCGGAATTCCCGTGGTCGTCGACGCGACCTTCGCGACTCCGACGCTGTGCCGGCCGTTCGAGCACGGCGCCGACGTCGTCGTCCATTCGACCACCAAATGGATGGGCGGCCACGGCGTCGCGATCGGCGGCGTCGTCGTCGACGGCGGCCAGTTCGACTGGAGCGCGAGCGGCCGCTTCCCCGAACTGACCGAGCCCTACGCGCCGTTCCACGGCATCCGCTTCTGGGAAGAGTTCGGACCGTCGGCGCTGGCGATGAAGATGCGCGCCGAATCGATGCGCGACGTCGGCGCGGCGATGAGCCCGCACAACGCGTTTTTGATCCTGCAGGGTATAGAGACGCTGAACCTGCGCATGAAGCAGCACGTCGCCAACGCGAAGGCGTTGCTCGACTGGCTGCAGCGGCAGGACGCCGTGACCTGGACCAATTACCCCGACATGGAAAGCAACCCGAGCCACGCGCTCGCGGCGACGCTGTTTCCCGACGGCGCCGGCTCGATGCTGTGCTTCGGCGTCGTCGGCGGCCGCGCCGGCGGCGCGGCCTTCATCGATTCGCTCGAACTCGCGTCGAACCTCGCCAACGTCGGCGACGCGCGTACGCTGGTGCTGCACCCGGCGACGACGACCCATTCGCGGCTGACCCGCGAGGACATGGAGGCCGCCGGCATCAGCGAGGACCTGGTGCGGGTGTCGGTCGGCATCGAGGACATCGGCGACATCAAGGCGGATTTCGAACGCGGCTTTCGCGCCGCCAGACGCGTCGCGGGGTCCTGATGTACTGCGAAGTCAGGGGCGAGAAAACTTACGCCGCGACCGGCGGCAAGGACTACGACGCATCGCTGCCGAGCGTGCTGTTCGTGCACGGCAGCGGACTCGATCATCGCAGCTGGGCGCTGCAGACGCGCTGGTTCGCCTACAACGGCTACGCGGTGCTCGCGCCCGACCTGCCCGGCCACAGCCTGTCGGCCGGCAAGCCGCTCGAGACGATCGAGGACATGGGCGCGTGGCTCGGCGAATTTCTCGCCGCGGTCGGCGCGCCGCCGGTCCACGCGGTCGGCCATTCGCAGGGTTTTCTCGACATCCTCGAGCTCGCGCGGCAGGCGCCTGCGGCGCTCAGGTCGATCACCGGCGTCGGCACCGCCGGCGAGATCCCGGTCAACCCGGCACTGATCGACGCAGCCAAAAACGACGCGGGCAAGGCCGCCGAAATGCTGCTGCTGTGGGGCTTCGGCCCCGATGCGCAGTACGGAATCAGCGCGGTGCCGGGCATGCAGCCGATCGCGATAGGCCGCCAGATCATGGGCTCGAACCCGATGTACGAAGACCTGCTCGCGTGCAGCAATTACAACAACGGCCTCGCGGTGGCGCAGGCGCTCGACCTGCCGGCGCAACTGATTCTCGCGCGCAAGGACCGGTTGACGCCGATGAAGGCCGGCCTGCAGCTCGCCGACGCGCTGCGCGCGAAGGTCACGGTCATCGAACGTTACGGTCACATGCTGCCGGTCGAGGCGCCGAAGCAGACGCTGCACGAATTGCGCGCGCTGATCGGCGCGCTCGAAAACGCGGCATGACGAAAACAAAGCCGTCATTGCGAGGAGCCCCGGCTGCAGTTCACCCCGGCCTCCGAGCCGGGGCCGGGGCAGGCTCCGCGACGACGCAATCCGGAGGATCGGCTAACTACGACAAGATTGCTTCGTCGCGTCGGCCTCCGGCCGCCCCTCCTCGCAATGACGCAGAAATTCTCGTCATTGCGAGCGCAGCGAAGCAATCTTTCGGGATCGGGCAAGTTTCGGGAGATTGCTTCGTCGCGCACGACCTTCGGTCGCGCGCTCCTCGCAATGACAGGCAAAAATCGAGGTTGGTGACATGAAGATCGAGAAGGTCGCGGTTATCGGGGCCGGAACCATGGGTGCAGGTATCGCCGGGCAGGTGGCGAATGCCGGCATCGACGTCTGGCTGCTCGACCTGCCCACCGACGACAATCCGAATGCGCTCGCCGAACGCGGGCTCGAGCGCCTGCGCGACCCGAACGCGCCGGGGCTGATCAGCAAGGAGGCCGAGCAATACATCCGTCTCGGCAACACGCGCGACGATTTCTCGGTGCTCGGCGACTGCGACTGGATTGCCGAGGCCGTGGTCGAGCGTCTCGACGTCAAGCAGGACCTGTACCGGCGCCTCGACGACACCTGCCACGCCGACGCGATCGTCTCGTCGAACACGTCGACGATCCCGATCCGCCTGCTGGTCGAGGACATGCCGGAATCGTTTCGTCGGCGCTTCGCGATCACGCACTTCTTCAACCCGGTGCGCTTCATGCGCCTGCTCGAGCTGGTTCGCGGCGACGACACCGATCCGGCAATCATCGAGCTGCTCGCCGATTTCTGCGAACAGCAGCTCGGCAAGGGCGTCGTGCCGTGCCGCGACACGCCCGGCTTCCTCGGCAACCGCGTCGGCGTCTACGCGATCCAGTGCGCGCTGCACGCGGCTTTCGACATGGATCTCACGCCGCTCGAGGCCGACGCGATCTTCGGCCGGCCGATGGGCATTCCGAAGACCGGCGTGTTCGGCCTCTACGACCTGATCGGCATCGACCTGATGTCCGACGTCGTGCAAAGCCTGGTCGAGATTCTGCCGCCCGCCGACGCCTTCCACCGCGAAGCGGCGAAGATCCCGCTGATGACGCGCATGATCGAAAACGGTCAGACCGGCAACAAACAGGGGCAAGGCTTTTACCGCGTCGGCGACGGCGGCCGCGAGGTGCTGAACCTCGCTTCCGGCGAATACGAGAGCGCGCCGCCGCGGCTCGCGTTGCCGCTCGCCGAGCGCGCCGAGCAGGACGGCGTGTCGCTGTTGCTGGAAGACGACGGCCGCTACGGCGAATACGCCTGGCGCGTGCTGTCGCGCACGCTGGCCTATGCCGCTTCGCTGATCCCCGAGGTCGACGACGGCCCGCTCGGCATCGACGACGCGATGAAGCTCGGCTACAACTGGATCCAGGGGCCGTTCGAGCTGCTCGACGAAATCGGCGTCGACGCGTTCGTCGCGCGGCTCGAAGACGAGGGCGCCGAGGTACCGGAGTTTCTTGCCCAGGCGGCCGGTTCGAGTTTCTACCGCGTCTCCGGCGACAAGCTCGAGGCACGCCGCCACGGCGGCGAGTGGCGACCGATCGAGCGCCCCGCCGGGGTCATTCGCTTTAGCGAAAAACGGCGCACGCTGACGGCGCAGAACAGCTGCGCGGTCGCGAGCTGGTACGACCTCGACGGCGTCGCGCTGGTCGAGTTCCACAGCAAGGCCAACGCGCTCGACGGCGACTCGATGGGCATCCTCGCCGACGCGCTCGACGCGGTTGCCGCAAAGGGCATGCGCGGCCTGGTCGTGCACAACGACGCGCAGCATTTTTCGTGCGGCGTCAACCTCGGCGTGGTGCGCGATTTCTATCGCCGCGACGATCTCGACGGGCTCGACCGCTTTCTCGCCGACTTCCAGCAGACCGTCCACCGCATGGCCGCCGCGGAATTCCCGGTGGTCGCGGCGCCGGTCGGGCTGTCGATCGGCGGCGGCTTCGAGGTCGTGCTGCACGCGCAACAGGTCATCTGCCACGCCAATTCGGTCATGGGGCTCGTCGAATCGCTGGTCGGCGTGGTGCCGGGCGGCGGCGGCTGCAAGGAGACGCTCTACCGCTGGATCGAAAAACTCGGCTGCGGCGACGACATCGGCGAGGCGTGCCGCAAGGCTTTCATGAATCTCGGCTACGGCAAGACCGCGAGTTCGCCGGTCATCGCGCGCGCGCAGGCCATGCTGCGACCGCACGATCGCTACGTGATCAACCGCGACCGCATTCTCGGCGAGGCGCTGGCCGCGATCGACGATCCGGCGAGCCGTACGCGCTTCGCCCGGCCGCCGCTTGCGATGCCCGGTAGACCGCTGTTCGAGGACATGCTCAAATGGCTCGAAAAATCGCACGCCGACGGCCAGTTCTTCGCCCACGACGTGTGCGTCGGCAGCGAAATCGCGTGTATCGTCACCGGCGGCGACATCGAACCGGGCACGAGCTGGAGCGAGCAGGATCTGTTCGACGCCGAGCGCCGCGCGTTTCTTACGCTGGTGCAGACCGACGCGACGCGCGCCCGCATCGACGGCATGCTCGACGCCGGCGCGCCGGTACGCAATTGACGAGGTGATGCCATGACCGCCGAATACGATCGACTCGACGCCAACGCGGCCAATTTCGTGCCGTTGTCGCCGCTGTCGTTTCTCGAACGCACCGCCGACATCTATCCCGAGCGCGAATCGCTGATCTACAACGCGCGCCGTTATACCTGGGCGCAGACGCGCAACCGCTGCGCGCGCATCGCGTCGAGCCTCGCCGCGCGTGGCATCGGTCGCAACGATACGGTGTCGGTGTTCGCGTTCAATACGCCGGAGATGTTCGAGAGCCATTTCTCGATTCCGCTCGCCGGCGCGGTGCTGAACACGATCAACACGCGCCTCGACGCGGCCACCGTCGCCTACATCATCGATCACGGCGAGTCGCGCGCGTTCATCTGCGACCGCCAGCTATGGCCGGTGCTCGAAGCGGCGCTCGGGCAATGCGAGCTGCGCCCGGAAATCATCATCATCGACGACGCCGACGCGGTCGAGAAGCCCGACCTGCCGACAGATCACGAATTCACCTTTTACGAGGACCTCGTCGATCGCGGCGACGATACCTATTCGTGGCGCCTGCCCGACGACGAATGGCAGGCGCTCGCGCTCAATTACACATCGGGCACGACCGGTTTGCCGAAGGGTGTCGTCTACCACCATCGCGGCTCTTACCTGATGACGATGGGCACGGTATTGTCGTGGGCGCTACCGCCGCATCCGACGTACCTCTACACGGTGCCGATGTTTCACTGCAACGGCTGGGGTCATGCCTGGACCATGACCGCGCTGGCCGGCACGATCGTCTGCCTGCGCGCGTTCCAGCCGAAGCTGTTTTTCGAACTGATCGAACGCCACGACGTGACCCATTTCGGCGGCGCGCCGGTGGTGCTCAACATGCTCGCCAACGCACCGAAAGAGGATCAGAAACGCTTCGACCGCCCGGTCTACGCAATGACCGCCGGCGCGCCGCCGCCGGCCAAGGTGCTCGAGCGCATGGCCGACTTCAACTTCGAAGTCATGCACGTCTACGGCCTGACCGAGACCTACGGCCATATCCTGCACTCGGCGCCGCAGGCCGACTGGGCGGCGCAGTCGATCGAGCGGCAGGCCGAGCTCAAGGCGCGCCAGGGCGTGCGCTTCGCGATGACCGAGGCGGTCGACGTCATCGATCCCGAGAGCGGCGAACCGGTGCCGTGGGACGCCGAGACCATGGGCGAAATCGTGATTCGCGGCAACACGGTCATGAAGGGTTATTTGAAGGATGCGGAGGCGACCGCCAAGGCGTTCCGGGACGGCCGGTTCCAGAGCGGCGACATCGCCGTGGTTCATCCCGACGGCTACATCCAGGTGCGCGACCGCGCCAAGGACGTGATCATCTCGGGCGGCGAAAACATTTCGTCGGTCGAAGTCGAGGGCGTGCTCTACAGGCATCCGGCGGTCGGCGAGGCCGCGGTGGTCGCCTATCCCGACGACAAGTGGGGCGAAGTGCCCTGCGCGTTCGTCGAACTCAAGACCGGGCAGGATGCGGACGAGCAGGAACTGATCGATTTCTGCGCCGCCAACATGGCGCGCTTCAAGCGACCGAAAAAAGTCGTCTTCGGCGAATTGCCCAAAACCGCGACCGGCAAGATCCAGAAAAACGTGTTGCGCGAACGCGCCAAGTCATTGTAAAACGAGGCAAAATCCAACACGCTGTCATCATGGATCAACACATCACACCGCTCGAACTGCGCCAGCTGATTCGCGCCGGCGAATTCACCACCAACACGTCGGGCTATGCGCGCGGTTTCGTGCAGGGCAACCTGTGCATCCTGCCGGCCGACTACGCCGGCGAATTCCTGCAATTCTGCACCTTCAATCCGAAACCCTGCCCGCTGATCGGCATGTCGTCGTCGCCCGGCGACTTCACGATCCCGCGGCTCGGGCTGGACCTCGACCTGCGCAGCGACGTGCCGAGCTACCGGGTGTTCGAGCACGGCGAACTCGTGGGTGAAGTGCCCGACGTCAGCGAGTTCTGGCGCGACGACCTCGTCGCCTTCGTGCTCGGCTGCTCGTTCTCGTTCGAGGAAGCGCTGATCGACGACGGCCTCGAGGTCCGCAACGTCACCGAGGGCGTCAACGTGCCGATGTACCGCACCGACATCGACTGCGAAACCGCCGGCCGTTTCAGCAGCAAGATGGTCGTCAGCATGCGGCCGATGATCCCGGGCGACGCGATCCGCGCGATCCAGATCTGCAGCCGCTTCCCGGCGGTGCACGGCGCGCCGGTGCATTTCGGCGACCCGAAAAAGATCGGCATCCGCGACATCAAGAAACCCGAATTCGGCGACGCGGTGACGATTCGCGCCGACGAGGTGCCGGTATTCTGGGCCTGCGGCGTCACGCCGCAGGTCGCGGTCGAGCAGGCGCGGCCGCCGTTTTGCATCACCCATTCGCCCGGCTGCATGCTCGTGACCGACCTGCCCAACAGTCATCTCGCAGTGCTCTAAGCGGAGGTAAATCATGTTGATGCTCAATTGCGATCTCGGCGAAAGCTACGGCTCCTGGGAAATGGGCCGCGACGCCGACGTCATGCCGTACATCGACCAGGCCAATATTGCCTGCGGTTATCACGGCGGCGACCCGCTGGTGATCGAACAAACCCTGAAGCTGGCCAGGGACAACGGGGTCATGGTCGGCGCCCATCCCGCCTACCCCGACCTGGTCGGTTTCGGCCGCCGCTCGATGCAATGCTCGCAGGCCGAGATCAAGGCCCTGATCCATTACCAGGTTGCCGCGCTCGAGGGCATGGCCAAGATCCAGGGGCTCGAACTCGCCTACGTCAAACCGCATGGTGCGCTGTACAACGACATGATGAAGAACGAGCACGTGCGGCGGCCGATCCTGCGGGCCATTGCCGATTTCCACAAGCCGGTGCGCCTGATGCTGCAGGCGACGCCGGAGGCCGAGCAGCATCGCCGCGAGGCCGCCGAGTACGGCATCGAGCTGTGGTTCGAGGCTTTCGCCGACCGCTGCTACGACGACGACGGCAAGCTGCTGGCCCGGTCGAAGCCCGGCGCGGTGCATCCGCGCGACAAGATGCTCGGCCAGGTCGAACAGATATGCCACAAGGGCACGGTAACCACGGTCAGCGGCCACCGTATCGAGTTGCATCCGGACACGCTGTGTGTCCACGGCGATAACGAGGAAGGCATTGCCGCCATTCGCGATATCCGCGCCATCATCCACGCCTGATCCGCGTATGCGCATCGAAATCGCCGGGCAGAACGCGTTCATCGTCTACTTCGGCGAGCAAACCAGCGCCGAGGTGTCGGCGCAAATCCAGGCCGCGGTCGCGCGCATCGACGCGAACCTGTCCGACACCCTCGTCGACCTGGTGCCGTCCTACGCGTCGCTGCTGGTCATCTTCGACATCGACGGCGACGACCACTTCGCGGTCAGGCGCCGGCTGCGCGCGGCGCTCGCAGACCTCGACGCCGGCGCCGCGGCCGAGGGCGAGCTCGTGACCCTGCCGGTCTACTATGGCAGCGACGTCGGGCCCGACCTCGAAACGCTGGCCGCGCGCGCCAACCTGACCACCCGCGAGGTCATCGATATCCATCAAAGCCAGGAGTACCGCGTCTACGCGATCGGCTTCGCGCCGGGATTCGCCTACCTCGGCGAGGTCGACGAGCGCATCGCCGCGCCGCGCCTTAAAACCCCGCGGCAGAAAGTGCCGCGCGGCGCGGTCGCGATCGCCGATCGCCAGACTGCCGTTTACCCGGCCGAATCGCCGGGCGGCTGGAACCTGATCGGTCGCTGCCCGACGCGCATGTTCGATCCGCAGCGCGACCCGAGCATGCCGGTCAAGGTCGGCGACCGCGTGCGATTCGAGGCGGTCGAACGGCAACGCTATCTCGACCTCGGGGGCGATTTGTGAGCGGCTTCAAGGTCCGCCAGCCGGGGCTGTTGAGCCTGCCGCAGGATCGCGGCCGTTACGGCGCGCACGGACTCGGGCTCACGACCGGCGGACCGCTCGACTTTGCCGCTTTCGACTGGGCCAACCGGCTGCTCGACAACCCGGCCGGCGCGACCGCCCTCGAAGTCGGCTTCGGCGGCCTCGAACTCGAGGCCGAGGTCGCGACCGCGTTCGCGATCACCGGTGCGAACGCGCCGTGCCGGCTCGACGGCAAGGCGATCGAGCAGTGGCGAACCTATAACATCGATGCCGGCGAGCGGCTCGAGATCGGCTTCGCAACCGCCGGTACGCGCTGCTACCTCGCGGTCGCCGGCGGCTTCGCGATCGCGCCCGAGTTCGGCAGCACGGCCACCGTCGTGCGGGAGAAAATCGGCGGCCTGGCCGGCGACAAGCTGCGCGCCGGCGATGCCCTGCCCTGCGACTCGGCGCCGCGCGAGCGGCATCAGCGACTCGACGACGCCGAACGACCGACCTACGGCAAGGAGGCGCTGCTGCGCGTCGTCCCCGGCTATCAGCGGGACGCCTTCGATCACGTCCACACGTGGCGCTTCTACAACACCGAGTACCGGATCACCGAGCGCTGCGACCGCATGGGCTTCCGCCTCGAGGGCGAAAGCGTGCATTCGAACCTCGAGGGCATGCTTTCCGAAGGCATCTGTCACGGCGCGATCCAGATCCCGGCCGACGGCCAGCCGATCGTGCTGCTCAACGATCGCCAGACGATCGGCGGCTACCCCAAGATCGGCGCCGTGATTCCCGCCGACACCGCGCGCCTGGCGCAGTTGACGCCGGGCTCGGGCGTGCGTTTCGAGGCGATCGGACTCGAGCTGGCGCACAACATCCATTGCCTCGATCGGGCGCGCTTCGCGCGCACCCGGCCCCACCCCTGCTGACGCCGGCGCGATGAATACCGTCGACGAAAAGGCGCTGAGCCGCAGGATCGAGGACATCCTCGTCGCGCGCAACCTGCGCGGCATGCAAACGGTGCAGCCGCATCTCGAACCCGGCTACTGCCTGCGCGCGGCGCGAATACTCGACCGCTGCCGCGACAGCGTGCTGATCGGCACCGGCTTCCCGGTCGTCGAGACCTTCGAGACCGACGGCCCGGTCGGCTCGATCGCGCTCTACGGAGTACTGGAACAAATCGGCGCGACGCCGACGATCGTCTGCGGCCGGCCGATTTCGGCGGCGATCGGCGAGCGCTACCGCGTGCACGAAATCCGCGTCGGCGATCACGACCGGCGCGAGCAGGAAGCGCGCGAGGCGCTCGCGCACTTCCGTCCGGACGCGATCGTCTCGATCGAACGCCCGGGCCAGGCCGCCGACGGCGGTTACTACAACATGCGCGGCGAGAACATCAGCCGCAACACGGCCTGCTTCGACACCTTCATGACCCTCGGCGACTGTCCGACGATCGCGATCGGCGACGGCGGCAACGAGATCGGCATGGGCAAGGTCGCGGCGGCGCTGCGCGAGCTCGACATCGTGCCGTCGGTGACGAGCTGCGACGAACTGATCGTCGCCGACGTTTCCAACTGGGGCGCCTACGGGCTGATCGCGCTGCTGTCGCTGTGGCGGGGGCGCGATTTCCTCGCCGAATTCGAGCCGCGCGCGGTGCTGCGCTACATTTCCGAGCTCGGCAGCGTCGACGGCGTGACCCGGGTCAACCAGCTCACCGAGGACGGCCTCGACCCGAGCGAGGGCGAGTCGGTGATCCGGGAATTGCGCGAGGTTTGCGGTTTTCTTTGATCGGGGCGGGGTCGGGTTGCTTCGCTGGCTTCGAGGGGGACAGGGCGTTTTGCTAAGCAAAACGGACTGTCCCCGATCTTGAACGAACGCGGCCTCGAGTGGACTGCAACCGGGCAGAGCGTTTTGCTGCGCAAAACGGTCTGTGCACGATCTTGCACGACCGCGGCCTCGAGTCGACTGCAACCGGACAGGGCGTTTTGCTGCGCAAAACGGTCTGTGCACGATCTTGCACGACCGCGGCCTCGAGTCGACTGCAACCTGACAGGGCGTTTTGCTGCGCAAAACGGTCTGTGCACGATAGTGACTTAGAGACCCGGAATCGTAAAATTTCAATATCGATCGGATTGAGATATTCTTGGGTTCTGCTTTAATCTGCGCGCCGCAGGGCCGCACCGCCGGCCAGGAGACTGTTATGACCATTGCATTCTTGAACGGAGAGTACTTGCCGCTCGAAGAGGCCCGAATTTCGCCGATGGACCGCGGATTCCTGTTCGGCGACGGCATCTACGAGGTCATCCCGTCCTACGGCGGCCGCATGGTCGGGTTCGGCCCGCACATCGAACGCATGACCAACGGCCTCGACGCGGTCGAAATCAAGCTCGGCTGGAGCCAGGATCGATGGCGTGAAGTCTGCACCCGGCTGATGGAGGAAAACGGCAACGGCGACCTCGGCATTTACCTGCACGTAACCCGCGGCGCCGATACCCGGCGAAACCACGCCTATCCGGAGGGTGTCGAGCCGACCGTTTTCGGTTACGCATTCGAGATCCCGCCGCCGCCGGTGCCCGACCGCGACCGGATTACGCCTTTTACCTGCTCGACCGGACGCGACATGCGCTGGCACCGCTGCAACATCAAGTCGACCTCGCTGCTCGGCAACGTGCTGCACTACCAGCACGGCCACAGCCGGGGCGACGGTGAAATCCTGCTCTACAACGAAAACGACGAGTTGACCGAATGCGGCGCGTGCAACGCCTACGTGGTGAAGGACGGGGTCGTCGCGACACCGCCGCTCGATCACCAGATCCTGCCGGGCATCACGCGCCAGATCCTGCTCAAGATCCTGCACGCCGACGGCAGCATTCCCGTCGAGGAACGCATCATCAAGATGGACGAAGTCTGGAACGCCGACGAAATCTGGATCTCGAGCTCGAGCAAGGAAGTCGTGCCCGTGGTCAGGCTCGACGGCAAGCCGGTCGGCGACGGCAAGCCCGGCCCGGTCTGGGAAAAAGCCGCCCGCCTCTACTCCGCGTCGAAGTTCGACTATTGATCCGATGGCGGATCGCGCCGCTATATCCGTCCAGTCCCGCCGCGGCGCCGACCTGCCAGCCGGCATCAGCCACGACGACGTCTACCTGATGGTCATGCTGCACAGTTACCAGCGACAATCCTGCGAGCAGATCGCGCGCCGTTTCGGACTGACCCGGGCGCAGGTCTACGACCTGCTCGCGCGCCGCCAGGTCGGGGGCTGCTGCGGCTGATCGCAGCCCGGTCGCGCGCGATCCGGGACAAACCGTATGGCCGCACTGCCCCTCAGATACCTGCGGACCGTATTCCTCCTCGCTATCCCCAACTCGCGGGCAATCCCCGGGACGCTCATCCCGCGCCGTAAAAATATTTTTGTATTCATCCATGCTACCTCGGCCAGCATGGGCCGCTTCCAGTGAAGACGACCCGATCTAATTTAAAGATGGAGGAGTAATTTTGTCCGATATGGGTCAGCTTCCTATGTCCGGTGACACCAGGAAACCCGAGCAATTCGTGTGCATTTTCACGAACAGGAAAAACGTAGTCAGCTCCATATATCCTGTAGAAAACGCGACCTGTAACCCGGATAGGCTCGGGCACTCGAATTCACCCCAAGTAGTCATACTAACTACCTGATTTTCCTACGTAATTCTGGTAAAAAATAGAGCAACCATAATTGACACGGAAGTTGACCATGTGCACCCCCACCACCGACCTTTCCGCGAACGCCCGATATCCCCATTCGCTGGCCCGCGCCGACGCGCTCGAGCACGAAATCACCGACCTGTGCGCGCAAATTTATGTACCGCTCGCAATCACGAAGAAACTGGTGAGCGACAAACGCAATATCGTAGTTCCGGCTGCGATACTTTATTCGTTACTGGTTTTCATCGTATTCATAGACGCCAAGATTCTCGACCTCTTTCGATTTCACATCAACGGGGTGATTTTGAATTTGTCGACCGGCGAAGAGGCGGCACAAATTTTTTCTATCCCGTTTTCTACCTGGACTATCGTGTCCGAAGGTTTTGCGGGTCTGTGCATGGGGGAGTGGGTACTCGCGGAAACACTTTACAAACGTTTCGACGACAGCAAAAACAAGCCGTTCGCAATCTGGCTTGCGGTGGCAATAGTCATGTTCGGTGGACAGTGTTTCTACGCCTATAGCGAGGCACTCGACGGCAAAACGGTGAACGACTGTTTTTGCATAGAGCTGTCGAACACCGAGATCGTTTAAATTCCGACGGCGATGTTCGCCGCCAATCGTCAGAATTCGTAGCTCAACTCGAATTTGACGAAACGGCTGGTTTCTCCCGCATTAGCGCCGTAGGCCTCGCCGGCCTCGAACTCGGCTGCAATCAGCGTAAACTCCATGCCGCCGTAAGCCTCGACGGTCAGGGTCAAGTCCACTTCGCGGCCGAGATCGCGATCCAGCCCGATCGGGTCGATCTCGAGAGCTGCGTCGCGCATCTCGTCCGCCAACCTGTCCTGCCTGTAGTCGTACCCCAACAAACCGATCTTGACGCCATCGTAAGCTTCCCATACCACGCCAATCGCCCGCACCTCCAGGTTCGAAAGCTCCGGTTGAAAGAGTTCGCCGAACGCGTCGATGTCACCCTGCAATCCGGTCTGGCGGAACGATTTGTCGCGGTCGTCATCGGGATTGCCGTCACCCGCACCGATGGCCCGGCTCAGGGTAAACGACCAGTCTTCGAGCGCGGCGGGAGTCCAGCTGACGAGATAACCGCGCGCGCTGCCATCGACGCTGTTTTCCCGCCGACCGGTCACCTCGGATAACTTCGTCACCGGGTCCGGATCGTCGAATTCGTAGATCACTTCGTCGCCGTCGACTTCCGCATAATGCAGTTCGATTTCGAAATCGCCGACGGCTTCGATTTCGAACTCGCCGAGATAACCGATCCCGGCCCAGGTCAGGTCGGCATCCTCGTCGTCGATCTTGTCCCGGTCCTCGCTCACGCAGGCCGGCGCCGGCGGCCCGTCGTTGCAGTCGTCGAACGAACCGAAGCCGGAATAATACGATTTCGAATCGTCTTGCTGGTCGAGGTAGTAGAAAAGCAGCGAGTGATTGTCGGCAAATTCCCATGCCAGGCTGGCCATGACGCGGCGAACGTCCTCCATCTCGGGATCGATGCGATCGAGACCGGTCGACTCGCGCGCCTGCTCCTCGGTGACTCCGAACATCGTATCGATGCTGCCGTAGGCGGATTCGAGCCTGATCCCGTCGAGTTCCTCGTCCCACCAGAGCCACCACTCGCTGGCGCTGACGAATTCCATGCGGCCGACGTTCAGATCGGATGCGATTTCGTCACCGAACAGGTAACCGACCCCGATTTCCTTGCGCTCGAGCCCGGACAGGCTGTCGCGATCGCCGCGCGGTTTCTCGGTCTCGGTTTCGTCCTTCAAGGCGCCGACGAAAAAGAAATGCAGCTGGTCGTTAGGCCAGTATTCGAGACCGAATTCGAACTCGATTTCTTCTTCCTCGAGCCGCTCGAGATCCGGGTCGTCGCCCAGGCTCAGATCATTGAGCTCCGATTTTTCAACGCTGATGGCAAACTCGTAATCCAGCGTGCCGCTCTCGTCGGCGACCGCGGGACTAAACGCGTGCAGACCCGAAAGATAAAGAATGGTCAACAGATATCGCATATATCGTCTCAGTTGAATGTCCACAACAGTTTCATCGAGTAGTTGGTCTCGGCCCCGGAATCGTCGTTGTAGACCAGGAAAACATCCATGCCGTCGCTCACGGACTTGCGGTAGGCGAGACGGTTGAATTCGAATTCCTCGAACTTGACGAAGCGGAAGAGCAGGCTGCTATTGCGGGAATAATCCCAGCTACCGCTGATCACGATTTGTTCGGTTTCACCGAAGTTATCGAGCTGCTCGGCGGAAACATTGAGCAAGGTCGACTGCGTCGGCTTGACCCAGGCATAGCCCGTAACATAGCGGTAATCGTCGCCGCCGAGAAATCCATCGGATACCGAAAAACCGTAGCCCAGCCAGTTGCTGCGGGTATTGAAGTCCATCGAGTAAGTCCAGTAATCGTCCTCTCTCAGCTCGTCCGCGTACTCGCCGCGGCCGGTGCCCGCAACCGGCCGGTAGTCGCCCAGGTTGTAAAACAGCCCCAGCCTGATCTGGCGCGCGGTCTCGATGCTGCCGCCGATGTAATAAACGCGGCGCTGCGTATCGCCGGCCAGCGTATCCCGCGCCTCGTAACTGAGGCTGAACTCGACTTCGCTTATGGTTCGATCGGAATAACTTCGATAATACCCGCTCGAAACGATCGCGGCTTCGGTGCCGATCGTATCCTCGTCCTGCAGACCGTTGGCCGGGAAAAACTCGGCATCGAACCGGTCCACCCGGCCATCGACCCACCAGTAGTCGCCGCTCCAGCCGAGCGCACCGAGGTAGCTGCTGCCGTCGCCGATTGCGTCGTCGTCGGTCGCCGTGGCGCCCGATTCAAGAAGGTAATTGACGCCCGATTCCTGCTTGCCCTTCAAGCGGAGCATGACCAGTTCGTTGTCGAGTTCGTCGCCGTCGGTCGCGACCAGCATGGAACTGAACTGATGGGTATCGTCGATCTCGAACCGGTATCTCGCCGCCAGGTCCTTGCGCGCGAACGGGTCATCGGTCAGCAATATGCCGAACTGCGAGGCTCGCTGGCGGGTGAAGTACTTGCCGCCCAGGTCGAAATCCGGCACGCGGTTGGAGTAGAAATACAGCTCATCGTCCGAATCCGGGGTGATGAATGCTCGCCCTTCCTCGAAAAAAGGGCGTATGTCGTCGGTGCGCTTCTCGTTGTCGCTGAAATCGATATCCGTGATCTGCGACTCGAGGGAACTGAAATCGGGATTGATCGATACCAGCGCGGTGCTGTTGCGGTTGGGCTCGTAGCGAATGTCCACGCCCGCGGTGGTCAATTGATCCTGAAACTCGCCTTCCTTGTCGAAAGTGTTGCGCGCCGCGAACACGAACGGCATGAAGGTCAGCGGGTTGCGCTTGCTGTCGGTGTCGGGCAAATCCAGCTGCAAATGCCCCATCTGCTCGAGCCTCGCTTGCGGGGTGGTGTCCGCCCAGGCGCTCCACTCGCGCATCTTGTGATGATAGCGAAGAAAATTGATGCCGAACTCGCCCTGCTCTTGCCGGTATTTCAGGATTTCGAACGGGATCGCTATCTCGGCCGTCCAACCCCATTGCGTGACCCGGGCCGCGGCTTGCCAGTCGCCTTTCCATTCGATCTTGCTCGGGCTGCCGCCGGCGATCGAATAATTTTGCGTGCCGAGCGCGTTGACCGAAAACTTGGATATTTCCCGATGGTTGTGAAACGGATCGATTTCGACGACGACCTGGTCATCGAAACCCAGCCCCTTGTCACGGCGAAACCGGGAACGTTCGATTTGCTCCGGGTTGGCATCGAAGCAGCGAAACGCGAAATAAAGGTATCCCTCGTCCGCAAGCACCAGCACCTCGGTCTGCGCCGCCGGCGCTTTCTGCTCGGCGGACAGCCAGAAATCACTGGCGACCGCGGCATTCTTCCATTCCAGCGGATCGATGGTGCCATCGATGATCGGCGGATTGCCCGGCGTGGCCGCCTGGATGACGCGCAGAGGGCCGGGTTGCGGCGATTGCGCGAATGCCGAGGCAACCGGCAGCAGCGACAATAGCAACAGCGCAATCCGGATTGCGCGGTGCCGATGACTCCGGGCCGGGCGCAAACGCCCCGAACACCGAGCCGCGGCTAGCATGGGCATCCGGTCGTCATGCCAGCCCCATGTCCCGCGTCATCTTGCCAACGACCTTGATCGCATCGAAATACTCGTGCGCGATTTCCCGCGCGCGCCGCGATTGCTTCGGATAATCGCGGCCGATCGCGTCGATCGCCGACCAGACTTCTTGTTTCGTGCCGAATCCGAACAACCCCTCTCCCGACGGAATGTACTTCGAGAAACCGGTCTCCATCGTGATGACGGGGCGCGCCGCCGCGAGGTAACAGACGCTGCGATCGCTGAACCACCCGCTGACGGGTTTGACGTATTGCTCCTTGGCCACGGTAAACTCGGCCAGCGACGCGACGATGTAGTCCCGATACGCATCCGGATCCGCGAGCCCGGTCGGGTCTTTCAGCAACCAGTGGTTGTCGCGCAGGTATTGCCTTTCCTCGCGCCGGATGCCGCCCACCGCCAGCTCGATCGGCAGGCTCGAGCGACGCGGAATATCGATGTACTCGAGAAACCCGTGATGTTTGCTCCAGCGCCAGACCTGCCCGTTCCAGTGGATATCCTTGCCCTTGTGCTTCCAGGTCGCAACCGAGGTGATCTTCGCGTCGGCCGCGGGCGGGTTAGCTTCCCACCAGGGCAAGATTACCGGCGGACGGGTCGGCAGCCAGATGAAATCGGTTCGCGGGATCGCGCAATCCGGCTGATTGATATTTTCTGCGTAGGTAAACAGATAATCGTAGGCCTTGAACATGTCGATCCAGTGTTGCTTGCCATTGGCCAGGTGCACCTGCTTCTGGACCGGGTCGGTTTCGACGTAGACCAGGCACGGAATGTCGACATGATGCGGCCTGAGCTCCTGGGCGCCGCAAATGTTGAATACCGCGTCGGCCTCGGCGTAGAGCCCGACGAGCCCCGCTTCGTCAAGCGCGCCGAGGCAGCTATCGGGGCTCGATGGCGGACGGTAAACCCAGCGGTCCTCGAGGCCGAGCCACCCCATCCATTGCCGGATGTGGGCAAGGTTGCGGTCATGCTCCTGGGTCGGCGAAAAATCATCCGCGCTCAACGAGTTGGCCCGGGTTTCCTCGACGTACCAGACATCGAAACCGAGCTGCCGGAAGGCCGCGACGTAATGCAACACTTGCCAGGTCATCCCGCCGAACGGATAGGCACCCAGCAACCCCCAGACGACGACCTTGCCGCGCGTCGGTTCGGGAAGTGCTGTCGAGACCGGCATGAACCCGCGACCCGGTCTTCAGCTATCCCGGCGCCGGTCGTCCGCCTGGCGAGCAATCAGATCACGATACAGTTCGAGATAATCGGTCGCCATGCGCTCGAGCGAAAAGCGCGCCTCGGCCTGCTGCCGGATGCGCTTGCGATCGAGCCGTTGCGCACGCAGCACCAGTTCCGGCAATTCGTCCGGATCGTCGGTGAAATAGCCGGTCACGTCGGGATCGATGACCTCGGGCACCGAGCCTCGTTTCAGCGCGACGACCGGCGTGCCGCAGGCCATGGCCTCGATCATCACCAGGCCGAAATGCTCTTCCCACTGGATCGGAAACAGCATCGCGCTCGCGCGGCGCATGAAATCGATCTTGCGCGCCTGCTCGATCGCACCGAGATAGCTGATACGCTGGTCGTCGATGAACGGCGCGACCCGGGTGTCGAAATAATCCTGCTCCGAAGAAGTCTGCGGGGTGCCGGCAAGCACCAATGGCTGCGCCAGCTTCCCGGCTACCTCGATCGCGGTTACCGGGTTCTTGTAATCGCTCATGCGGCCGATGAACCCCAGGTATTCGCCCGCCTCGAAGCGCGGCCGATACTCGCGCAGATCGCAGCCGTGATAAATCACCGGGATATTGGCGCGCCGCGCCGGGTTTAGCGTGCTGACCTGGGAACGACTGATCGCGGCCACCGTGGCCCGCGGATAGCGGTCGAGCAGCCAGTGTTCGTCGGGCGAGTCCAGCCCAGCGTGGACCGTGTGCACGACCGGAACCGGGCAGCCCGACGTAATCGCAATCATCGCCGCACCGGCGTGGCAATGCACCACGTCGAACTCGCCGGCGCGCCGCAGCGCTTCGATCGTGTTCTCGATGACGTAGTAGTCGTAGTTGTAGGCGAGTTTCTTTTCCATCAGACCGATCAGGTTTTCATCGCAAACCGAGACCAGTTCGGCGGAGGTTTGCGAATCGCCCGAGGCGAACAGCGTGACCTCGTGCCCCATCGCGACCAGCGTCTCGGTGAGCCAGTGAACCATCAGTTCGGCGCCGCCGTAGGTCGCCGGCGGAACCCGCGTCCAAAGCGGCGCGATCTGGGCGATGCGCAACGCGCGGCCGCTATCCTCTGCGGATTCGAAGATTCGTCGATCGGTGTTGGCGGGCGTATCCAAATTTATGTCCAGTATTTATCCATCGGGCGCCAGCCCGGCTCGGCAAGCTCCGGGTTGTCCCGCCACGGCGCCGCCCGCTCGATATCGGTCGACCAGTCACGGTAGACGCGCATGCTCGATATCCCACGCTCGATTCGCCCATGGTTGAAATCCTCGAGCTGCCAGCGCACGCTGGCGATCCAGCGAAAGATCTCGCCGACGTAGCCGAGACGACGCACCGCGCCGATGCCCCATTGCGGCCAGGTTTCGCGCCAGTAATCGAGGTAGGTATCGAAATCCAGCCCGACCCGGTATCCCAGGAACTTGGCCAGGTCCAGCGCCGGCACGCCGCGCCCGCCTGCGTGCCAGTCGATCACCGCAAGCGCGGGCCCGGTGTCAGAATCCACTACCAGCATATTGTCGGGCTTGATGTCGCCGTGCACGAGCGTATGCGGCATCGCATCGCAAAACCGGACCAGCTCGCCCCAGTTCGAGGATATCTTGTCGCAAAATGCCTCGATCTCGTCCAGCACCCGGCGATCTTCCGGGCCGGCCCAGCGATACAGGCTTCGGTCATCCAGCAGTCCCAGTGCTTCGCCGATACAGGGTAAATAGTGCGCGGGCCCGCGATCCTCGACGGCCTGCGACCGGGACATTTCCGCGCTGGTAACGTGAAACCGGCCCAGCCAGCCGGCAGCCAGTTTTCGATGTGCCCGATCATCGGCGACGTAATGCGCGTCACCGGCATCGCCGATCAACAGCCAGGCAAACTCCGGATCGTCGTCGTCGACGACGCCGAGGAACGGGATGACGGCCATCGACAATGCCGGCAGCGAGTCGCGATAAAACCAGGCTTCCTTTTCGATGTCCGCCCGCAGCGCGCGCTTGGCAATGACGGCGTTGCCGGGCGGCGCGACGCCAACCGCGCGCCGTCCGCGAGGCGCGTCGATGACGGGCTCGCTCGCGAATTTCAGCCGGCAGACGCAGCGAGTCACCTCGTCCTGGACGATTACGATCGAGACTGGCGACAAATCGTTGCCCAGGCTTTGCCAGCATCGCAACGCCTGGTGCTCGCGCAAGGCGACGACGCTAACCGGATTTTTCATGGCCATACATCTCGCCTTCACTCGTTTCCGTGTTCATTTCCGCGACCACCGAATCCACGGTCGCAACCGGCTCGAGCCGTCCCGCCTTCAACACGAAGATATGGTCGCATTTTCTCAGCGCCGATAGCCGGTGGCTGATCAGGATCGTGGTCCGGTTTTGCATCAGCGCCGCCAGTTCGTTGAGCATTTCGTTTTCGGTCGGCACGTCGAGCGAGCTGGTGGGCTCGTCGAGAATCAGGATTGGCGCATTCTTGAGAAAGGCGCGCGCGATCGACACCCGCTGACGCTGGCCACCCGACAGCAACAACCCCCGCTCGCCGACCTGGGTGTCGTATCCGTCCGGCAACTGTTCGATGAAATCATGCGCCCTGGCCGCCTTGGCCGCGGCGACGATTTCGTCGAATTCCGCCTCCGGTCGGGCGTAGGCGATGTTTTCCCCGATGCTGGTGGAAAACAGAACCGGGTCCTGCAGCACCAGCGCGAACTGGTTGCGCAGGTCGGCAATCGTAAAATCGCGAATATCCACGCCGTCCAACAGGATTCGCCCCCGCCCGACATCGTAGAAACGCAGGATCAGCGAGACCAGGGTCGACTTGCCCTCGCCGGTTTTACCCGCGATGCCGATCACGCTTCCGGCGGGAAAGCGCGCGCTCGTCCGCGCCAGCACCGGCGCCTGCTGCGGATAGGCAAAACCGACCTCGTCGAACACGATCTCCCCGCTGGCCCGGTCGAGCGGCCGCGCGTCCGGGCGCTCGATCACTTCCGGGGCTTCGTCGAGCAACTGGTAGGCGCGCTCGGCGCTGGAGAAGCCGTTTTGCAGCGAGGTCACCTGCTTGCCGAGGCTTTGGATCGGGCCATAGAGTTGGGCGAGGTAACCCATGATCAACAGGAACTCGCCGAGCGACAATACGCCGCTCTGGATATGCCGCACGCCGAGATAGAGCACGGCCGCGGTGCCGCCGGCGATCGCCAGCGCCAGCAGCAGGTTGAAGACGCCCTCGATCCAGATCGCCGCGACCCGCGAATCGAGACTGCTGCGGGCGTGGCGCAGGAAGCGCTCGTCTTCGTGCGATTCCTGCCCGAACGCCTTGACCACCCGCAGCGAACTGAACACTTCTTGCACCACCGACATCGCCGAGGATTCGAGCCGCTTGACGTTTTTCCAGCGCTTGCGCAGGCGCTGGCGGTAGACGTTGGTCAACACGAAAACGAACGGCGTCACGCTGAGCGCGACCAGTGCCATCTGCCAGTCGATCGCGGCGGTGATCCAGATCATGCCGATCAGCGTGAAGATCGCGGTCAGCAACGGGGTTATGCCGTTGAGCACGATCCACTGGATCGCCGGGGTGTCGTACTGGATGCGGTAGACGGCATCGACCGTGCCGCGCGTGTCGTGGTAATTGAGCGAGAGCTGCTGGGCGTGGCGGAACAGCCGGGCACGGAACAGCAACACCATGCGCTCGCCGACCTGCGTCTGCAGCGCCAGCAACAGCAGGCTTTGCAGCTGGCCGAGCACCGAGATCAGCAACGCCATGCCGATTACAACGAGCAGCAATCCATGCCCCTGGGCGACGCTGTCCGGTACCAGCGGTTGCAGGAATTCGGGCAGGGATTTCTCGCCGATCACGCTGTCCACCGCGAGCATCAGCGGTAGCGGCGTCAAAAGCGCCAGCGGAATGGCGACGAAATTGAGCAGGTAAATGAAGGCGATACGTCCCCAGAACGGCCGCGCCTGCGTCAGCAGCCGCCCGAGCAGCGTGAGGTCCGACTGCTTCACGGCGCGCTACCCAGGCGCTCGACAACCCTGCGCAAGGCGCCGATCCCGTGGGCGCTGCCGCTCGCCACCACGAACAGCCCCAGCACCGCGGCGCCTGCCAGCGCGGTCGCCGCGATCGGCGCGCCGGCCAGACCGGCAGCCAGCGCCAGCGCGCTGGCCGACACAATCGAGACCGCCGCCATCGACGCGGGCCGCGGCTCGAGCGCGAAGCGCAGCAACTGCCGGCCGCCGCCATGCTCCTCGACCGCCAGGCGGCTGCGCACTCCGACCATGTGATTCGGCTGAATTTCGAAATCCCAGTCGTCGAAGTCGCCGCCGCGGCGCGCGAACCAGCCCTCGCCGGCGAGCGACTGTTGAACCTGTTCGAGCGTCGTAACCGGGTCCTCGCCGGACTCGCGCCAGATCGAAACCCGTTTCGCGAAAGGCCAGCGCGGCAGGCTCAGGCGATGCCGGCGCCACGGATGCAGACCATTGACCAGACGGCCCTTCAGGCGCGCGAGGGGTTGCAGCAGATGCAACCACACGACGGTCCAGAATTTGAGCGAAGCGATACCGATGCCGCGGTAGTGGGTCGAGCGCCAGGCGCCGTATACCGACTGCCCCAGGGTGACGCCGAGCATGCCCGTCGCGAGCGCGCCGAACCACGCCAGCGGCGGCCACGAGAACCCGAGCAGCGCGAGCCCCGCGGCCACGACTAGCAGCAGGTACCATTCGGGCATCAGCGGCAGCGATTGCAGCAGGCCGTACGCGGGCTGGTAGACGGACTGAAACGCCGCGCTGCCCCAGACGCCCTGATAGAGCCGCTGCCTTCGCCACGGCAGCGGCAGCGATATGCCCGAGCCGTATATCCTGCCGCCCCAGTCGAGATGCCCGACGCTGTTGTATTTCTCGGGCCATTTGCGCTCGAGCAAGGCCTCCGCGTGCCCGTACCCGCACTGCTGCCGCCAGTAGGTCTTGAGCGAATTTCGGCGATGGTGCCAGACCAGCGCCGCGGCGCTGAAGCCGACCTCGCCGACCTCCCGCTGCACCCGCCAGCAGATATCGACGTCGTCACCTGCGGTTCGAAAGCACGGGTCGAATCCGCCGACCGCTTCGAGCGCACTGCGCCGAAACGACATGTTGCAACCGGGGATGTGCTCGGCGACGGCATCGGACAGCAGCACCTGCACCGGGCCGCCCGGCGCGCAGTAGACGCATTCGGCTTTCCAGCCATCGCCGTCCGGCGCGAGATTCGGCCCGCCGACGCCGTGGAAATCGCCGTCCCTGTAGATCGCGGCCAGGAAACTCAGCCAGTCGGGGTCGGGGTACGCGTCATCGTCGATATAGGCGATGATCTCGGCCGTGGCCGCGCGCCAGCCTTCGTTGCGCGCCGCACTCAAACCCTGGTTTTCGGTGCCGATCAGGCGAAACGGGTACTCGGCGGCAATCGCGGCGG
>JAHEKJ010000063.1 GCA_024638385.1 Gammaproteobacteria bacterium | reverse complement strand
TGGCCGGTGCGACGACCGCGTTCGTCGTCGGCGCGCAGACCGTCGACTACGCCGACGCGATCGCGATCCTCTACGCCTACCCGTTCCTGATGGTGATCCTCGCGGTGCTGTTCCTCGGCGAACGCGCCGGCTGGCCGGTCTGGGCCGGCGTCGTCGCCGGCTTCGTCGGCGTGCTGCTGGTGATGCGCCCGAGCTTCGGTGTAATCAATACCGGCACGCTGCTGATCTTCGCCAGCGCCGCCATCATCTCGATCCAGCTCGTCCTGAACCGCACGCTCAGCGTCGTCTCGCCGCCACTGGTCACGGCGTTCGCCGGCGCGCTTTGCGCGACCATCGCGCTGAGCCTGGCGCTGCCGTTCGCGTGGGCGCCGGTGCCGGCGGAAGCCTGGCCGTACATCGCCCTGCTGGTGCTGTCGGGCTCGATCAACCAGACGCTGCTGGTCATGGCCTTCGCCCACGCCGACGCATCGACGCTGGCGCCGTTCACCTACAGCGAGATCGTCTCGGCGGTGTTGTTCGGCTTCCTGTTTTTCGGCACGCTGCCGTCGGCGATGTCGTGGCTCGGCATCGGACTGATCTCCGCGGCCGGCGTCGCCGTCGCCCGCGCGCTGCATCTCGCCAACGTATCGCGCCGGGTGCCGCGCATCTGACAGCACGGTGGCGGCTGGCGATTGCGGTACACTATCCCCATATTGACCGTTAGCCTTAGTTCTACGAATTCGCATGACGCTCCAGTTCGACAATTCCTACGCCCGGCTGCCGGACCGCTTCTACGTCCGCCAGGCGCCGGTGCCGGTGTCGCGGCCGGCCCTGATCCGGGTCAACCGGCCGCTCGCCGAATTGCTCGGCATCGATCCCGGCTGGCTGGAATCCGACGAAGGCGTGGGCGTCATCGCCGGCAATCGTGTGCCCGACGGCGCCGAGCCGATCGCGACGGTCTACGCCGGCCACCAGTTCGGCAGCTGGAACCCGCGGCTCGGCGACGGCCGTGCGATCCTGCTCGGCGAGGTCGTCGGCGGCGACGGCGAGCGTTACGACATCCAGCTAAAGGGTTCCGGCATCACGCCGTTCTCGCGCATGGGCGACGGCCGTGCGCCGCTCGGCCCGGTGCTGCGCGAATACCTCGTCAGCGAGGCGATGGCGGCGCTCGGGATCCCGACCAGCCGCACGCTCGCCGCGGTTACGAGCGGCGAGGATGTCTACCGCGAAACCCGCCTGCCCGGCGGCGTGCTCGTGCGCGTCGCGAAAAGCCATATCCGTATCGGCACGTTGCAGTATTTCGCATCGGTCGACGATCTCGACGGGCTCGAGCTGCTCGTCGAACATGTCATCGCGCGCCACTACCCCGACGTCGCCGACGCCGATAACCCGGCGCTGGCCCTGCTCGAGCGGGTCGTCGCGCGGCAGGCGGCGCTGGTCGCAAGCTGGCAGTGCGTCGGCTTCATCCACGGCGTCATGAACACCGACAACATGCTGCTGTCGGGCGAGACCATCGACTACGGGCCCTGCGCGTTCATGGATGCCTACGACTCGGCCGCGGTCTACAGCTCGATCGACCACGGCGGCCGATACGCCTACCGCAACCAGCCCGGCATCGCGCAGTGGAACCTCGCCTGTCTCGCGCAGACGCTGTTGCCGTTGCTCGACGAAGACGAAAAACGGGCGACCGAACTGGCGCAGGCCGCGATCGAGGCCTTTCCGGACCTGTTCTACGCGGCTTACTTCGAGGGGCTGCAGCGGAAATTCGGCCTGACCGGGGCGCACGACGGCGACGACACGCTGATGCAGGACTTTCTCGACCTGCTGCAGCGGACGGGATCCGATTTCAGCCTCGCATTTCGCCGGCTCGGCGAGCTCGTGGCGGACCGGCAGGAAGTCACCGAAGTCTTCGATTTTGCGGATGCGTTCGCCGACTGGCTCGAGCGCTATCGCGCGCGCTGCGCGCAAGAGACGGACGACGCCGCTGCCCGCGGCGCGCGGATGCTCGCGACCAACCCGGCCTTCATCGCGCGCAACCACCTCGTCGAAAAAGCCATCGCGCAAGGTTACGACGGCGACTTCGAATTCTTCCATCGCCTCAACGAGCGCCTCGCAAAACCGTTCGAATTCGACCTCTCCGACGCCGACCTCGCGCGCCCGCCCGCACCCGACGAAGTCGTGCAGCAGACCTTCTGCGGCACCTGAGTCTAGGGGCCTGCCCTGTAGATTGTGTTCAGATAAAAAATCCGGGAGTTTTTTGATCTGAATAAAAATTAGCGGCGTAGCCCCTCGAGTATTATGATTTCGCAACGGGCCTGCGTTCGCCCGCCGCCACGCCGGAGACGACTAAGATGAATCAAGCGACCTTCAACCCCGCTCTCGCGATGCTCCGCGCCGCCGGCAGCGCCTTGATCGGCCTGTTGGCATTGACGGCTACCGCGCTGACACCGGTCGTCGCATCTGCCGCCGACGAACCGCCGGTATTCCGGCGCGTACCGCCGCAGTACATCGCCGCGCTCGGGGACCCCGGCGCGCGCAGCGGCGCCGGCGCGCAGACCTGGGGCCTTTGGCGTCAGGATCCCGGTCCCCGTGGCGTCTGGCTAAAACACTTCGATAGCCTCGTCGCCGCCGGCGGCATCGCGCCATCACTGTGGAAATTCGATCACAGCGACTGGTGGCTCGACGAAAACGGCCTGATCATGGAGCAGCCCGAATTCCCGCTGCCGCCCGGCCGCTACATCGTCACCGGCGGGCGCGAGGCGGTCGCGATGCTGACGATCTTCCCGCCCGACGCCGACGGCGACAGCCGCTGGGCGCTGAACCGCGACGCGACGATTTACGACGTGACACACCTGGGCTGCCGTTCGGGCCGCTACACCCCGGCCGGCGACGGCGGCTCCTGCTCGCCGGCAGAAGCGCCGCGCGACGCGTTCAAGGTCGCGCCGGGCGCCGCGATGCCGCCGGTCGCCGGCTGCGCCAAGCAGGACTACTCGGTCCTGATCGTCGTCGCCGTCGAGGCCGAAAGCTAGCCCCCGCACCGCCAAACTTGCCCCCGGACCGTTGGTTACCCGGAACCATTACTCCGCGTGACGGTTGCGCGCTCCCGAATAGATGCTCTGAGCAACACCTTCGGACATTAACCGGTCACGCCCGGTTGTAGCTCGGAGCAACGATTCGAGGGATATCAGAACAGCTGACGTTGCAGCCACAGCGTGATTTCGGGGAACAGCCAGATGATCGCGACGCCGGCGATCTGAAGGCCGATGAACGGCGCAACGCCCGCGTAGATATGCCCGGTCGTGATCTCCTTCGGCGCCGCGCCGCGCAGGTAGAACAGCGAGAATCCGAACGGCGGGGTCAGGAACGAGGTCTGCAGGTTGATCGCGAACAGGATCGACAGCCAGATCGGGTCGTGGCCCATCAGGATCAGCGGCGGCGCGATCAGCGGCAGCAGGATCACCGTGATCTCGACGAAGTCGAGGAAAAAGCCGAGCACGAAGGTCAGCAGCATGCAGAACACCAGCGCGCCGAACGCCCCGCCGGGCATCGCCGTCAGGATCTGCTCGATCCGCTCGCCGCCGCCGAGGCCGACGAAGACCAGCGAGAATACGCTCGCCGTCAGAATCGTCGCGAAGATCATCGCGGTGACGCTGAGCGTCGACGTCAACGCCGGCACCAGCACCCTGCGCCGCGCCGCGCGCGCGATCGACACGATCAGGGCCGCGATGCCGGCAAACGCGAGCACCGCGTACACCCCGCCGAGCGTCCAGTCGACGAAATCGGCGTCCATGCGCTGCAGCCGCACCGGCGCGACGCCAGCGGCGATCGCGAGCGCGACAAAGGCCAGCGCGCCGGTCAGGATCAGCCGCAGCGACACGCCGAGGCGCGCGCCGGCCATGATCAGCGCGCCGACCGCGCCGACCGACGCGGCCTCGGTCGGCGTCGCGATACCGCCGAGAATCGAGCCGAGCACCGCGACGATCAGGATCAGCGGCGGCAGCACCGCGCGCGCGACCGCGCCGACGCCCGGCCGCCGGCGGCTCTCGGCGACCGGCGGCGCGAGATCCGGATCGAGTATTGCGCGGGTGAAGATATAGGCGATGTACAGCGCGACCAGCAACAGCCCCGGCAGCAGCGCGGCGGCGAAGATCTGGCCGACCGAGATCGTGTCGATGGTGAACTTGCCCTCGGCGAACTGCGCCTGCTGGTAGGCGTTCGACATCACGTCGGACAGGATGATCAGCAGCGTCGACGGCGGGATGATCTGGCCGAGCGTGCCGGCGGTGCAAACCGTGCCGGCCGCGAGCCGCGGATCGTAGCCGTTGCGCAGCATCGTCGGCAGCGCGATCAGCCCCATCGCGATCACGGTCGCGCCGACGATGCCGGTCGACGCCGCGAGCAGCGCGCCGACCAGCGCGACCGAGATGCCGAGGCCGCCCGGCAGGCGGGCGAACAATTGCCCCATGGTTTGCAGCAACTCCTCGGCGATGCGGCTTTTCTCGAGCACGACGCCCATCAGCACGAACAGCGGGATCGCGATCAGCACGTCGTTGGTCATCAGGCCGAAGATGCGCTGGCCGAGTGCCCCCATCAGGCCGAGATCGAAGGCGCCGGTAGCGAAGCCGAGCAGCGCGAACAGCGTTGCCACGCCGGCAATGGTGAACGCCACCGGGTACCCCAGCAGGATCGCGCCGATCAGCGCGGCGACCATCAGCAGGTCGAGCGGCATGGCCTAGCCCTCGCCCGCGCGCAGGCGCGCGAGGTCGCGTAACAGGCAGGCGACGCCCTGGATCAGCAGCAGCACGCAGAACGCCGGGATCAGCGACTTGAGCAGGAACGACGCCGGGATGCCGCCGACCGAAATCGGGCCCTCGAGAATCGCCCAGGCGCTGCGCACCGACGGCCACGAGTAGACCAGCAGGACGACCATCGTCGGAATCAGCAGCAACAGGTGGCCGGCGGCGTCGATCAGCGTGCGCGTGCGCGCCTCGAGCCTGGCGTAGAAGATATCGACCCGCACGTGTCCGCCGACCAGCAGCGTGTAGCCGGCGCCGAGCATGAACAGCGCGGCATGAAGATAGAGCACCGACTCGTCGAGCCAGACGAAGCTGACGCCGAAGACGTAGCGCAGCAGCACGATGCCGAACTGGATCAGCACCATCGCCAGCGCAAAAAAACGCACGATCGCGCCGACCGTCCGGTTGATCAGATCGAGTCTGTCGGCCAAAGCGCTCATGCCGCTCCCGTCGCCTGTCCGCCGCGAGGCAGCCGGCCCGCGCGGGCCGGCTAGCGCACGCCTAGTACTTGTAGTTCAGCGCACGGGCGTTCATCTGCCCGTTGTCGGCGTAGGTCATGTAGCGGCTGACCGACGCGCGGTAGGCGAGGAAACTCTCGGTGATTTCGCGCACCAGCGCATCCTCGTCCTCGCGTAAATCGGCGATGACTTCGCCGGCGGCGTTGCCGAGCGCGACGATGACGTCGTCGGGCAGCTTGCGCACCTTGACGCCCTGCTCGGCGACGAGCTTCTCGAGCGCGGCCGCGTGCTTGGTCGTGTACTCGGTCCAGACCGGGTTGTAGAGACTCTCGCAGGCGAGGCTGACGGCCTGCTGCAGGTCTTTCGGCAGGTCGTTGTACGCCTTCAGGTTGATGCCGCACTCCTCGGCCGACGACGGTTCGCCGACGCCGGGCCAGTAGTAATTCTTCGCGATCTGGTAATAGCCGAGCGCGCTGTCGGTCCACGGGCCGATGAATTCGCCGGCGTCGAGCGCGCCCGACTGCAGCGCCTGGAACATCGCGCGCCCGCCCATCGCCTGCACCGACATGCCGAGCTTCGCGCACATCTCGGAGGCGAGCCCGGTGGTGCGAAAGCGCAGGCCGCGCAGGTCGTCGGCCGAGTTGATCTCCTTGCGGAACCAGCCCTGCCACTGCGGGCCGGAGTTGCCGCACAGGAAAGGCTTCAGGTCGAAGCGCGCGTACATCTTGTCGTAGAGCGCCTGGCCGCCGCCGTGGGTCAGCCAGCCGACCTGCTCGTCGGCGCGCAGGCCGAACGGTTGCGAGCCGAACAGCAGGATGCCTTTCGACTTCGAGCCCCAGTAGGCGGGCACCGCGTGGTAGAGCTCGGCGGTGCCCTCGGAGACCGCGTCGAACACGCCGCGACCGGGCACCAGCTCGCCGGCGGCGAACAGCTTGACCTCGATCCGCCCGCCCGACAGCGCGGTGATACGGTCGGCGAGCATTTGCGCGGCGACGCCGGGGCCCGGCAGGTTCTTCGGCCACGCGGTGACCATCTTCCAGCGCAGCTTGCCCTGCGCGATTGCCGGCGCGGCCAGCGGCAGCGTCGCGGCGCCGGCCGCGGTAGCCTGCAGAAATTGACGTCTCTTCATCGGATTTCTCCCTGGTCTTGTTTGTTTGTTATGGCGACCCCGCGGGCCGCTCGTGGCATTGCATCGGAACGACCGATTCTATAGAAATCGGCGGCACAACCAAAATCGCCGCGCCGCGTCGGCTCAGGTTTGGGCAACGAAATAATCGTCCCAACGCCGGTCGAGCCGGCGGATCGCTTCGCCGAGAGGCACCGCGCGCAAGCCGCCGTCGGCACGCTCGACGAGTCCAAACGTCACGAGTTTGTCGAGGGCATCGTCGATCTCGAAATCGATGAGCGTGCGCCAGCGCGACTCGAACCAGTTCTCGATTGCCGCGTCGAGTTCGGCTTTTGCCAGCGGCGCCGGGCTTTGCAGCAGAAAGTAGTAGGCGAGCACGGCTTCCTTGGTTTCTTCTTCCTCGGCGTCGTCGACGATGCGGTGGAACACCCCGGCATTGTTGTCGAGGTTCCTGAAGTAAAGGTTTTGCGTCAGCGCCTGCATGAAGCGCAGCTTGCGGTTCTTGAAGTTGTTGAACTGCTTCCACAGGTAACCCGCGAGCGCGGCGACGCCGGCTGCCAGAATCATCAGGCTCGCCTGGTTGAGTTCCGCCGGCTGGTCATGCACGCCGAGCCAGTAGCCGATCAAAGAGCCGAGCAACACCAGCGACGCGCCGAGCTTGGTCGTCAGCACGACGCCGCCGCTGACGACCGCCGGCACGCCGATCAGCAGTTTGTCGGTCGGGCGCATGCGCACCTGCGTGTTTGGAAAAAGCATTTCGAGATCGGCCTTCGGCACATTGCGAAACAGCTTCAGCAGCGTCGCGCCGGCGCGGCAGGTCGCGAAATCGTTCTTGTCGCGGACGAAATCATCGCGCAGGCGCAGGTAGACGACGACCCGCTCGTAGTTGGTGAACTCGATTTCGCGGCGGCGCAGGCCGAACCAGGTCGCAACCGTCTCGGTCTTGCGCGATTCGCCGCGGGCAAACAGCGAGACCTCGGAAAAATCGTCGAAATCGACCTGCAGGCGGATTTTGAACAGCGACGACTCGGTCAACGCCCGGTTCAACTCGGCCTCGGAAATTCGCTCGTAGTTGGCCGCCTCCAGCAGGCCGTCGAGCAATTCGACGAAGGACTCGTCGCTGTCGGCAGGTTCGAAATCCGGCCGGCGGGTATCGGCATCGGGATCGATCCCGGCGTAGGTGGATTTCAGCGCTTCGAGGGTCTGGTGAAACTCGAAGTGAAAAATCTGCCCGAGCATGCGCGCGAACTGGCGAAAATCGTCGCATTCATCGCCGGACGCGAGCTCGCGCGCGCACATCTCGACGATGTCCTGCCGCCGGAACGGAATGAAACGAAGGCGCCGAACGCCCGCGGCCGGGACCGCCGGCGCGCCGAGGTCTTCGCTGCCGGCGGCGTTCAAAGGCTGTCCGCCAGCACGGCGAGCGCCTCGTCGTGCAGTTCCGGCGTCGCCGCGGCGATCACGCGCGAGTCGAACTCGAGACCGAGCGGGCGGCCGCCCCAGTCGCTGACGATGCCGCCCGCCTGCTCGATGATCGGTACCAGCGGCAGGATGTCGAAGGGCTTGAGCCCGGCCTCGATGACGAGATCGCTCCAGCCGCCGGCGAGCATCGCGTAGGCATAGCAATCGCCGCCGAAGCGCCGGTAACGGGTCCGCGCGGCGACCGCGTCGAAGGCGGCGCGCTCGGCGGTGTCGAACATGTCCGGCGAGGTCGCCAGCAGCGACGCTTCGGCGAGCACGCTGCAGCCGCTGACGTGGACCGCCTCGCCGTTGCGCCGCGTCGCCGCGTCGCGCGTCGCGAGCCAGGTTTCGCCGAGCGCCGGCATCGCCAGCCCGCCGGCCTCGACGACGCCGTCGCGAACGAAGCCGACGAGGCAGCCGAACAGCGGGTTGCCGAGCACGAAGCTCTGGGTGCCGTCGATCGGGTCGATGACCCAGGTGCCGCCGGCACCGGCGGTATTGCCATGCTCTTCGCCATGGATCGCGTGGCCGGGATGGCGCGCGCCGATCAGCTCGCGGATGGCGGCTTCGGCCTCGCGGTCGGCACGCGTCACCGGCGTGTCGTCCGGCTTGACGTCGACCGGCAACGGCTGGCGAAAATAGCGCAGGCAGATCTCGCTCGCCAGCGCGAGCGCATGCTCGAGCGTGTTCGCAATTTCGTCGCGATCGTTCACCTTCGTCGGCCCTCGTTGACAATGCGGCAAATGATACCGGTTTGGGTCGCAGTTCGCGCGGCGATCGAATTGGCCGGCCGAGCGCATTCGCCTTATACTCGACCGGACCGCGACCCGCGGCGAGCCGATACCCAGCGATCCGGAGGAAACCATGGCTGCCGATCCCGACTGCATCTTCTGCAAGATCATCGCCGGCGAGATCCCTTGCTTCAGGCTCTACGAGGACGACGCGACGCTCGCGTTCATGGACATCAACCCGGCCAACGACGGCCACGTGCTGGTCATTCCGAAAGAGCATTCGGCCGACGTGCACGCGGTTTCGGCGGACGCGATCACGGCGACCGTGCTGACCGCGCAAAAGATCGCCGCGGCGGTGCAAAAAACGCTCGAACCCGACGGCCTGAACCTGTTGCAATGCAATGGCCCGGCCGCGGCGCAATCGGTGTTTCATTTTCACATGCACGTGCTGCCGCGCAAGAATGGCGATGCGCTGAAGATGAACTGGGGCCTCAATCCCGGCGACATGGATCGGATCGGCGAGATCGCCGAACGGATTCGCGCCAATCTCTAGCGCGATCTTGTCGCCTCAGGCGTGTTCCATGCCGGCCATGACGTCGACGCCGGCGGGCGGAATCCAGGATTTGCCTTCGCCGGCGTACTCGGCGCCGGGATTGCCCATGACCGTCGTGCGCCACATCAGCCGGTCATGGCGTTCGGCGTCGTACCAGGTCGCGCAATGCAGCAGGTTGCGGTTGTCGCCGATCAGCAGGTCGCCCGCGGTCCATTCGTGCACGTAGACGAACCGGGGCTGCGTCGCGTGCGCGAGCAATTTGCGGACCAGGCGCGCGCCGTCGCCATCTGGCCCCGGCTCGAGGCCCGCGATCGGACCGTCGACGTAATCCATCTGCTTTTCCTCGCAGAGGTAGAGCGCCGGTTCGCCGGTGGTCGGGTGATATCGCACCAACGGTTGGCGTTGCGGTAATTGATGCGGCAACAGTTCGAGCACCGGTTCGCCGGCTTCCACTGCCGCGCGCGAACGGCCGATCCAGCCCGGGGCGTGAATGCCCTCGAGGCTATCGAGCCGCGCCCGCAGATCGGCATCGAGCGCCGCGAAGGCGGCGGTGCAATCGGCATACAGCGTCTGACCCTGTTCGCGTGGCGGCACGTCCAGCGCGAGTAACAACGACACATCGGGAGGCGGCCGGCGATAGCTCTGGTCGGTATGCCAGTTGACCTGATGCGGGAACTGCACGCGCAGCTCGGCGCCGTCGCGCCCGCGGCGCGGCGGCGGCGGATGATTGCACGGCGGCCGGTTCGACAACACCAGGATTTCATTCACCGAGTCGTGGAAAAACCGCTGGCTGGTCAGCGTCTCGCGGTAGTTCTCGACTTCCGGGCCGAACAGGCGGCTGAGTTCGACCAGCGCCGCGGATTGGTTGCGAATCTCGTGCAGCCCCGCGATCAGCATCAATCCGTGCGCCGCGTAAAAGGCATCGCGGATCGCGTCGGCGCGGCGCGTACAGGTCTCGACGATCGCGTCGATTCCGCTGGCGGCAAACTCGACGCGCACGCCAAAACCGGCGTGCGCGAGCGGTTGGATGCGAAAGCCGTCGTGGTCAACCATCGGTGAGGCCGAAAAATTTCGAAGCGCAAACGATATCACGAAACCCGTGCGCCTTCCGCGCGCAAGCGCCGACCGCCTGCCGCGATCGAACGGCAGGCCTAATCCGGATCGAGGGTGATCGCGATCGGTTTGTGATCCGATGCCTCGGTGTCGTGATCGATCTCGGCGCCGGCGATCGCGCCGGCGAGATCCGGCGTCACCAGAATGTGATCGATCTTGCCCAACATGCGCACGTCCTCGCCGCGCTCGCTCTTCCAGGTCGGCGCGTTGACTTCCTCCGGGGCGGCGACCGCCCAGCAATCGACGAGCCCGGTCAATTCGAGCAACAGCGCGAACTCGGACGTTTGCGGATTCGAGTTGAAGTCGCCGCAGACGATCGCGCTCGCCGGCATCGGCGGTGGCGTTTCGCCGTGCCCCCAGTCGAAACCGTCGATGTCGGCCTTGCCCGACCAGGCACCGCCCTCGCCCGGCGCGCGCGCGAATATTTCGGCGAAATCGGCGACCTGTGCCTGGCGCTCCGGCGACTCGAGATAGCCCGCGTGATAGCTATAGACGCGCAGGTCGCGCGAACCGGTCGAGACGACCGCTTCGACGCATGTCATGTGCATGTTGAACTTTTCGGGGTAGTGCTGTTTCGGCAGGTTGAAAGTGCGCGTACTCAGAATCGGCCAGCGCGACAGAATCAAGTTCCCGTGGCGGCGGCGGCGGTTGACGACCCGCCCCTGGGAATCCCGCAGGCTCGCGTCGACATCGAAGCTCGAACCGTAGACGCTGAAATAATCCGGCATTAGCCGCGCGATCTCGGCCGGCTGGTCGACGTTACCGCTGCGCTGCCAGAATTGCTCGACCTCCTGCAGGCAGGCGATATCGGCACCGTGCAGTTGCGCGCAGGTGCGGGCGAGGTCGTAGCGATCGTCCATGCCGCGACCGTACTGAATGTTGTAACTGACAATTCGCATGTTCGCTCCCTTTCAGGCCCGTGCCAGCAACGCGATCGCGCCGACGGCGAAAATCATCGCCGCGATCTTGCGCGCGCTCAGTCGCTCCATTCGCATCGCCAGTGCGACCGCCAGCGCCATCAGGAAGCTCAGGTTCGCGATCGTGATGACGACGCTGGCCTCGCCGCGCGCGAGCGCCTCGAGCAGCGTGCGCACGATGCCGTAGACGATCACGCCCGATACGACCGCGTAACCGACCCGGCTGCGCGTGATCGCGAGCCGTCGTTCGACCCATTGCGCATAGCCGAAACCCGATGCTACCCAGCACAACGCCGACGTCAACAGCAGCAAGTCGAAGTCGGCGCCGTACTCGAGCCCGGCCTTGCTGACGACGCCGTAGATCGCGCGGCACAGCGCGCCGGTCACGACCAGCGCAAGGCCGAGCCGCAGCCCGGCGTGGTTGGCATGGATGGTTTGCTGGCGATACAACAGCAGCACCGCAATCACGCCGCAGCCGATGCCGGCAAGCTTGACGACGGTCATGCGCTCGCCGAGGAACACGATCGCGAGAATTACGACCGCGATCGTATTGAGCCGGTAAATCGTCGAGCCGAGACTGACTTCCATGTGGCGCAGGGATTCGAGCAGCAGGATGTTCGCGAGGGCGACGGCAATTCCGGCGCCAATGCCGAAGCCGAGGCCGGCGGCGTCGACGTCGACACGCTCGCCGCGCAAGGTGATATCGAGCAGCAGCAAAAGCGTCCAGACGACGCCGACGCCGCCAATCAGGACGCCGCGAGATCGCGGTCTGGCACTGTAGCGCTTGAACAGGACCTCGTTGAGTCCGCCGAGTACGAGACTCGCGAGGGCGAACAAAATGGCCGTATCGAGCATTCGTTTCCGCGGACCGGCGCCGGATCAATCCGCGGTCGAGACCAGCTCGAGGCCGGCGAGCAGATCGGGCAGGATTGCCGCCGCCGAACCCCGTACGAAAACGTCGGCGGCAGCGCTCGCCGGATTTGGATTCGGATCGACGACGACGATGCGAGCGCCGCGTTCGCGCGCCAGCGCAATCAGCCCGGCAGCCGGGTAGACGGTCGCGCTGGTGCCGACGACGAGCAGGCAATCGACGCTTGCGCACAGCCGTTGCGCGCCGTTCCAGACGGCGTCCGGCAGGCTCTCGCCGAACCAGACCACGGCCGGGCGCAGCGCTGCCCCGCAACGCGGGCAGGAGCGCAGCGCTTGCGGGACCGCGGGATCGATACGTTCGCGATAGCCGCAGGACTCGGCGTGGCAGCGATCGTGCAGGATGCTGCCGTGCAGATGCAATACCCGTTCCGGCGCGACGCCGGCGCGCTCGAGCAGGTCATCGACGTTTTGCGTGATCTGGACCAGCCGCGGCTGCGCCGCGAGCGCCCGGTGCGCCGCGTTCGGCTCGACCCCGGCGTAGAGCCCGCGGCGCCAGTTGTACCAGTCGATGACGAGTTGCGGATTTGCCGTGAAACCTTCGATCGACGCGAGCTCGGTCGGATCGTAACGCGCCCACAGCGCATCGGTGGCCGGATCGCGAAAGGTCGGCAGCCCGGAATCGGCGGAGAGTCCCGCGCCCGAGAACGCGGCGACGCGCCGGCTGCGCGCGAGCAGTTCGCGTGCGGCCTCGAGTGGCGCGGCGATCGGGTCAGCGCCGGCCAGGATAGCTCCATTTCGTCGATATCATGCGACGCACGATAAACCAGATCGGCGCCCGCTTGAAGCTTGCCGGCGCCGACTGCTGGACAAGCCCCGGAGGCCACGCTTAAATGGCGCCCATGGCCGCGCGCGCCGACAACTCGCCGACCCCCGGCGCCGAACACGTCGGCATCAAGCCGCTGACCGTGCATATCGGCGCCGAGATCGATGGCCTCGACCTGACCAGGCCGCTGGCCGCGGCCGAGACCGAAGCGATCCGGCGGGCCCTGTTACGCTGGAAGGTCGTGTTTTTCCGCAGCCAGCGCCTCGACCACCGCCAGCACATCGATTTCGCGCGCAACTTCGGCGAACCGACGCCGGCGCACGTCGTGTTCGGCGGCGATGCGGAGTATCCCGAAATCTATCCGGTGAAGAAGTTCCGCGCCGCGATTGCTGCACGGCCCGCGTCGCAGCGCGCCTGGACCGACTGGCATACCGACGTGACCGCCGCCGTCAACCCGCCGATGGCGTCGATCCTGCGCGGCGTCGTCGTGCCGCCCTACGGCGGCGATACGCACTTCGCCAACATGGCCGCGGCCTACGCCGCGTTGTCACCGGCGATGCAGGAATTTCTCGGCGGCCTGCGCGCGGTGCACCGCTTCAAGCCCGCCGACGAAGATCCGAATGCCGCCGACTACAACGCGATGGTTGCGCGCAATCCGCTCGTCGCCGAGCACCCGCTGGTCACGGTGCATCCCGAGACCGGCGAGCGCGTGCTCTACGCGAACCCGGAGTTCACCGGCGACATCGTCGGGCTCGGGCCGCGCGAGAGCGAAGCGCTGCTCGAGTTCCTGTGGGAGCACAGCATCCGCGCCGAGTTCTGCGTGCGCTTCAAGTGGGAGCCCGGCAGCATCGCCTTCTGGGACAACCGCGCGACCCTGCACCAGGCGATTCGCGACGTCTACGCCAGCGATTTCGACCGCGAGTTTTACCGCGTGACGCTGAACGGGGCGATCCCCGTCGGCGTCGACGGACGGCCGTCCGCGCGCCTGTCGGGCGAGCCGATCGCCCCGCTTCGATAGTTCGCCGCGCCCGGCCAACGGTTTCAAATTCATCGTGCCCGAACTTCCCGACATCACCGTCTACGTCGAAGCGCTCGAGCGCCACGTCATCGGCGCGCGCCTGACCGGTGTCGAATTGCGCAGCCCGTTTCTGTTGCGCACCGCCGCGCCCGACCCGCGCGACGCGGTCGGGCAACAACTGCTCGCCGTCTGGCGGCTCGGCAAGCGGCTGTGCTTCGAGTTCGAGCACGGCCAGGTCTGGGTGCTGCACCTGATGATCGCCGGGCGCCTGCGGTTCGACGCGAGCGGGAAAGTACCGAGACAAAAAACAGTGCTCGCCGGCTTCGTGTTCGAACCCGGTGCGTTGATCCTGACCGAGGCGGGCAGCCGCAAGCAGGCGAGCCTGCACGTGTATGCGAGCCGCGCCGACGCCGCGCAACACGATCGCGGCGGCATCGAGGTGTTCGATTGCGACTGGCGCGAATTCGCCGCCCGGCTGCGCGCCGAGAATCACACGCTCAAGCGCAGCCTGACGTCGCCGGCGATCGTGAGCGGCATCGGCAACGCCTACAGCGACGAGATCCTGCACCACGCGCGGCTGTCGCCGTTCGCGCTGACGGGCAAGCTCGCCGACGCCGAGTTCGAGCGCCTGCACGCCTCGGCGGTCACCGTGCTGACCCGTTTTACCGACGAGTTGCGCGCGGCCTGCGGCGACGGCTTCCCCGGCAAGGTCACCGCGTTCCTCGACTCGATGGCGGTGCACGGCAAGTATCGCCAGCCCTGCCCCGATTGCGGCGCGCCGGTGCAGCGCATCGTCTACGCGCGCAACGAAACCAATTATTGCGCCCACTGCCAGACCGGCGGCGTGGTGCTGAAAGACCGCGCGCTGTCGCGCCTGCTGAAAGACACCTGGCCGCGCACGCTCGACGCGCAGGCAAGGAAATCGGGCAAGGACTCCTGAAGCAACGCACGCAGCCGAACCCCGCACGGTGCCCGGGAAAACCGGTCAAGCCGTCGATTGGTCCCGGGACAGGTGCAGGTAAGCCGCGTAAGCGCCGACCGTCGCCGCGGCGGCAAGGGATATGGCCAACGCAAACCTGAATTCGAACGCGAGGAGTAGAGCGGACAGGCCGATGACGATCACGAAGATCGTGTTGCGCGGTGACGAGCCCTTGCCACCGGAACGCAGGTAAAGCGCCTGGGCGATGACACCCAGGGACGTGAACAATGCCGGAAACAGCAGGAAATCCAGCCCGCCGACCACAACCGACAGGCCAGCCGCGCCGAGAATCACGACCAGCAGCGGGGTAAAACAACAGAGGGCGGCGACGGTCGCGCCGAGATAGCCGAGCCTGAGTAACTTTCGATCTTTCGCGTTCACCGACGCCCACTGCCTACCAGTCGAGTCGATTCCCGACAACTCGTCAACCGGCGCAACAAGACAACTGGCTCACGTCCCGGGTGAAGGTCTGCGCGCAGAGCTTCAGGCCTTCAGCCATCGTGAGATACGGAAACAGCTGGTCGGCCAGTGCGTCGACCGTCATGCGGTTGCGAATCGCGAGCGCCGCCGCCTGGATGACTTCGCCGCCCTCGGGCGCGATCAACCGGGCGCCGACGAGGCGCCGGCTGCTCGCTTCGATGACCAGCTTGATGAAACCGCCGGTGGCGAAATTGGCGAGCGCCCGCGGCACGTGCTCGAGTTCGAGCACGCGGCTGTCGGTGACGATGTTGCGTTGTCGCGCCTGCTCCTCGGTCAGGCCCACCGTCGCGACCTGAGGGTCGGTGAAGATCACCGCCGGCATCGCCGACAGGTCGATCGCGGCGTCGCCGCCGGCAAGGTTGATCGCCGCGCGGGTGCCGGACGCCGCGGCCACGTAAACGAACTGCGGCAGCGTGGTGCAATCGCCGACGGCATAGACGCCGGCGGCGCTGGTGCGTAACCGCTCGTCGACGACGATCGCGCCCGCGGCATCGGTCTCGATGCCGACGGATGGCAGGTCGAGGTCGGCCGTATTGGCGCGGCGGCCGGTCGCGACCAGTAAACGGTCGCCTTCGACCGGACCGGCCGTGGTATGCAGCCGGAAGCGGTCGCCGTCGAACTCGACGCGGCCGGCCTGCGTGTTTTCCAGGACGCGGATGCCTTCGCTTTCGAAAGCCTGTTTCAGCGCCTTCCCGAGCAGCGGGTCTTCGCGAGAAAGCAGCGTGTGTCGCGCCAGCAGCGTGACCGCCGAGCCGAGGCGACGAAACGCCTGCGCCAGTTCGACCGCGACCACCGACGAGCCGATGACCAGCAAGTGGCGCGGCAGCGGATCGGCGACCAGGGCCTCGGTCGAGGTCCAGTAAGGCGTGTCCGCGAGGCCGTCGATCGGCGGAATAGCCGGCCTCGCGCCGGTCGCGATGACGATCCGGTCGGCTTGCAGCTCGAACTCGTCACCGTCGCACGGACGCACGATCAGCGTCCCGTCATTTTTGAATCGGGCGCGGCCGCGCACCAGGTCGAGCGCCGGGTTTTCCTGCAGAATCATCTCGTATTTGGCAACGCGCAAAGCGTCGACCCGCGCCCGTTGCTGACGCAACAACAGGGCGCGATCGATCCCGGGTTCGTGATTGGCGAGACCGTCGAACGGGTTAGCGCGCTGCTGCTGCGCCAGCTGGGCCGCGCGAATCATGATCTTCGACGGCACGCAGCCGACGTTGACGCAGGTGCCGCCGATCACGTCGGCATCGTCGATCAGAGTTACGCGGGCGCCGTCCTCGGCGGCCCGGATGGCGCAGGCGAAGGCGCCCGAGCCCGAGCCGATGATAGCAACCCGCAACGGGACACCATCCCCGTTATGCCGCTTCGCGGCCGCTCCCGATCGAGCGCCGGGGGTTTCGATACTGGCGTCGAAGCCGTTCGCCACGAGCGCATCGATCAGCGTCGCGGCGTCGACCCCGTTGCTGGAGCCAATGCTCGCCGACCCTCGCTGCAGCGAAACCGTGATCTCGTCGACGCCGGCAATCGCGCACAACGCATCGGTCACCGTCGCGACGCAATCTTCGCAAGTCATGCCTGCAATTCGCAGATGGATCACGATTCCGTCCGGTGCTGTTCCGGGTGCGTCGCAGTGGGATCTTCCGCTACGGCACAATGGCGATTCGCCGGCCAGAAGATATCCCAGATCGAGACCGCCACCATCACACCGAGCGCGCTGTAGATCGCATCGTTACGCCAGTGCGTGGCGAACCAGAAATTCAGGATCAGCAGAATCACGATCGGGCCGACGATACCAAGCAGCGTGCGCAGCCATTGCCGGTGATACCAGTACCCGAGCAGGTTGACCGCAAGCGTCAGGATCGCGGCTGCGGGCAACACCTTGGTGAGCAAAAATCCCTCGTACTGCGCGAGAAACCCGAGCCCGATCGCGGCGCCGAGGCTGGCCATCGCCGGAAAGCAGAATGAACAGCCCATCGCGGCGATGACCGCGCCGAGAGATCCGGATTTGTCGCCGAGGCGGGTTGCCAGGTTGATTAGAGTTTGCATGGTCGGAATCCGCGTGTTTTGTAATGTCCGAGTATAAATTCCGTACCCGGATACGGAGTCAAGAGCCGGTTCGACGCCGGCTCGCATCCGCCAGCGATTCGACTATCGGGCAATCGGCCTTGTCCTCGCGCGCGCGGCATTGCCGCACGAGGTCCGCCAGCACGGTTTCGAGGCGGCGCAAGTCGTCGATTTTCTGCCGCACCGAATCGAGCTTCTGCTCAGCCAGCGCCTGAATCTCGGTGCAACGCGCGCCGGATAGACTCATCAGGCCGCGTATTTCATCGAGCGAAAAGCCGAGCCCCTGGGCCTGCTTGATGAAGCGAACCCGGTCGAGCACCTCCCGGTCGTAACGGCGATAGCCCGCGGCCGGCTTTGCCGGCCGCTCGATCAGGCCGCGGCGTTCGTAGTAGCGAATCGTCTCGACGTTGACGCCGGCATTCCGGGCCAGCTTGCCGATAGTCAAATTCATAGCTCGATTGTCTCCACGATCCGCACCGTCACGTTTCGCCGGCGGGCGATGCCGACAGGTTCGCGACCGGATTTCTTCGACGAAGCCAGCGGTTTCGGAAGATAATTTTTCATGTCCCTGTCGCACGGATTGCGGCAGTGTCGAGAACCTGCCCGTAACGCGCCCGGTTGACCGCCTCGCCGAGGCTGTACGCCGACTCGAGGGTCAACAGGAAAGTGCCGGGGTTTGCCTCGACCCATTCGTCGGCCGCGGCCGGCGAAGCGAAGAAGAAAACGTAGTGACAAAAACTGGTCGTCACGTCCTCGCGGATTTTTTCGGGATCCGGAGTCAGGAACGAAACCGGTATTTCGCGCCGGCCGATCGCTTCGACCCGGTCCGGCGTAACCACGAGTCGGATCGCTTCGCCGGTGACCGGGCAGGCCGAATCGACGCGCACGGTCAGGTCGAGCAATCGCGGGATGAACAGCGTATCCCACGCGCACCACGCAAACACGGTCCGGCCGTTGACGCGCATGCGATGCGGCATTTCCGCGAGCGCGATACCCCAGAACCCGACCACGCGGCCTTCGTCATCGAAGAAGACGCCCGGCCAGTCATGCAGGATCCGCTCGATTTCGGCGCGCGACAGCTCGGCAGACTCGGCCAGTCGCGACACCTCGACCGGCAGGCCCGTCGCCAGCCCCCGATACAGCACGAGCGCGAGTCGCTGTTGTGCGAGATTCATCGCCGGAAATACGTCGACGAAGAAGTTACGCAGGCGTTCGATATTCATTCGGGTTCCTCCATCGATTGTCGAGTACCATCAGAGCATAAACTCTGTACCTGAGTACAGAGTCAAGCAGGTATTGCCGGTCTCCCGCCGATCAAGATCGTCGGCGCACACGGCAACGCGAATCGGGGCATTCGGCGCCGAAATGAGCGAGAATTGTGCCTTGCGCAAGATCGCGCATTGCGGAGGCAAGCACATGAAAACCTGTGGCGAAGTCCTGGTACGGATGCTCGAGAACTATGGCATCGACACGATCTTCGGCATCCCCGGCGTGCACACGGTCGAGCTCTACCGCGGGCTCGCCGACAGCGGTATCCGCCACGTGACGCCGCGCCACGAACAGGGCGCCGGCTTCATGGCCGACGGCTACTTCCGCGCGAGCGGCCGGCCGGCGGCCTGTTTCATCATCTCCGGACCGGGCATGACCAATATCGTCACCGCGATGGGCCAGGCCTATTCGGATTCGATCCCGATGCTGGTGGTTTCGAGCGTCAACCGCACCGACGAGCTGAGCCTCGGCGAAGGCCGCCTGCACGAACTGCCCGACCAGCGCGCGCTGATCAGCGGCGTCAGCGTGTTCAGCCACAGCGTGCTGCACGCCGCCGAATTACCGGCGGTACTCGCGCGCGCGTTCGCCGTGTTCGACGGCGCCCGGCCCGGCCCGGTGCATATCGAGTTGCCGCTGGACGTCATCACCGCGCCCGGCGACGATCTCGATCTCGCGCCGCACCGGGGCCTCGCCCGCCCCGGTCCCGATCCCGCCGCGATCGCGCGCGCCGCGGAATTGCTGCGCGGCGCGCAGTCGCCGATCGTGGTTCTCGGCGGCGGCACGATAGACGCGCCGGCCGAGGCGCGCGAACTCGCGGACAGGCTCGGCGCGCCGACGATCCTGACGATCAACGCCAAGGGCGTGCTGCCCGCCGGGCATCCCCTGAGCCTCGGCAGCCTGCTGCCGCTCGCGCCGGTGATGCAGGCGTTGCGCTCGGCCGACGTCGTGCTCGCGGTCGGCACCGAGCTCGGCGAAACCGACACGCTGCTGTTCGACGAGCGGCTCGAACTCGCCGGGCGCGTGATCCGGATCGACATCGAGGCCGAGCAGCTGACCCGCAACGCGCTGCCCGAAGTCGGCATCTGCAGCGACGCGGGGCTCGCGCTGCAAGCACTCGCCGAAGCGCTGCACGGATTTACGCCCGACACCGCGGCGTCGCAGGCGCGCGTCACCGAATTGCGCGGCGAAGCCTACGCATCGCTGCGCCCGGACTACCGGATGCATCATCGCTTCCTCGACGCCGTGGCCGCCGCCCTGCCCGGAGTCATCGTCGCCGGCGATTCCACCCAGCCGGTCTACGGCGGCAACCTGACTTACGAGCCCGACGAGCCGCGCCGCTATTTCACGTCGTCGACCGGTTATGGCACGCTCGGCTACGCGCTGCCGGCCGCGCTCGGCGCAAAGTTGGCACAACCCGACCGGCCGGTGGTCGCGCTGATCGGCGACGGCGCGCTGCAGTTCACGATCGGCGAGCTCGCGACCGCGGTCGAACTCGGCCTGCCAGTACCGATCCTGCTGTGGAACAACCGCGGCTACGGCGAGATCAAGCAGTACATGGTCGAGCGCGGCATCCCGGCGATCGGAGTCGATATCTACACGCCGGATTTCCAGGCGATCGCCAAGGGTTTCGGCTGCCACGCCGAGGTCGTCGCGACGCTCGACCAGCTGACCGCGGCGCTGCAACGGGCCGCGAGCGGCAACCGCCCGAGCCTGATCGAAATCAACGAGGCCGACGCGTTTGCCGCATAGGTTTCGACGCCGCGCCAGCGGTTCCTGCACTCGAGACTGAACCGATCCTGCGCGAGATGCTAGAATCGGAAACTCGACGCGCTGACCGAAACGCTCTCGACATGACCGCCCCCGACAAAGTACGGCAATTGCCGCAACACGCGCCGCGCCCGATCCTGAAAGCGATCAAGCTCGACGAAGTTTGCTACGATATTCGCGGCCCGGTCCTCAGGGAGGCCCACCGGCTCGAGGAAGAAGGCCACCGGATCATCAAGCTCAACATCGGCAACCCGGCGCCGTGGGGCTTCGACGCGCCCGAGGAAATCCTGCGCGACGTGATCCACAACATCCCGCAGTCGCAGGGCTACTGCGATTCGAAGGGCATCTACCCGGCGCGCAAGGCGGTCATGCAGTATTACCAGAAGCTCGGCGTCGCCGGCGTCGACGTCGACGACGTCTACATCGGCAACGGCGTGTCCGAACTCGTCGTCATGGCGATGCAGGGCCTGGTCAACGACGGCGACCACGTGCTGATCCCGTCGCCCGACTACCCGCTGTGGACCGCCGCGGTGAACCTGTGCCGCGGCAAGCCGGTACATTACCTGTGCGACGAAGGCAGCGGCTGGCAGCCCGACCTCGACGACCTGCGCGCGAAGATTACGCCGCGCACGCGCGCGCTGGTGGTGATCAATCCGAACAATCCGACCGGCGCGGTCTACGAACCAGCGATGCTCGAGGCGCTCGTCGAGATCGCGCGCGAACACGACCTGATCGTGCTGGCCGACGAAATCTACGACAAGATCGTCTACGACGACGCACGCTACGTTCCGCTGGCGAAGCTCGCCGGCGACGACCTGCTGGTGCTGACCTTCAGCGGGCTGTCGAAGTCGTATCGCGCGGCCGGCTTCCGCACCGGCTGGCTGCTGGTCAGCGGCGCCAGGCTGCGCGCGCAAGATTATATCGAGGGCCTCGACATCCTCGCGTCGATGCGGCTGTGTGCCAACGTGCCAACGCAGCACGCGGTGCAGACCGCGCTCGGCGGCTACCAGAGCATCGACGACCTGGTCGCGCCCGGCGGGCGGCTGCACGAGCAGCGCGACGCCGCCTGGCAAATGCTCAACGCGATCGACGGCATCGACTGCGTCAAGCCGCGCGGCGCGCTCTACCTGTTCCCGCGGATCGACGTCGCGAAGTTCAACATCAGCGACGACGAGCGCTTCGTCTACGACCTGCTGGTCAAGGAAAAAGTCCTGCTGGTGCAGGGCACCGGCTTCAACTGGAAGGCGCCCGACCACTTCCGCGTCGTGTTCCTGCCGCACCTCGAGGACCTCGAGGAAGCGATCGGCCGGCTCGAACGCTTCCTGTCGACCTACCGGCAATAGGTCAATCGGGGTCGGACACCTCGACGGCCATTGACTAAGGCGAAACCGGTGTCATTGCGAGCTGCGTAGCAGCGAAGCAATC
>JAHEKJ010000062.1 GCA_024638385.1 Gammaproteobacteria bacterium | reverse complement strand
ATGCCGACACGCGCGTAATCGAGCCCGGTGCGGGCGGCCAGCCGCTCGAGCCGGGGCGGCAACAGCGCCTGCGCGCGCCGCCGCACCCACGCGCGCAACTCGCGCAGCTGCTCGCGGGGGTCGGTCGCGTCGATCCGCACGCCGGCCGTCGCCGGCGGCGCGAACAGGTCGCCGGTCGTGCCGCGCAGCGATTGGCGGTAGGCCACCGGCGTCGAGCTGCCGTCGAGCGCGAGGTCGATCCGCTCTGGCGGCCGCACCGCCGCGCGCGCCCGCGCCTGGGCCGCGAGCTGGCGCCGGATCCAGGCTTCGTGGCGGGCGACGAACGGCGCGACCTCGGCGCGCGGAAAGCGAGCCGGGATCACGACCTCGAGCCCGCCGAAAGGCCTGACCTGCAGTCGCGCGTAGCGCGCCCGGCGCGACACGCGCAGACTCCATTCGAGCGGGCGAGGGGCGTCGTCCAGCATCTCAGAGCCCGCACATGATTTCGATTTCGGCGGCCTGGATGTCCTCCGGGTTGCCTTCCACGACCAGCACGTCGTCGGGCCTCAGTTCGACTTCGGCCAACGGCGCATCGCTGGTGACGCCGCTGCGGCGGAGCGCGATGACCCTGACTCGCTCGAGCGACTTGAACGCGTCGAGCCGCCGACCGTTGCCGTGATAGCTGCCGAGCACCTCGATGCTGTGCAGGTGGTAGTCGTCGGGTTTGCTCAGATCGATGTCCCTGGCGCTGTGGAAATAGGCGCGGATGCGCGCGTAGTGGCCGGCGCGCGCCTCGTCGAGCATCTCGTCGATCGTTGCCGGATTCTGGCCGAGCTCGGCGAGGGTGTGGCGCGCCAGCATCATGCTCGACTCGACCGTGTCCGGCACGACCTCGTCGGCGCCGAGTTCGAGCAGGCGCTCGAGGTTGCGGTCGTCGAGGGTTCGCACGATCATCGGGATGTCGCCGCAAATCCCGCGCGCCTGGCGGGCGATGTTCTCGGTCGGTTTGAGTTCGGTGAAGGATATGACCAGCACGCGCGCGCGATCGATGCCCGCGAGGCGCAGGATCTCGGCATTGCTGGCGTCGCCGTAGAATACCGTCTCGCCGGCTTCGCGGGCCTCGGTGACGATGTCGGTATCGGTCTCGAGCGCGACGTACGGAATCGACAGGCGCTTGAAGAACTGCGCGAGGTTTTGCCCGGTACGGCCGAAGCCGCACAGCAGCACGTGACCTTCGAGATCCTTGCAGGCTTCGGCGATCGAAATCTCGTGGGCATTCAGCGTCGCCTCGTAGCCCGGCGCGAAGCGGCACGCGATTCTCTCGTTATGCCGGATCAGCAGCGGCGAAATCGCCATCGACAGGATGATCGACGCGACGATCGGCTGGCTCAGGTCGCGCGCCAGCAAGCCGGTCGCGATCGCGACCGCGAGCAGCGCGAAGCCGAACTCGCTGCCCTGGCCGAGCAGGATGCCGGAGCGGATCGCGACGCCGCGGCTGAAGCCGGCGAGCTTCGTGATGATCATGATCGCGCCGCCCTTGCCGATGATCAGCCCGCAGGTCAGAACCGTCACCGCGAGCGGCTCGTTGAGGAATACGTGCCAGTCGAACTGCGAGCCGACCGAGATGAAGAACAGCCCCATCAACACGTCGCGGAACGGCCGGATCTCGTTTTCGACGTGGTGCTGGTACTCGGTCTCGGCCAGCATCATGCCGGCGAGAAATGCGCCCATCGCCAGCGACAGGCCGAGCTGGGAGGTCAGCCAGGCCGCGATCAGCGCGGTGAACAGGATGAACAGCGTGAACAGCTCGCTCGAGCGCGTCGCCGCGACCTTGCGCACCGCCGGACGGATCAGATACTGGCCGGCGTAGAAGATCACCGCGAAGGCGAGCGCGCCCTTGGCCAGCGCGAGGCTGATCGGCACCAGCAGCGATTCCGACTCAGGCTCGGCGAAGATCGGGATCAGCACCAGAAACGGCACCACCGCGAGGTCCTGGAACAGCAATACGCCTAGCGAGATATTGCCGTGCGGCTCGCGCAGCTCGTACTGCTCGGTCAGCAGCTTGACGACGATCGCGGTCGACGACATCGTCAGCGCGCCGCCGACCGCGAACGCGGCCTGCCAAGTCAGGCCGAGCCACATCGCGACGAGGATCGTGCTCGCGATCGACACCAGCACCTGCACCGCGCCGATGCGCAGGACGATATGGCGCATCGCGAACAGTCGCGGGATCGACACCTCGAGGCCGATCGTGAACAGCAGGAAGACGACGCCGATCTCGGCGATCTGCTCGATCGCGTGCGAATCGTGAATCCAGCCGAAGGCGTGGTTGCCGGCGAGCAGGCCGACGACCAGGTAGCCGAGCACCGCCGGCACGTCGACGCGGCGAAACACCGCGACGCTGATGATCGACAGGAACAGCAGGATCAGGACTTCGTTGAGCATGCCGGGGCTGGTCTATTCGGTCAGGCGCCTGTATAACACAAATCAAAATTTATCGAAGCGATTTACCGCGGTCGGACCGACCGGGCAGGGCAGCAGTGAACGAGATCGGCATCCGCTACCTGAGTGGCCACGACGTGGCCGCGCCGGCGCTCGACAACGACGAAATTCTCGCCGCGATCGAGGCGAGCCTGGCCCGGCGCTAGCCGCGCGAGTGCCGGCCGCGTTGCGGGCACCGCGGCGGACTCGTTCATGGCGACGATCAGGCGCGGCTGTCAATGCGACGGTTTTTGCCGGAAAATGGCGCCCATGGTCAGCGCATCCGATCTGTCCCGCCTCGCGGTCGAATACGAGAGCACGATTCGACTCGGCGCCTTCGCCGCGATCTTCACCGCGATGCTGCTGTGGGAATGGTTCGCGCCACGGCGGCCGCTGGCGCTCGCGCGCGCGCAGCGCTGGGGCAGCAACCTCGGCCTGATGATCATCAACACGGTCGCGCTGCGGTTGCTGTTTCCGGCGGCCGCGGTCGGTTTCGCGCTGTCCGCCGAGGCGCTTGGTTTCGGCCTTTTCCACTGGCTGGACTGGCCGGCGTTGGCGGAAATCGTCGCCGCGATCCTGCTGCTCGACCTGGCGATCTACGGCCAGCACGTGCTGATGCATCGGTTGCCGCTGCTGTGGCGGTTGCACCGGGTTCACCATGCCGACCTCGACTTCGACCTGACGACGGCGGTGCGCTTTCACACGCTCGAGATCCTGTTGTCGATGCTGATCAAGTGGGGCGTCATCCTGCTGCTCGGTCCGGCCGTGCTGGCGGTGCTGATCTTCGAGGTGCTGCTCAGCGGCATGGCGGTCTTCAATCACGCCAACGTCAGCCTGCCGCCGAGGGCCGAAGGCATCGTGCGCACGCTGCTCGTGACGCCGGACATGCACCGGGTGCATCATTCCGCGATCCCGCGCGAGACCAACAGCAACTACGGCTTCAACCTGTCGCTGTGGGACCGGCTGTTCCGGACCTATGTTGCGCAGCCCGCGCGCGGTCACGACGGCATGACCATCGGCCTCGAACAGTTTCGCGACGCCGGCCAGGTCGACCGCCTGCCGGGTATGCTCGCACTGCCGTTCGGCAAGCGCTGATGGCAAGGCCGCGGCCGCGGCCGGGGCGCAACCTGTTGCGCGTGCCGCAGGGCGAGTTCGAACTCGAGCGCGAACCGCCCGCGCCGAACCTGCAGGCCTGGGACGCGGCCGACGAGTATCTGCTCGCCGACCTCGACGACAAGCGACCGGTATCGCGGGCCGCGCGCGTGCTGATCGTCAACGATGCCTTCGGCGCGCTCGGCGTCGCGCTCGCGCCGGTCGCGCCGTTTGCCTGGCAGGATTCGTACCTCGCGCAGCAGGCGCTGCGCGCCAACCTGCTGCGCAACGCTTACCCGGCCGATTCGGTCGAGACCAACGCGGGTATCGAGTTCCCGCGCGCGGCGGTCGACGTGATCCTGCTCAAGGTGCCGAAGTCGCTGGCGCTGCTCGAGCACCAGCTGCATGCGCTGCGGCCGCTGATGCAGCGTGACACCTACCTCGTCGCCGGCGGCATGGCGCGGCATATACACGCGTCGACGCTGGCGCTGTTCGAGGCGATTCTCGGCCCGACCGCGACGACGCGCGCGCGCAAGAAGAGCCGCCTGATCCACGTCGACCGCGATCACGCGCTGACCGATGGTGGCCCGCCGGCGCCGTCCTGTTACACGCTGCTGGCCGATCGCGAGTACACGCTGTGCAACCACGCCAGCCTGTTCAGCCGCGAGCGGCTCGACCGCGGCAGCCGCCTGCTGCTCGGCCATTTACCCGCCGGCGACGCGGCGCGCGCGATCGTCGACCTCGGCTGCGGCAACGGCGTGCTCGGGATCGTCGCCGCCGGCCTGAACCCGTCGGCGCGACTCCTGTTCCGCGACGAATCCCGGATGGCGATCGCGAGCGCGCGCGCCAATTTCGAACGCGCCTTCGGCCGCGCGCGCGCGGTCGCGTTCGAGGTCGGCGACTGCCTCGACGGCGTCGCCGCCGGCGCCGACCTCGTGCTCGCCAACCCGCCTTTCCACCAGGCGCACAGCGTCGGCGACGGTATCGCCTGGCGCATGTTCACGGATGCGCGGCGCGTGCTCGTGCCCGGCGGCGAAATTCGCGTCGTTGGCAACCACCATCTCGGCTATTACGCCAGGCTGAAAAGAATCTTCGGCAACTGCGAAACCCTCGTCTCCGACGGCAAGTTCGTCGTCCTCCGCGCCACCCGCCAATAAATTTTACGCACAGTAAAAACCCGCGCGCGCTTTTTCGGCGACGCGATACCAAATCACTTTACTCGACCCCGTCATCCTGCAAGCCCGCGGGTCTCGGCCTGTGGGCGGTGAATCCCGGGGTCGACCGGGAACCGGGTCAGAATGGCATTGACGTGAAGACCCGGCGAAGATTGGTGAACTGGAATTGTGTTCCCGAAATTCAAAAGCTCCCCGGGGAGTTGCGGAGCGGGGCTTACCAGCCGCCGCCGCCACCACCACCGCCGCCACCGCCCGACGAGCCGCCCGATGAACCGGACGACGTGCCGGGCGCGACCGACGCAGACGCGATCGCCGAGTTGAGCGCGCCCGACAGCGCGCTGCCGAAGTCGCGGCCGCCGGCGCGGTGCGAAGAGTGATACCAGCGCGGCGCGCGATAACCCTGGGCGACCAGCCCCGACGCGATCGCGCGGTCGAGCTTGTCGGTCCAGGCGTTTTCGAGATCGAGCGCGATCGCATAGGGCAGGTAGCGCTCGTAGATGTCCTCGCTGAAGGTCGGCGCATTCTTCAGCGCGATGTCGTCCTCCTCGGCGACCTCGAGGTAATGCCTGAAGCCTTCGATCTGGTCGAGCAGCCGGCGGCCGGCCAGCGTCGGCGCCTTGAGCCACTGGTAAAACAGGTAGTGCAGCACGACCATCGCGAGGATGCCGCCGACCATGTACCAGGGCACGGTTTGCACGAACTGCTCGAACGGAAAGTCGACCGACAGGAAGAACCCGCCGAAAAACAGCAGCGCGGCGAGATTGGTCAGCAGCTGCACCTTGCCGCGCAGCCCGCCCATGCGCAAGCCGCGGTACGCGGCGAGCAGCATCGCCAATGGCATCAGCGCAAAGAACGCGACGAACCCGGTTTCGGCCATCGCCCGCTCGGAGCCGAGACTCGCGAAAGCGGCGCCGACGATGAGCACGGTTGCAACGAGACCCGGCGCGAGCAGCCAGCTGTTGGTTTTGAAATAGCGCTTTTCGTAGTCGGCCTCGAGCGATTTTTTGTGCTTGCCGATTGCACGCGAAAAAATGTGGTGGTTGTCTTGCTCGATGTCGAGCCGGTCGCGGCCTTCGCCGAACAGGCCCTCGAGGACCCGCGATTCGCCGGCGGCCAGCGGCTCTCGCGGCGGCGCGCCCGTGCGGCGTAGCTCGAAATCGCCGTCGTCGTCGATGATTTCGAGCCCGCCCTTGACCGCCAGGTTGACCGTCGCCGCGGTGAAGCAGCGCTTGTCGTAACCCATGTTCTGCACGTAGCGCATCGACGCCGGCGAGTAACCTTCAGGCGGCTGGTAACGTGGCACGATGACGCCGGCCGCCGGATCGCGGCCGACCCGGTGCCACAGCAGCAAATAGTAAATCAGCAGTATCAGCGCGCCGCCGAGGGTCAGCATCGACGCGCGGTTGTCGCGCCAGAACCACGCCCGGCGCTGGGCCGCGCTCGGCTCGGTAACGATGCCCTTGGGGAAGGCGGCGACGATGGTCAGGCCCTCGCGCCGGCCGAGCGGCGCGGTGGTCTCGAAGTAGGCTTCGCGCGCGCCGATTTGTCGGTGCGTCAGCGCCCGCGCGGTCGAGCCGTCGGGCCCGGTGTAGCCGGTCAGGCGTAATTCGCCGGCGTCGGCGGGCAGTACGACCCGCGCCGATGCGCGTTCGATCGGGAAAATCCAGCCGCTGCCGGTGACGTTCCAGTACAACTCGTCGAAGTCGGCGAAGAAACCGAGCTGGCGCGAGGTCCGGTAACGCAGCCGGTAGTCGTAGAAATCCGGTTCGAGATAAACGTTTCGATCGCCGACGTAGACGCGCTTGCCGTTGCCGCGGGCTTCGACATGGTAGGCTTCCGGCCGGCCGTCGCGGCGGACGTCGAGCACCTCGAAATCGACGACCACGGTATGACCGCGCGCGTCGCGATAGCGGGTCGGAAAGTCGCGGTAGATGCCGCGCCGGATCGCGCGGCCCTCGGCCTTGACGCGGATGTTTTCGGTGACCAGCAGGTCGCCGTCGGGTTCGACGCGGATGTCGCTGTGAAACGACTCGATGACCTCGTCCGCCGCCAGCGGCAGCGCCGGCAAGCACAGCAACAGCGCGACGAGCCGGACGAGCCCCTTCATGCGCGCGACTCCTCGAACTCGAAGTAGTCGGCGTGACGGTAACCGAACAGGCGTGCGACGATCAGGTCGGGGAAACTGTCGACCCGGGTGTTCAGGTTGCGCACCGCGCCGTTGTAGTAGCGCCGCGCGAACTGGATGTCGGCCTCGACCGCGCTGATGTCGGTTTGCAGTTGCAGGAAACTCCGGTTCGCCTTCAGATCGGGGTAGGCTTCCTGCAGCGCGAAGATCGTGCCGAGGTCGCGACTGATGCTCGATTCGACGTCGCCCTGGGTGGCCGGTGCGCGCACCGCGGCGGCTTCGCCGCGCAGCGCGGTGACATGGTCCAGCGTCGCCTGCTCGTAGCTCGCGTACTGCCGGACCGCGTCGACAAGCTTCGGGATCAGGTCGTGGCGGCGCTTGAGCTGGACCTCGATATCGCTCCAGCCCGCAAGCGTGCGCTGATAATCGCGCACGAGGCGGTTGTAGATGACGATGCCGAAGACCAGCGCGGCCAGCAGCACCGCCAGCAATAGCCATTCGTACATGCCGGTTACCTGGTTTTGCCTTTACCCCTTGGCGCCCGCAGCGCGGCGTCGAACGCGAGCCGTGCCCATTCGACGGTCGCATCGGGCTCCTCGAAGAACGCGTCGGGCGCCGTGTAATAGGATAGTTGGTATTCCCTGTCCTGCTTGAAATAGGTAAAGGGCTCGGCGCCCTCGGCGACGAAGTTTTCGCGCGTTTCGTCGTCGGCCTTGAGATAGAGACTGCCGTCGGCGATCAGCGCGAACATCAGCCCGTCGAGGAAGATGCCGTAGCCGCCGAACATGCGTTTCGCTTCGCAGGGCGCGAAAGCCTGGAGCAGGTCGACGACGTGAGCCGCGAACTCCCGCTCGGCCGACATGAGTCAGTTGGTGGCGAGCGCGGCGGGCCGCGCGAGTCGGCGGCCGTTTTCGTAGACGATTTGCCAGCGCCCGGCGTCGCGGCGCCAGTAGATTTCCTTGGGCCCGTCGGCGTCGAAGTTGTTGCTGCGATAGTGCTGCTCGAACTGCATCAGCATCAGCCCGTCCTCGCCGGGATAGTCGAACACGTTGAGACCGCTGTAATCGACCCGGATGAAAGTCTTGCGCTGGTTGACCCACAGCTTGTGCGCATCCCAGCGCGCGAAGTCGCGGCCATAGGCATCCAGTTCGGTCGGCGAGTAGTGCCGGCGATAGCGCCCATGATCGAGGCTTTGCCAGTCGTCGAGCCAGCGCGCCATCAAATCGAGCGCATCGCGCCGGCGCGCCTGCCACTGCGTATGATCGATCCAGTTGACCGACTCGGCGACGATGACCGGCGTGTTCAGGTCGGGACTCAGGTAGCGATCGACGTGACGGAAATCGGGGTTGCTGACGACGATGCAACCGTCGCTCGCCCACGGCGAACGATTATAGGTATACGACGGCGTGCCATGGATCCAGATGCCGCTGCCGGTGCGCCCGAGCCGCCGGTCCCAGGCATTCGGGTAGCTGATCGGGAAGGCGCCGGCGCCGTAGAGGTCGGGCAGCTCGTCGCCGTCGATGAAGCGGGTTACGTGATAAATCCCGATCGGCGTCTTCTGGTCGCCCTCGTGCTGCTTGCCGTAACCCTTGAGACCGATCGTCGTGAAGTAGTCGGCTTCGAGTTCGAGCCTGTCGCCGGCGTTGCGAAAAACGTAGACCCGCGAATGCTCGAGGTCGACGAGGATCGCGTAGGGCTGCTCGTCGGCGAGGAACAAGATGTTCTCGGGATACATCCCGAGATGCGCCGGGCTCGCGTCGTGCTGCCAGCGTTGCCGGATCTCGTAGTGAAAATCGCGCTTGGCGCGATCGGCGACGATGCCCGAACCGATGTGCGTCAGCGGCTCGGCCTTGGCCAGCAGCAGGTCGGCGTAGAGCATGTGGCCGAGGCGGCTGTGCGGATACTGGCGGATCAGGTCGCGTGTGCCCTCGAGCGCGAGCTCGTGATTGAGATTCTGGATCTCGCGGATCGTCTCGAGCAGGCTTTGCTCGTAAAGGCTGCCGGGCGCGCGCTCGGCGAGCGCAGGCGCGCATGCCAGTACCGCCAGCAGGAACGAGACGATTAGTTTCATAGAACGGATAATACCCGCTCTTCGGTAATTTTCCATTCGGAACCGATGCGATTGAAGGCCAGCCGCTTGACCACGCGGTCGCTGTAGGTCGGCGAATCGAATGCCTGCCTGAAGTCGACGATCGCGCGGTTGTCGCTGCGCCAGCGAATCTGCATGTCGCTGACTTCGACCCTGATTTCCCCGGGGCGCAGGATCCGCTCGCGCCGATGGTCGAGCCATGCCTGATGCGAGCGAAACGCACCGCGATAGGAATCGGCATAGTACCCGGCATAGCTGTCGACCTCCTTGCCGCTCCAGGCCTCGGCCCAGCCGGTGATCTGCTCGATCAGGCGGGTCTCCTGATTGGCGAAATTGATCGCGGTCGGGGCCTCGGTCGCGGCCTCGACGAGCGGCTCCTCCGGCAGGGAGTCGAGACGGGTGATCGCCGCCAGCTCGATGTTGTGCGTGTGCTTGGCGGGCTCGCTCGACTCGTTGACCGCACGACGGTAGGCCTCGCTGGCGATACCTTTATATACAGCGCTCAGGTTGGCATAGGCCGTGGCATAGCTCGGATGGGTATTGAGCGCATCGACCAGCAGCGCGCTGGCGCGGTCGTAGTCGCCCGCGGCGAGCAGGATCATCGCCAGGTTGTTGCGCGGCTCGGGAAGGTCCGGGTGTTCGTTGATCAGGTCGCGGTAGAGCGCCGCGGCGAGGTCGGTGTTGCCGGCCAACTGATGCGCGTAGGCGATCAGGAAGCGCGTGCGCAGGTGCCCGGGATTGTCGACCAGCAGCGCCTCGCCGAGCTCGATCGCTTCGGCGTAACGGCCGGCTTCGAGCGCGCTTTGCAGCGGCGCGAGCGAACTTGCTACGGCGATTACGGGGACGATCCACAGACAGAGTACGAGAGCAACGATACGGCGCATGGGTTGGCCCGGTGACAAAAAACGTGCGGGATTATAGCAAACGACGATGTAAAATCTTTATCCGTCAGACTTTACCGGAAACCACATGCGGCTGTACCTCGTCGATTCGAGCATCTTCGTCTTCAAGGCCTGGTTCACCGAGGTCCGCCATAATCGCCGCGGCCAGCCGAACCAGGCGTTCGTCGGATTCACCGATTTCGTCCACCGGCTGTTGACCGAGCAGGCGCCGAGCCGCATCGTCTTCGCCTTCGACGAGAGCCTCGGGCAATCGGCGCGCAAGACGATCTATCCCGCCTACAAGGCCAACCGCAGCCCGGCGCCGGCCGAGCTCAAACGCCAGTTCGCCTGGTGCCGGCAGTGGCTCGATGCGCTCGGCCTCGCCAACGTCAGCAGCCGACAGTGGGAAGCCGACGACCTGATCGGCTCGCTCGCGCGCTACCATCGCCGCGCCGACCTGCCGGTCGCGATCCTGACCGCCGACAAGGATCTCGCCCAGCTCGTCGGCGACGGCGACCTGTGGTGGTCTTACCTCGACGGCCGCCAGCTCGACGCCGGCGCGATTCGCAAGAAGTTCGGCGTCGAGCCCGGGCAGATCGCCGAACAGCTTGCGCTCGCCGGCGACAAGGTCGACAACATTCCCGGGATCCCCGAGATCGGAACCGGTACGGCCGCCCGCCTGCTGCGCAAGTTCGGTTCGATCGCCGAGCTGCGTCGGCGCGTCGATGAGGTCGCGACGATGAAAATGCGCTATGCCGCGCGCGTTCACCGGGCGCTGATCGACCACGACGAAATGCTCGACACCAGCCTCGCGCTGACGCGGATCAACTGCGACATCGATGCGATGCGCGCGGTCGACGGCACTCGCGCGGCGCCCGAGCCGGCGCGCCTCGAGCACCTGATGCGCGCGCAGGACCTCGGCGCTGCGCGCCTCGCGCGCTGGCGCGAGTACCTGCTCGGCGCCGCCGCCTGATGGCGCAAATCCTGCTGTTCAACAAGCCTTTTCGCGTGCTGTGCCAGTTTTCGCCGTCGGCCGTCAAGGCCACGCTGGCGGACTACATCGACCTGCCCGGGGTCTACCCCGCCGGCCGCCTCGACTATGACAGCGAGGGGCTGGTGGTGCTGACCGACGACGGCGCGCTGCAGGCGCGCATTTCCGACCCGCGCCACAAGCGGCCCAAGACCTACCTCGTCCAGGTCGAGGGCGAGCCCGCGCCGGAGGCGCTTGCGGCGCTCGCCGGCGGCGTCGAACTCAACGACGGTCCGACCCTTCCGGCGCGGGTACGCGCGGTCGACGAACCGGCGTGGCTGTGGCCGCGGGTGCCGCCGATCCGCGAGCGCAGGCGGATCCCGACACGCTGGCTCGAGATCGAGCTCGTCGAGGGCCGCAACCGCCAGGTCCGGCGCATGACCGCGGCCGTCGGCCACCCGACCCTGCGACTCGTTCGCACGCGCGTCGCCGACTGGACGCTCGACGGACTCGCGCCGGGCGAGTACCGGCTGCTGTGATCGACTGGCGCGCGCTCGGTGAGCGCCTGGCCGAAGCGCTCGGCAGGCCGCTGGACTCGCCGCGGGCCACGCCGCTCGCCGGCGGCGACATCAATCGCGCGTTTCGGCTCGACGCGGGCGGCGAGCGCTTCTTCGTCAAGCTCAACCGCGCCGAGCGCGAAGCCATGTTCGACGCCGAGCAGGCCGGCCTCGAGGCGCTGCGCACGAGCGCGACGATCCGCGTGCCCGAGGCTATTCTCGTCGGCCGCGATGGCGCGCAATCCTTCATCGTCATGGAATACATCGAGCTCGGCGGGCGCCCGGCGCCCGAGCGATTCGCCGCCGATCTCGCCGCGCTGCACGGCTGCTGCGCCGAGCGCTACGGTTTTGCCGGCGACAACACGATCGGCAGCACGCCGCAACCGAACGCGTGGCGCGACGACTGGCTCGCGTTCTGGCGCGAGCAGCGCCTGGGCCACCAGCTCGAACTCGGCGCGCGGCGCGGCTTCGACGCGCGGCTGCTCGCGGCGGGCGCGCGGCTGCAGGCATGCCTCGAGCGGTTTTTCGTCGACTATCGACCGCGGCCGGCGCTGCTACACGGCGACCTGTGGAGCGGCAACCAGGGCGCCGATGCGGCCGGCAACCCGGTGATCTTCGACCCGGCCTGCTATTACGGCGACCACGAGGCCGACCTCGCGATGATGGAATTGTTCGGCCACCCGGGCGAACGCTTTTTCGCGGCCTATCGCGAGATCCGGCCGATCGATCCCGGTTACGCGCGGCGTCGCGACCTGTACAACCTCTACCACGTGCTCAATCATGCCAACCTGTTTGGTGGCGGCTATGCCGCGCAAGCCAGTCAGATGATCGATCGGCTGCTCGCGCAAATCTGAACCGGTTTGTCGATCTCGCTGTCGGCTCGGCCGATTGGCGGTTGTATCTCCGCTCCGAAATAGTGTTACCATCCGCGCATAACTAGAATTGATCGCCAGGACGGCGAGTCGGAAGAGGACACGAACCATGAACGACGCATCCGGCAACGAGGCCGCGCTCGAAGTCGTCGATCTGCACAAGAGCTTCGGCGAGCACGAAGTCATTCGCGGCGTCTCGATGCTCGCACACAAGGGCGACGTGATCTCGATTCTCGGCGCCTCCGGTTCCGGCAAGAGCACCTTCCTGCGCTGCATCAACCTGCTCGAAATTCCGAGCGCAGGCGATGTCTTCGTCGCCGGCGAGAAGATCAGGATGCGCACCGCCAAGCACGGCCGCTACGAACCCGAGGACATCAAGCAGGTCGAGCGCCTGCGCGCGCGCCTCGGCATGGTCTTCCAGAGCTTCAACCTGTGGTCGCACATGACCGTGATCGAGAACGTCATCGAGGCGCCGGTGCACGTGCTCAAGATCCCGAAGGCCGAGGCGATCGAGCAGGCCGAGGCGCTGCTGCACAAGGTCGGCATCTACGAGCGCAAGGATTACTACCCGGCGCAGCTGTCGGGCGGTCAGCAGCAGCGCGTCGCGATCGCGCGCGGACTGGCGATGAAACCCGCGGTGATGCTGTTCGACGAACCGACCTCGGCGCTCGACCCGGAACTCGTCGGCGAGGTGCTGAAAGTCATGCGCGATCTCGCCGAGGAAGGCCGCACGATGCTGGTCGTGACCCACGAGATGAGCTTCGCCCGCGACGTGTCGTCCGAGGTCGTATTCCTGCACGAGGGCCAGATCGAGGAGCAGGGCGATCCCAGGCAGGTCTTCACCAATCCGAATTCTGATCGTTTTCGGCAGTTTCTGTCGAGAACCATGCAGTGAACGCCATCAAGGCAGAACAATAACGGTTTGTCCGCAAACCCAATCGAAGAGAGGAAGTAACATGAAACTCAAGCAACTGTTAACTACCCTGGGCCTCGCGCTGCTGCTCGCCGCGGGCGGCGCGCAGGCGGCCGACAAGCTGCGCATCGGCGTCGAGGGCGCCTACCCGCCGTTTTCGTGGAAAGAGTCCGACGGCTCGCTGAAAGGTTTCGATATCGAAATCGCCGAGGCGCTGTGCAAGGAAATGAAGCGCGAATGCGAACTCGTCGAACAGGACTGGGACGGCATGATCCCGGCCTTGCTGGCGCGCAAGTTCGACGCCATCGTCGCGTCGATGTCGATCACGCCGGAGCGTAAAAAACGCGTCGACTTCACCAGCAAGTATTACAACACGCCGGCCAAGTTCGTCGCCCGCAAGGGCTCCGATCTGAAAATTTCGAAGGCGGGCCTTAAGGGCAAGCGCATCGGCCTGCAGCGCGGCACGACCCACCAGTGCTACATGGAGAAGATGTACCCCGATGCCGAGTTGGTGCTCTACGCGAGCCAGGAAGAAGTCTTCCAGGATCTCGCGATCGGCCGCATCGACGCCAATTTTTCGGACTCGATTGCCGCGGACGACGGTTTCCTGAAAACCGACGCCGGCAAGGACTTCGCCTTCGTCGGCGGCGACCAGCATGATCCCGAATGCCACGGCGAGGGCGCCGGCATCGCCTTGCGCAAGCGGGACAAGGAGTTGCGCAAGGAATTCAACGACGCGATCAAGGCGATTCGGAAAAACGGCGTTTACCAGAAGATCAACGCCAAGTATTTCGAATTCGACATTTTCGGCGGCTAGGCCGGACGGGCCGCGGCACCGGCCCGCCGCCGGCGGGCCGGGTTTCGGCGGAAGCCAAACTTGGAAGCGATACTCGAATACCGGGGCCAGCTGCTCGACGGCACGCTGGTCACGATTCAGCTGGCGCTGTTCTCGCTGGTCATCGCCGTGCTGTTCGGCCTGCTCGGCGCCTGGGCCAAGCTGTCGAAGAACCTCGTGGCGCAAAAGACCGCCGCCGGTTACACGACCATCGTCCGCGGCGTGCCCGACCTCGTGCTGATCCTGCTCGTGTTCTTCGGCGGGCAGGAGCTCGCCAACCAGTTCGGCCAGGTAACCGGGTTGTGGGATTACATCGAAATCAGCCAGTTTGCCGCCGGCGTCGGCACCATCGGCGTGATCTTCGGCGGTTACTTCACCGAGACTTTTCGCGGCGCGATCCTCGCTATCCCGCGCGGCCAGATCGAGGCCGGGATCGCCTGCGGCATGAGTCGCATCACGATTTTTCTTCGCGTCATCTGGCCACAGATGGTGCGCTACGCGTTGCCGGGTTTTTCCAACAACTGGCTGGTGCAGATCAAGTCGACCGCGCTGGTGTCGGTCATCGGCCTGCAGGACGTCGTCTATAACGGCTTCGTCGCCGGGCGTTCGACGCGACTGTTGTTCACCTTCATGTTCGCGGTGCTGATCATCTACCTGGTACTGACGGCGATTTCCGACGCCGGCCTGCGCTGGCTCGACCGCAAGTACAGCAAGGGCATCGTCCGCGCGGAGGAAGGCTGAGCCGATGATCGAGTGGCTGCAAACCAATTCGCCGATCGATATCGTCCTGATCGCGCAGAACTTCGACCGCTTCCTGCTCGGCGCCTGGGTCACGCTGCAGCTGACCGCGCTCGCGCTGATCATCGGCGGGTTGATCTCGATTCCGCTCGCGATCGTGCGCGCCGGCAACAACCCGTTCCTGAACGCGCCGGTCTGGGCCTTCACCTATACGTTCCGCGGCACGCCGCTGCTGGTGCAGACCTACCTCATCTATTACGGCCTCGGCCAGTTCGAGGCGGTGCGCGAATCGTTCCTGTGGGGGCCGATCCTGTCGAACGCGTGGTGGTGCGCGCTGATCGCGTTTTCGCTCAACACCGCGGCCTACACCACCGAGCTGCTGCGCGGCGCGATCGAGACCACCAACCGCGGCGAGGTCGAGGCGGCCAAGGCCTGCGGCTTCAGCAAGTGGATGCGCCTGCGCCGCGTGGTTCTGCCGAGCGCTTTTCGTCGCGCTTTGCCGGCCTACTCCAACGAGGTCATCTTCATGCTGCACGGATCGGTCGTCGCCAGCACGATCACGATCCAGGATCTGCTCGGCGTCGGCCGCTGGCTGAACGGCCGCTACTACCTCGCCTATGAAGGCTTTCTCACCGCCGCGTTGCTCTACCTGATCATCGTGCTCGTGATCTCGCGCGGTTTCCGCTACTGGGAAAAGCACTGGCTCGCGCACCTCTACCCGCAGGACGCGGTCAAGACCAAGCCCAAGAAAGGCCTCGCGTCGTTTCGCGTCTGACCCGAGGTGGCCGGCGCAACCACCCAGCATTTCGACACGATCGTCGTCGGCGGCGGACTGGTCGGCGCGGCGGTCGCCGTCGGGCTAGCCGCGCGCGGCGAACGGCTCGCCGTGCTCGACGGCGACGACCGCGATTTTCGCGCGTCGCGCGGCAACTTCGGCCTCGTCTGGGTGCAGGGCAAGGGCGCGGACTGCGCGGCCTACGCACGCCTGAGCGGATATGCCGCGCGCCAGTGGGGTGACTTCGCCGCGATGCTCGCGCAGGAAACCGGCATCGATGTCGCCCTCGAACAGACCGGCGGCTACGATTTCTGTCTCGACGAAACCGACTGGAACGCGCGCGCCGGCGAGATGCGCCGCGTCGCCGCGCATACCGCCGGCGAGTTCGAATACGAGATGCTCGCCGGCGACGAGCTGCGCCGGCGCCTGCCGCAGGTATCGCGCGAGGTGCTCGGCGCGAGTTACTCGCCGCAGGACGGCCACGTCAATCCGCTCAGGTTGCTGCGCGCGCTGCACCGGCGCCTGCGCGATCTCGGCGGGCGTTACCTTGCCGCGGCGCCGGTACGCGCGATCGAGGCGCGCGGCGATGCGTTCGATATCGACAGCGCCGCCGGTCGCTTCGCCTGCGGCCGCGTGGTCGTCTGCGCCGGGCTCGGCAGCGGCGCGCTGGCGCGCCCGCTCGGGCTCGAAATCCCGCTGCGCCCGCTGCGCGGGCAATTGCTGATCAGCGAGCGCGTGCCGCGTTTCCTGCCCTGCGCGACGCTGCAGGTGCGGCAGACCGCCGAGGGCACGCTGCAGATCGGCGATTCGCACGAAGATGTCGGTTTCGACGACGCGACCACGCTCGACGTGATCGAGCGCCTCGCCGCGCGCGCGCTGCGCATCTTTCCGCATCTCGCCGGCGTGCGCCTGCAGCGCGCGTGGGGCGCGCTGCGCATCATGACGCCCGACGGCACGCCGATCTACGCGCGTTCGCCGGCGCATCCGCAAGCCTGGGCCGTCACCTGCCACAGCGGCGTGACGCTCGCCGCCTGGCATGCGAACGAGCTGGCCGGCTGGATCGCCGGCGCCGACCCGCACGAGTTGATCGGCGCCTTCGGCGCGGAGCGTTTCGATGTTTCGCCGGCTTGACGATGCGCCGGCGCAACGCGTCGAGATCGAGCTGGACGGCGCCAGGGTCGCGGTGCCGGCAGGCATTTCGCTCGCCGCGGCGCTGCTGTGGCTCGGCGTCGCGCCGTACCGGATCACGGCGCTCGGCGGCGCGCCGCGCGCGCCTTACTGCATGATGGGCGTCTGTTTCGATTGCCTCGCCGAGATCGACGGCCGGTCGAACCGGCGCGCCTGCCAGGTCACGGTCGCAGCCGGCATGCGCGTGCGCCGTCAACTCGGAACCGCGGCCGGTGATGCCGATGAAACCTGAATACCCGCTGGTCGTGATCGGCGCCGGCCCGGCCGGCATGGCCGCGGCGGTGACCGCGGCCGAAGCCGGTATCGACGTCGCCGTCATCGACGAGCAGCCGCAGCCGGGCGGGCAGATCTACCGTAACCTCGATGCCAGCCCGTTGCCGACTATCGACCTGCTCGGGCCGGATTATGCCGCCGGCCGCGACCTGCTCGAACGTTTTCGCCGCGCGCCGATCGATTACCATGCCGGCGCATCCGTCTGGTACCTCGATCGCGGTCGCGAGCTCGGTATCGTCGAATCCGGCCGTCATCGCCGGGTTCGCGCCGAATCCGTCGTCGTCGCCTGCGGCGCGCGCGAGCGCCCGCTGCCGTTCGCGGGCTGGGAATTACCCGGCGTCATGACCGCCGGCGCGGCGCAGATCCTGCTGAAGTCGGCGGCGCTGGTGCCGCGTGCATCGCCGGTGCTGGCCGGATCCGGGCCGCTGTTGTTGTTGCTCGCCTGGCAATACCTGCGCGCCGGCGTGCCGCCGGCCGCGCTGGTCGAAACGACGCCGGCGATCAATCGTTACCGCGCGCTGCCATGGCTGCCGGGCGCGCTGGCGGCCGCCGAGACGCTGCTCAAGGGCCTGCGGCTGATCGCCACGATCCGGCGCGCCGGCGTCCCCTGGTACCGTGGCGCCTCGGAGCTGCGCGCGCTCGGCAGCGACCGCGTCGAGGCGCTCGAATTTGCGCATGCCGGTGGCCAGGCGCGCGTCGATGCGCCGTTGCTGCTGGTGCATCACGGCGTCGTGCCGGCCTTAGAACTCGCCGCCGCGGCCGATTGCGAGATCGACTGGAACGACGCGCAGCAATGCTGGCAGCCGGTTCGCGATCGCTTCGGCGCGAGCTCGGTCGACGGCATCTTCGTCGCTGGTGACGCCGGCGGCATCGGCGGCGCCGCGGTCGCGGCGCTCGACGGCGAGCTCGCGGCGCTGGCGGTACTCGAGCGGCTCGGCCGCCTCGACGCGGCCGAGCGCGCGCGCCGCGCGCGCCCGCTCGAGCGCCGGCGCCGGCGTCAGCACGCGATTCGGCCGTTGCTTGATAGCCAGTACCGCATTCCCGATAATGCGTTGCAACCGGCCGGCGACACGATCGTCTGCCGCTGCGAGGAAATTCGCGCGGCCGAGCTCGAGGCGGCGGCCGCGATCGGCGGCGGACCGAACCAGGTCAAGGCGTTCACGCGCTGCGGCATGGGGCCGTGCCAGGCCCGCTCCTGCGGCGCAACGCTCGAACGAATTTGCGCACGAGCGCGCGGCCTTTCGCCGGGACAGGGCGAGCGGCTGCGCGTGCGTCCGCCGATCAAACCGATAACCCTCGGCGAAATCGCCGGGTCCGGGGAGGACACGACATGACCGAATCCAGCTTCAACCAGCCGCTCGGCGGCAACCAGATGCCGCGCTTCGGCGGCATCGCGACGATGATGCGCCTGCCGCACGCGCCCGGCGCCGACGGACTCGACGTCTGCTTCGTCGGCGTGCCGTTCGACAACGGCACGTCGAACCGCGGCGGCGCGCGCTTCGGCCCGCGCCAGATCCGCACCGAGTCGTGCCTGATCCGGCCGTACAACATGGCGACCCGCGCGGCGCCGTTCGATTCGCTGCAGGTCGCCGACATCGGCGACGTCGCGATCAACACCTTCAACCAGCCGAAGACGATCGCGATCATCGAAGACGCCTTCGACGAGATCATCGCCACCGGCTGCAAGCCGCTGACGCTCGGCGGCGACCACACGATCACGCTGCCGATCCTGCGCGCGATCAGGAAAAAGCACGGCCCGGTCGGCGTGGTCCACGTCGACGCGCACGCCGACATCAACGACCACATGTTCGGCGAACCGGTCGCCCACGGCACGCCGTTCCGGCGCGCGATCGAGGAAGGCCTGATCGAGCCGTCGCGGATGGTGCAGATCGGCCTGCGCGCGAGCGGTTACGAGGCCGACGATTTCGACTGGCCGCGGCAGCAGGGCGTGCGCGTCGTGCAGGCCGAGGAGTGCTGGTACAAGTCGCTCGCGCCGCTGATGGGCGAGGTGCGCGAGCAGCTCGGTGCGGGCCCGGTGTATCTCACTTTCGATATCGATGGCCTCGACCCGGCCTATGCGCCGGGCACCGGCACGCCCGAGATCGGCGGGCTGACCGTCCACCAGGGACTCGAAGTCGTGCGCGGTTGCCGCGGGCTCGACGTCATCGGCGGCGACCTGGTCGAGGTCGCACCGGCCTACGATACCTCCGGCAATACGTCGCTGGTCGCGGCCAACCTGCTGTTCGAGATGCTGTGCGTGTTCCCGGGCGTCGAGTACCGGACCTGACACGGCGATGAAAGTCAGCGTCTACCAGGGTCCCGGCGCGGCGGGCGACGTCGCCGCCAACGTCGCGACGATCGCGAGCGCGGCGGAGCGCGCCGCGGGCGACGACGCGCGCCTGTTGATCGTGCCGGAAATGTTCCTGTCCGGCTACAACATCGGTCCTGCCGCGATCGCCGAGCGCGCCGAGGCCTCCGACGGCGCCGCCGCAAGCGCGGTTGCCGAAATCGCCGCCCGCCACGGGCTTGCGATTCTCTATGGCTATCCCGAGCGCGCCGGCGATGCGGTCTACAATGCCGCGCAGCTGATCGCCCGCGACGGCACGCGGCTCGCCAATTACCGCAAGACGCACCTGTTCAGCGACATCGACCACAATGCATTCAGTCCCGGCGACGACAACGCGGTGCTCGCCGGGCTCGACGGCTGGCGCGTCGGGATTCTCATTTGCTACGACGTCGAGTTTCCCGAGAACGTACGCCGCCTGGCGCTTGCCGGCGCCGATTTCGTCGCCGTGCCGACCGCGCTGATGCCGCCCTACGATTTCGTCGCGACCCACCTGGTGCCGGCGCGCGCGTTCGAGAACGGCGTCTTCGTCGCCTACGCCAATCGCTGCGGCGGCGAGGGTGATCTCGACTACCTCGGCCGCAGCTGCATCGTCGGGCCGCACGGTCGGGATCTCGCGCGCGCACCGGCCGCCGGCGAGGCGCTGATCACGGCCGAGCTCGAGCGCGCGCTGCTCGACGAGTGGCGCGGCGTCAACACCTACCTTGCCGACCGCGAACCGGCGCTCTACGCAGCGCTGGCGCGAGACTGACGATTCCGGAGATCCCGCGATGACCGCTCCCCATACTTCGATCACCGGCCTGGATTCCGAATCCGAACCGGTCACGATCTTCGGCCCCGACTTTCCGTTCGCCTACGACGACTGGCTCGCGCACCCGGCCGGCCTCGGCAGCATTCCGGCGGACAGGCACGGCCGCGAAGTCGCGATCGTCGGCGCCGGCATGGCCGGCATCACGGCCGCTTACGAATTGATGAGGCTGGGACTCAAGCCGGTAGTCTACGAGTCGCGCCGTCTCGGCGGGCGGCTGCATTCGGAGCCGTTCAAGGGCGCCGAAGGGATCGTCGCCGAACTCGGCGGCATGCGCTTCCCGCGTTCGTCGACCGCGTTCTATCACTACGTCGACCGCTTCGGCCTCGAGACCCGGCCGTTTCCGAACCCGCTCTCGCCGGGTGCGCCGAGCACGGTGATCGACCTCGAGGGCGAGAGCCTCTACGTCGAGACCGCCGAGCAGTTGAGCCCGCACCTGCGCGAAGTCGGCGCCGCCTGGCACGATGCGCTCGAGCAGCACGCGAGCTTCGGCGCGATGCAACAGGCGATCCGCGAACGCGACGTCGGCGCGATCAAGCGCATCTGGAACGAGCTGGTGCCGGTCTGGGACGACCGCAGCTTCTACGGCTTCATCGCGACCTCGGAATCCTTCCGCCGCCACAGCTTCCGCCACCTGGAGACCTTCGGCCAGGTCGGTTTCGGCACCGGCGGCTGGGATACCGATTTCCCGAACTCGATGCTCGAGATCCTGCGCGTGGTCTACACCAACTGCGACGACGACCAGCATTTCATCCTCGGCGGCGTCGAGCAGGTGCCGCGGCGGCTTTGGAAGGACACGCCTTCCGGCATGGCGCACTGGCCCGACGGCACGTCGCTCAAGAGCCTGCATCACGGCGCGCCGCGCGCGGGCGCGGCCCGCATCGAGCGCGCGTCGCCGGACAGGATTGCGGTGACCGATACCTGGGGCGATCGCCGCGAATTCGACTGCGTGCTCGTGACCTGCCAGAGCTGGCTGCTGTCGACCGGCATCCGCACCGACGAAACCCTGTTTTCGCAACCGCTGTGGATGGCGCTCGACCGCACGCGCTACATGCAGTCGTCGAAGACCTTCGTGATGGTCGACCGGCCGTTCTGGAAAGACCATGACCCGGAGACCGGGCGCGACGTCATGAGCATGACGCTGACCGACCGGCTGACGCGCGGGACCTATTTGTTCGACCTCGGCGACGACCAGCCGGGCGTGATCTGCCTGTCCTATGCGTGGATGAGTGACGCGATGAAGATGCTGCCGCTGCCGGTCGACAAGCGCGTGCAGCTCGCGCTCGACGCGCTGGCGAAAATCTATCCCGGCCTCGACCTGAAATCGCACATCATCGGCGACCCGATCACGGTGTCGTGGGAAGACGATCCGAACTTCCTCGGCGCGTTCAAGGGCGCGCTGCCCGGGCACTACCGCTACAACCGCCGCATGTACTGTCACTTCATGCAGCGCGAGCTGCCCGCGGCCGAGCGCGGCATCTTCCTCGCCGGCGACGACATCGGCTGGACCCCGGGCTGGGTCGAGGGCGCCGTGACGACCTCGCTGAACGCGGTCTGGGGCATCATGCACCATCTCGGCGGCGCGACGCCGAAAGACAACCCCGGTCCGGGCGACCGCTTCGACGAACTCAAGCCGCTGGAGTTGCCCGGCACCTAAGATCATGCAAGATCGGGGACAGACCGTTTTTTCGCCGCAGGCGGAAAAACGCTCTGTCCCCCGCGAAGCCAGCGAATGCAGTGCCGGTCTGGCCCGATCCTGATCGAAGCCACTGCCCGCTTACTTCACCAAACACCAATCCCGCACCATCGGGGACAGACCGAAATTTGCCTTTCTTCCCCAAACCTTGCCAGCGCGGTGTGCAAATTTCGCTCTGTCCCCCGCGAAGCCAGCGAATGCAGTGCCGGTCTGGCCAGATCCCGATCGAAG
>JAHEKJ010000172.1 GCA_024638385.1 Gammaproteobacteria bacterium | reverse complement strand
GGCCGGCTCGAACGCTTCCTGTCGACCTACCGGCAATAGGTCAATCGGGGTCGGACACCTCGACGGCCATTGACTAAGGCGAAACCGGTGTCATTGCGAGCTGCGTAGCAGCGAAGCAATCCCCCGAGGTCAGGCAGGGCCCGGGAGATTGCTTCGTCGGCTGACGCCTCCTCGCAATGACGCGGCACTATGCGCATCGGGGTCGGACCACGCCAGCTTGCTGTTTTATGAGAATTTCTATTCGAATTTCGGTGGGATATTCGTCTTAAATCGGGCTTTTTGACGGTAAAAACGGGCTTCTAACGCGCACCTGTCGCCATCGCGCCGCTTGCGGCACGCCGTATTCAATCGATCGCGACGACGCGGATCAGGTTGGTGCTGCCGGCCTGGCGCGAGCTGCCTGCGGTCAGGATTACGAGATCGCCGGGCGCGAGCAGGCCGATGCGCTTGGCCGACTCGATCGCGAAGTCGAGGCGCTCCTCGTCGGAACCCTCGTCGCTGCAAAGGATGCCGTAAATCCCCCAGCTCATCGCCATCCGGTGGACGACCTTGCGCGCCGTCGTGATCGCGAGAATCGGGCAATCGGGCCGGTACTTCGACACCAGCCGCGCCGAAAAACCGGTTTCGGTCAGCACCAGGATCGCGGCCGCGTGCAGGTGGTTGGCCATCGTGATGCAGGCCTGCGCAACCGCCTCGGTGACGTCGTTCGACGGGTTCGGCTTGATCTGCTGCAGCGTACCGAACTCGCGCAGCGCGAGCTCGGCCTCGAGCGCGAGGTGCACCATCGTTTTCACCGCCTCGACCGGGCGCGCGCCGGTCGCGGTCTCGCCCGACAGCATCACCGCCGAGCTGCCGTCGAAGATCGCGTTGGCGACGTCGCTGGCCTCGGCGCGGGTCGGCCGCGGGTTGCGCTCCATCGAGTCGAGCATCTGCGTCGCGGTGATGACCGGCTTGCCGTTCGACACGGTCGCGCGAATGATGCGCTTCTGGATCGTCGGCCCCTCGCCCATCGACAGCTCGACGCCGAGATCGCCGCGCGCGACCATGATGCCGTTGGCCGCGTCGATGATTTCCTCGATGTTGGCGACGCCCTCGCGATTCTCGATCTTGGCGACGATCGGGATGTCGGCGCCGAGTCGATCCAGGCGTTCGCGGATCGCGAGCACCTCGGCGGCGTTGCGGATGAACGACGCGGCGATGAAATCGGTATCCTGCGCGGCGGCGAACTCGAGTTCGCGGTCGAGATCGTAATCGATGTCGTCGAGCGCGGCGGTCGTATCCGGCAGGTTGACGCCCTTGTTGTTGCGCAGCACGCCGCCGGTCAGAATCCGGCAATGCACCTGCCCCGGCTCGACCGACTCGACCTCGAGCCCGAGCTGGCCGTCGTCGATCAGCACGCGGTCGCCCGGTTGCGCATGGCGATCGAGCGTCTTGAGCGAAATGGCAACGCCGGTCTCGTCGCCGACGCGGTCGTCGGCGTAGAGCGTAAACGGCTCGCCGATCTTGAGCAGCACTTCGTCGCTGGCGACCCGGCCGCTGCGAATCTCTCGGCCGCGGGTATCGACCATGATCGCGACGATGGCGTCGCAGGCGTCGGCCGCGGCGCGGATGCGCGCGACGGTCGCGGCGTGCGACCGCTCGTCGCCGTGCGACATGTTGAGGCGGGCGACGTTCATGCCGGCCTCGATCATCGCGCGCAGGGTTTCGTCGTTGTCGCAGGCGGGACCGATGGTCGCGATGACCTTGGTCTTGCGAAATTTGCGGGGCGTGTTCAGGGTCGTTCCCGACTGGCCAAAAGGATCATTATAGGCCCAACCCCCGCCCGGTCACCACGTCCATTGCCGCGACTCGCGTGTTACCGGTCGAGGTCGAGGAAATCCTCGAGGATCGCGTTGAACAGCTTAGGTTTCTCCAGGTGCACGGCGTGCGCGCAGCCCGGGATCACGGCGAGCCGCGCCCCCGGGATGCCTTGCCAGAGCTGCTGCGGCTGACTCCACAGGTAAGTCCGGTCGCAATCGCCCCACAGCACCAGCGTCGGCGATGCGATACCGGCAAGCGCGGCTTCGCCCGACCATTTTTCCATCGCCGCGAGGCCGGCCAGCGCGGCCTGCTCGGACGCCAGCACCGCGAGTTCGGCGCAGACCGGGTAATTCGGCGCGCGTTCGTAATCGACGAACCAGGTCGCCGAAATCCGCCGCCCGGTCGCTTCGACGCCATCGGCGACCACGCGCCGGCTCGACTCGGCGATGGATTCGAAGCGCCCCGGCAGCAGGCCGACCGGGCCGGTGCCATAGAGCACCAGGCGCTCGACCCGTTCCGGCGCGCGCGCGACCATTTCCTGCACGATCATGCCGCCCATCGAGTGGCCGACGAGGTGAAAGCGCTCGACACCGGCGGCACTCACCTGCTCGAGCACGTAGTCGGCGAAGGCGCCGATCTCGTCCGGCGCGTCGAGGTCGCGATTGAGGCCGAAGCCGGGCAGGTCGGGCGTGATGACGCGGAACGAAGGCGCAAACAAATCGACCTGGTCGCGCCACTGCGCGCTGCCGCCGAGGTAGCCGTGGACGAAGACCAGCGCCTGCATGGGGTCGTTACTTGCGGTCGCCCTGCACGATGCGGTCGAGGATCATCGCGCAGAACAGGATCGCGAAGCCGGCGAGGATGCCCTGGCCGACGTTGGCGTACTGCAACGCCTCGAGCACGTCCTCGCCGAGGCCCTTGGCGCCGATCAGCGACGCGACCACGACCATCGCCAGGCTCAGCATGATGGTCTGGTTGATGCCGGCGCGGATCGACGGCGCCGCGAGCGGCAGGTCGACGCGGGTCAGCAGGTACCACTTGCTCGCGCCGAAGGAGATCGCCGCCTCGCGCACGGACTCGGGCACACCGCGCAACCCGAGCACCGTCAGCCGCACCACCGGGGTGCCGCCGAAGATCATCGTCGTGACCACCGCCGCCGGCTTGCCGGTGCCGAAGAACGCGATGACCGGGATCATGAACACGAACGCCGGCATCGTCTGCATGAAATCCATGATCGGCCGGATGAACGCGTAGAAGCGCGGCCGCCGCGCGCAGTACATGCCGAGCGGGATGCCGATGACGATCGACAGGCAGGCGGCGGTGCCGAGCAGCGCCAGCGTCGTCATCGCCTTTTCCCAGAAACCCAGCAGGCCCATGTAGGCGAGGAAGGCGCCCGAGTAAACGGCGTTGCGCGGCCCGGCCGACAGCCAGGTCAGCAGCACGATGAAGCTGGCGATGACCATCCACGGCGTCTGCACGAACATCAGTTCGAGCCCGTCGAGCATCAGGCGGATGCCGTAGGTAATGCCATCGAAAAATGCCTCGCCGTGCGTGACCGCCGCGGTGAAGAAGGCCTCGACCCCGCGGATGCTGGTCAGCCGGATCGGCGGTTCGGTCGGAAACTCGATCAGCCAGGGGTAGAGGCCCGGGAAGCTGTAATGCGTGATCGTCGCCGCGAGGATGATCGCGACGAAGGTGGTGCTGATGCCGATCTGGCGCAACTCGACTCCGGAGCGGATCGACGGATCCGACAACCAGTCGGAGAAGCGCTTCTCCAGCAGCGTGTTGGCGACCACTCCTTGCGCTATCTTGACCAGCACCAACACGACGACGCCGAACAGCGCGATCATGAGCCCGCTGTCCTCCATTTGCTGCGCCTCGAGGCGGATGCCGCCGATCGCGTTCTCGAGTGATTCGACCGTGCGCTTGTAGACGTCGACCTTGTCGGAATTGCTCTCGATCGCCGCGGCCAGCTGCTGCCGGCGCAGTTCGAGCGTGCCCTCGATCTTGGCGATTCGCTCCCAGGCCTCGGTCGCGAGGTCACCGAACAGGCCGCGCACGATTTGCACGAAGCCGAAGGTCTCGATGATCAGGAACGACAGCCCGTAATTCCACAGCCCGCGCGCGCAAAACCAGATCGGGCCGAAGACGGCGGCCCACAGGTTCCAGGTCGGCACGAACTTGGACTCGCTGCCGATGCGTTCGAACTGGCGCGCGTAGTAGTCGGGACTGGTACTGACGAAGCGCGCGACCTGCTGCCGCCGCTCCTCGGCGAACTCGCGATCGCCGCCGGTGAACACCGTGGCCGCGGTTGCAGTGGCTTCGTCGTTCACGAGACCTCGGTCCCCTCGATGACGGTATGCAGGATGTCGCGGCGCGTGATGATGCCGACCTCGGCACCGTCGTCCTCGACGATGATCGGCGCGTCCTTGTCGATCGCGAGACGGATCAGCTTGCTCAGCGACTCGCTTTCGTCGACGCGCACCACGTCGCCCGGCAGTTCGCCGAACTCGGCGACGTATTCCGCGACCGGCCGCATCACCGCGTGCGCGCGCACGACCTTGAGCCTTGAGATGCCGGCGACGAACTCGGCGACATAACTGTCGGCCGGGTGCATGACGATATCCTCGGAGGTGCCGGTCTGCACGACCTTGCCGTCGCGCATGATCGCGATGCGGTCGCCGATGCGCACCGCCTCGTCGAGATCGTGGGTGATGAACACGGTGGTTTTTTTCATCACGTCGGACAGCTTGATGAACTCATCCTGCAGCTGGCGCCGGATCAGCGGGTCGAGCGCGCTGAACGGCTCGTCCATCAGCAGCACGTCGGGGTCGGCGGCGAGCGCGCGGGCGAGGCCGACGCGCTGCTGCATGCCGCCGGACAGCTCGTGGGCATACTTGTTGCCCCAGGCCTCGAGCTCGACGGTCTTCAGGATATTCGCCGCCAGGCGCATGCGCTCGTTCTTGTTGATCGCGCGGATCTCCAGCGGCATCGCGACGTTGTCGAGCACCGAGCGGTGCGGCATCAGCGCGAAATTCTGAAAGACCATGCCGATCTTGCGGTTGCGAAATTGCCGCAGCTCGCGCGGTTCGAGCGCCATCACGTCGGTGCCCTCGATCACGATCTTGCCCGCGGTCGGCTCTAACAGGCGGTTGAAATGCCGCACCAGCGTCGACTTGCCGCTGCCCGACAGGCCCATGACGCAGAAGATCTCGCCCTTGTGGACGTCGAGGCTGACGTCGGCGACGCCGACCACGGCGTCGAAACGCTCCAGCACCTCGGCCTTGCCGAGGTCCTCCTTGCGGATGGCGTCGAGCGCCGCGCTCGCGTTCTTGCCGAAAATCTTCCAGACGTTCTCGACTTCGATGACCGGCGCTTCACCGGTGGCAGTCGCGGGTTCGGTCATGATTGTCGTCCGGCGGTCATGGCGTTCGCGAGCGGCAGGCAAACGAACGGCAGTACCGCGGTCCCCCGCCGATACCGCCGTCGTTTACACTCCCCCCTACAGGCCGAGCCAGGCGTCGACGCGCTCGGGATTCTTCGCGATCCACTCGCGCGCGACCTCGCCCGCGTCTCTCCCCTTACCCGAAATTTCGTACGCGAACGAGCTGACGTCGTCGGCGGTCAACGAGAAACGCTGGAAGAACTCGGCGATTGCCGGCGAACGCTGCTCGAGCGATTTCGACCACGCGATCTGCACGTCCTTGAGCGCGTCCTTGCTCGCGACGTAGGATTCCTTGTACCAGTCG
>JAHEKJ010000171.1 GCA_024638385.1 Gammaproteobacteria bacterium | reverse complement strand
CGCGACTGCCACAAGTCGCACCACTACGGCATGGTGCTGGCCGGCGCCCATGTCTGCTACCTCGATTCCTATCCGCTGAACGACTACTCGATGTACGGCGCGGTGCCGCTGCGGGAAATCAAGCACAAGCTGCTCGAGTACAAAAAGGCGGGGCTGCTCGACAAGGTCAAGATGCTGTTGTTAACCAACTGCACCTTCGACGGCGTGGTCTACAACGTCGAGCGCGTAATGCAGGAATGCCTCGCGATCAAGCCCGACCTGATTTTCCTGTGGGACGAAGCCTGGTTCGCATTTGCCGGGTTTACCCCGACTTATCGCCAGCGCACGGCGATGTTTACTGCCGCCCGCCTGCGCGCACGCTTCGCGAGCGCCGAGTACGCTACCGAGTACGAAGCCTACCGTAAGCGCGTCGCCAAGCTCAAGGACGCCGAACTGCTCGACGAGCGCCTGCTGCCCGACCCGGAGAAAGTGCGCGTGCGCGCCTACGCCACCCAGTCGACACACAAGTCGCTGACCTCGCTGCGCCAGGGTTCGATGATCCATGTCTTCGATCAGGATTTCGGTTTCAAGGTGCAGGAGCCCTTCGACGAAGCTTTCATGACGCACACGTCGACGTCGCCCAATTACCAGATACTGGCGTCGCTCGACATGGGCCGGCGCCAGGTCGAACTCGAGGGATTCGAGATGGTGCAGAAGCAGGTCGAGCTGGCGATGACCATTCGCGAGCGCGTCGCGTCGCACCCGTTGCTGAGCAAGTACTTCCGCTTTCTGAAACCGAGCGAAATGATTCCGGACGAGTACCGCCCGACCGGCATCGGCAGCTATTTCCACCCGGACAAGGGCTGGGGCAGCACGCGACTCGAGGAAGCCTGGGCGAACGACGATTTCGTCATCGACATGACTCGCCTGACGCTTTATCTGGGGCTGACCGGTATCGACGGCGACACCTTCAAGAACAAGTACCTGATGGACAAGTACGGCATCCAGATCAACAAGACTTCGCGCAATACCGTGCTGTTCATGACCAACATCGGCACCACGCGCAGTTCGGTCGCTTTCCTGCTCGAGGTGCTGGTCAAGATCGCAACCGAGCTGAACCAGGAACGCGAGGATGCCAGCCGGGTGGAGCGGCGCCTGATCGACAAGCGGATTACGTCGCTGTCGGTGGATTTGCCGCCGCTACCCGACTTCAGCCATTTCCACGCCGCCTTCGCGGCGAACGCCTCGAGCAAGGTCAGGACCGGTGAAGGCGATATTCGGCGGGCCTTTTTCCTGGCCTACGACGAGAAAAACTGCGAGTACATGACCATCGACGAGGAGACCATCGGCAAGGCGATGAAATCGGGTCGCGAGCTGGTGTCGGCAAGCTTCGTCACCCCTTACCCGCCGGGCTTCCCGGTTCTGGTGCCGGGGCAGGTCATCAGCGAGCAGATCCTCGCCTTCATGCGCGCCCTCGACGTCAAGGAAATTCACGGCTACGACCCCGAGATCGGCCTGCAAATCTTTACCGAGGAAGCGCTCAAGGAAGTCGAGTGCTGAGGCGTCGCCGACAGCTTCGTCGTTGCGAGGAGGCGCATAATACGGTCCCCGGAATTCTCCTTTCCTGCGACCACAGGGGGATCTGAACGTCATTGCGAGGAGCGCCAGCGACGAAGCAACCTCCTGGTTCTGGCGATCTCCGGAGATTGCTTCGCTGCGCTCGCAATGACGCGGTCCTTTCCTGCGACCACAAGGGGATCTGAACGTCATTGCGAGGAGCGCCAGCGACGAAGCAACCTCCTGGTTCTGGCCCGATCTCCGGAGATTGCTTCGCTGCGCTCGCAATGACGCGGAGGAAGCGCGATTAGAACTGCAGGACCGGGATCGGCTTGCTGGTGTAGATGTCGTCGTAGGGTTTCTTGAAACTCGGGAAGCCGTCGGGGTCGACGAAGATCGCGTGATACTCGTGGCCGATCGGGGTATTGAAGTCGAACGCCCAGGTCATGTCGGGCCAGAAGTATTCGCAGGCCGTGCGCCCCGGGTAGAAGGCCGCGTCGTAGAGCGTACCGAAACCGTGACCGAAGCGCCGGTGGTAGAGCGGATCCTTGAGGAATTCGCGGGCGAAGCTCGTCGCCGTATGCCCGGGCGTTGCGACCAGCTCGGTCAGGTACTTGTAGCGCGAGTGCGTATGCACCTTTTCCTCGTACAGCGGCCAGTGACTGTCGGCCTGGTGATTGGTCGAGACCGCGTCGCCGAGAAAAACGGGGTCGCGCCCCGGCGTCAGCGCGACCGTGTCGAAATGGCCGGCGCGGTCGATCAGCATCAGGTTGTAAGCCCCCTGTACCGGCACGCGCCGGATCAGTTCGCCGGCTTCGGCGACGTCGCCGGCGCACTCGAGCAGGTAACGGATGACCATCGAGACCCCGAAGCCCTCGCCGAACTCCTCGCGCCCGCCGAACGACATCGACACCGCCAGCCCGTCGCTGTTGATGCCGTCGAGCAGGCCCGACATACAGTCGAGCATGCCGATTACCGCGCGGTCGTTGAAGCGGCTGCGCATCAGCAGGCCGTCGAAAATATAGGGCGAATAATCGTAGGAGCGCACCATGACCGCCTCGTCGGCGCGGTAGATCGCCTGCGAGCAGCCGCGAAACAGCGGCGGCGGGTTGAACTGCGCGAGAAAGCGCGCGGCGTAATCGCCACCGCCGGCGAGGTCGACCATCGCTTCCCAGGTCGACACCATTTCGGGCATGTGCCGCTCGAGCGCCTGCATCGATTCGAAGTAGGTCGGCCGGTCGTGCTCGCCGTAGCGCAGGAACCAGCGGTTGTACTCGGGCCAGAAGCGGTCGAAATGGTGCTTCCAGATCGGCCCCGGCGCGTCCTCGGCGAAGGCGTAAAACGTGAAGGGCAGCTGCTTCGGTCTGGCCATCAGAACGGCGAAAACGGCGGATCGATGTAGGCCGGCGACGGCGACGGGTTCTCTGCCGGTTCCTCGGGCTCGGCGTCGGCGGCGCCGACCGGTTCGAGATCGTTGCGCATCCACCAGTACCAGAATCCCTGCTCGCGCAGCCAGATGCACAGTCGATCGATGTTGTTCCATTCGCGCCCGGCGCCGCGCGCGTTGAAGATCCGGCACAGCTGGTTATCGACGTAAACCGCGACCGCCCAGGCGAGCGGATGCCTGCCCTGGTCGCCGTAACCGCCGCCCTGGTGCACGCGCTCGACGCGATAGACGACGGCGAAATCGCCGAGCCGGCCGCCTTCGCGCAACGGCGCGAGATCGGCCTGGGTGACCGATCCGACGATTCCGAGATCTACATCTTGGCTCATGGTGTTGACAAAACTGAACAATGGGCTACATTATGCTCCATGGTGTAGCCGGATTCAAACCCGTTTCTGCTGCATTCGAGAGACAACACAGAGTTTAGACTCATTTTCGACAACACACATTATGGAGCATATTGTGAGCAAAAAAATTTCCCCCGTCCCGCGCGGCTATCGTACCGCAACCCCGGTCCTGACCGTTTATGACGTCGACGCGGCCGTCGGCTTCTACCAGGCCGCCTTCGGCGCCGATCTGCTGACGCGCCAGACCGGCGCCGACGAGTACACCGCGGTATACGCGACGATCAAGATCGGTAACAGCATTATCATCCTCAATCGCGAAGCGCCGGAACTCGGCCTGTTCTCGCCGTTGTCGCTCGGCGGTTCGGCCGCGCACGTACACCTGTACGTCGACAACGTCGACACCAGCTTCGAGCGCGCGGTCGAAGCCGGCGCGCAGGTTCAGGTGCCCCTTTATGATGCATTCTGGGGCGATCGCAGCGGCGTGCTGGTCGACGGCAATGGCCATCGCTGGTCGCTCGCGAGCAAGTTCGAAAACGTCTCGCAGGACGAGATCGCGCGCCGCGCGCGTGATCTGCAGCAGCCGGCGGCAACGCTGATCGCCGAGGCCGCCGTGGCCGAAGCCGCTGCATTCGATGTTTCTGAAATGCCGGTCGATGCCGTCTTTGCCGACGAAGCACTTGCAGAGCAAAACGTTGCTGTCTAAGCTACGGACAATACTCAAGTTCAAGCAGGGCCGGGATTCGTCCCGGCCCGTTACTTGTCCGTCTGACTCTATGCCCGAATATTCGCTGACCGCCGCCGACCAGTTACATGCCCTCGCCTCCGGCCGGATCAGCGCCGCGGAGCTGCTCGAACAAACCATCGAGCGCGCCGAGGCCATCGCGCCGGTTCTCAACCCGTTTGCGCTCAAGCTCTATAGCCGCGCGCGCCAGGCCGCCGAGGAAGCGGACCGCAAACGGGCCGGCGGCAAGGCCGGCCGGCTCTGCGGCCTGCCGATCACGATCAAGGATTCGCAGTTTCTCGCCGGTTACCCGTGCGCCAACGGCTCGCAGTTGCTCAGCGACTTCGTGCCCAACGAGACCTGCCGCGCGATCGAACTGCTCGAGCAGGAAGGCGCGGTAATCTTCGCCAAGACGACCTGCCCCGAGTTCAGCCTGACCGGCGTGACCCACTCGGATATTTACGGCCTGACGTCGAACCCGTGGAATCCCGCCCGCACCAGCGGCGGCTCGTCTGGCGGCGCCGCGGTCGCGGTCGCGGCCGGTGCCGGTTCATTCTCGCTCGGCGGCGACGGCGGCGGCTCGATTCGCATCCCGGCGGGCTTTTGCGGCATCGTCGGTTTCAAGCCGAGCTTCGGCGTGGTGCCGCGCGAACCTTGTTTTCCGTCGTGGCAATCGATCGTGTCCTACGGTCCGATGACGCGCGGCGTCGCGGACGCGCGCCTGTTCTTCGACGTTATCGCGGAGAATTTCAGCGGCAACCGGAGCCCGCGGCTCAACCGCAAGAAAATCATTTATTCCGAGGACCTCGGTTTCGCGCCGGTCGATCAGGACGTGCGCGACGCATTCCGTCGCGTCGTCGAACTGATGCGCGGCGACGGCTTCGGCATGATCAACGATGACCCGGGGCTGACGTCCTCGGTCAAGACCTGGGCCGTTATCGCGAGCTACGACGCTGCCGAAAGCGCTCGCGGCAAAGGCTTCAACCTCGATTACCTCGGCGAGGTCGCGCGCGGTTTCATCGATTTCGGCGAGCAGTTCAGCGCCGACGATTTCGAGCAGGCGCAGGCGCGGCGCAAGGTGATTCGCCGGCACTACGAGGATTTGTTCGCACGGCACAGCGCGCGCATCCTGATCACGCCGACGCTCGGGTGCGAAGCTTTCCCGCACGGCTCGATCCACCCGGAGAAGATCGACGAGACGCATATCAAGATGCCGTGGCTCGACTGGGCGAGTTTTCTATACGACGCCAACCTCGCCGGCATGCCGGCCTGCGCGATCCCGATGGGGCTCGGCGACGAGGGGCTGCCGCTGTCGCTGCAAATCATCGGCCCGGTCGGCGCCGATTACGAAGTGTTGCGGGTGGCCGAGGAAATCGAGCGGCTGATCGGCTGGGATAACTCGATCGTAACTCCGCCAGCCGCCGATTCGCTCGGCCAGACCGCCTGAGTCCGCTCCGCTAAAACAACTTCGACTGGTACGGGTCCTCGTAGATCGCGGGGATCGCCTTCGGTTCGACGCCATGAAACTCGGCGTTGATCGCCGCGGTCCAGAGCTTGGCGCGCTCGCGCAGCTGACGGTCCTCGG
>JAHEKJ010000170.1 GCA_024638385.1 Gammaproteobacteria bacterium | reverse complement strand
AGACCGGTGACGACGTCCTGCACGACGCCCTGCGAGCCGAAACCGATCGCGAGCCCGATGATCGATGCGCTGGCGAAATAAGCCGTCAGCGACACGCCGAACTCACCGAGGATCAGGCCGATGGTGCCGAAATAGAGCGTGAAGATCGCGACGCTCGTAACGAGCCCGGTGACCGTGCGCAGTTTGGTCCAGCGCTGCAGCGCTTCGGCCGACAACATACGCTGGCCGGCGCGGCGCACGAGGTAGACGACCAGGTGGGCGATAATCGCGATCAGCAAGGCCAGCGCGACTCGCGCCGGCGTGCCGAGGCCGGCGAAGAGTTCGAATTCAGCGAGCATGGGGCCGGCGGGTTGCGCGCCGGGGCGGTTTCGAAATCATCGCAATCATTCCGGGTAGAGTCCGTCGTAGCTACTCGAGCCGTCGGCGCGGTGCCACAGGCGGTACAGGTGGCGCTTGTGTTCCGGTTCGTCGAAATCCTCGAACGCGCTGCGGTAGTGGCCGACCTCGTGATTGTTCAGGTACTGGATCTGGCCGCGTTCGAGCGGCGCCTCGTACCACAGGTCGGCGGCGGAGCAGACTTCGTCGATCGCGTCGAGCGCCGCGGCGAGCAGTTCGTCCATCGGCTCGCCGGCGACCTCGTAGCCCTTGCGCACCAGCGACGAATTGGCGCGCGCGAACAGGCGCTCGCCGCGCCAGCTGAAGTAGGGCGCGAGGCAGACCGGCGGCGCGCCGTCGCGGTGCTCCTTCTGCCGGTCGAACAGCATCGGCCGGTAGAGCCGTGCGAGCTCGGCCGGGTAACGCTCGCGCATGCGCTCGTGCACCGAATAGAGGCTGCAGAAGCGGCTGACGCCGCCGCTTCGGGCCGGCCGGCGGCACAGCAGGCCGACGTAGTCGGGCACCATCCGGGCGAACGCGTTGTCGGTGTGGAATACGAGCTCGACCGCCGTATGCGAGCCGCGCGTGCCGTAGCTATAGGCCGCGCCGGTATCGGTGACGTCGTAGATCATCTGGCCGTTCCATTTCTGCGCCACCGGGCGGCCGATGCACTGGCCGAGCAGCCAGTAGATTTCGAGCAGCGTGTCGACCGGGTAGTCGTCCATCGGCAATCGGTTGATCACACTGAATCCGACGCCGTCGTCGAGGACCGCCTTCATCCGCGCCATCAGCGCGCGGCAAGCCGGCAACGCGTGGTCTTCGAGTCGCCGCTGCAGCAGCGGCAGCGGGTTGTCGGCGAGGAATCCGGCGAGCCGGTCGATCTCGGCGCGCGCGTCGGCCGGCAACTCGAGCAACCAGTCGTCCTCGCCGATCTCGGGCGCGAGCCAGCACAGGCGATCGTCGCCGGGTTGCCGGAGCGGCGAAACTTCGTGGCTGCAATCGAGGTAAGCGACGTTCACGCGTCATTTTCGCTCGACGATGACCAGCCCCTCGGCGGGCCTGACCGTGACGCGATCGCCAGTGCGGATCAATTGCGTGACGTCGCCGTCGGCGAAGCGGTCGCACAGCGCGAGGTCGGCGAGCGCGCCGCCCTGGGCGAGGATCGGGTTGACGCGGTTGAACAGCAGCGCCTTCGGCGCGACGCCGCGCGAGACCATCTCGTGCAGCATCCAGGCCGACGCGACGCCGCCCTTGGCGGTGTTGAACACCATGACCCTGTCGACGTAGCTCTGCCCCGCGAGCTTGTGCTGCGGCCGCGAGAAGATGCCCGCGATGCGGTCGAGGTCGTAGCGCGCGGAAAAATTGTCATCGGTCACGAGTGCTTCACCGGTAACCTCGGGGCCGACGCCGACGTGGCACCCGAGTTCGATCTTCGCCATCAGATGATCTCCCCGGCGATCGCCGACGCGACGCATTCCTCCATGCTCGCGAGCGTCGGCTCGTAACCGTAGCCGCCGATGATGTTGACCAGCTTGGCCGAATTCGACATCAGCCTTTTCCAGCCGTTGGCTTCGCCCATCTCGCGCGCGTAGCTCTGGTAAAAACACATCCCCTCGAGGACGAGACCGCCGGCGGCCTCGATCCGGTCGACCAGGCCCATGCGCCGTGCGTCGGCCGCGACCACCGGGCTGGTGACCGCGAGCAAGGCCGTGTCGGCATGAATTTCCTCGCCGTCGAGCAGCTCGGCGAGATGCTGCATCTCGATTAGCGACAGTTGCGGCGCGGCGAACACGACGACGTCTAGCTTGTCGCCCTTGCCACCGTAGCGGGCGAAGAAGTCGGCGTAATCCTGCTCGCCGATCGCTTCGGCGTCGAGCGCGGTCGGGTCGCAGACCGCGTCAAGCGTCGACGCCTCGGGGGTAATGCCGACCAGGTGAAACAGCGGAATCGAGCCGAAGCTCGCCATCGCCGCGCCGAAGTGCTTGAGTTCGTCGGAGCCGGCGTGCACGTCGATGCCCTCGATCACCGGCACCTCCCAGTAGGAACCCGCACGTGCGCCGACGATACCGCCGAGCGCGCCCCAGTCGGACCAGCCGTGCGGCTGGCGGACCACGCAGTAGCGTTTGGTCGCGCGGCGGTTGGCGTCGAGGTGCAGGCCGTAGCGCGGCGTGCGCCCGGTCAGGCCGGCGGCGAGCGCCGACGGCCCGCCCTCGAAATTCGAATAGGCGCCGAGCACGCTGTTGCAATAGATCACGACGCCGGTATCGCCGAAGGCGAGATGCTCGCCGCGCACCGGCGGCATGATCGTCTGGTAATTGATGCAGGTATTGGTCATCAGGATGCCGAGCGCCTCGAACGCGTCGATCGCGCGCTGCTCGAGCCGCGCCATCTCGTTGGTTTGCCGCAGGCGTTTGTAGTGGCAGAAATCGATACCGCGCGGGTCGGTGATCATCGGGATGCGCACGCGCCGCTCGGCCGGCGGCGCGTTGGCGAAGCGCTCGAGAAACTCGACCCCGGCCTCGCCGAGCGACTCGGTGTCGGCCATGATGTGCGCCTGGGTCACCGGCACGAAATCCTCGGCGTCGAAAAAGCGCCCGACCTGTAACATATGCTCCATCGCCCAGCGCCGCGGCTCGCCGTGCTTGCCGTCGAGCATGGCCTGTTCTTCGCGCGTCAGTTTCATCGCACCCAGTCCTTCTCCGAGTCGGTCGAACGCATCAGCGCTTCGGTATAGCGCCGGCCGGCGACCGTGTCTTCGTTGATCAAGGCATCGAGTTCGGCGACCGTGGCCGGGTCGAGGCGGATTTCGGCCGCGCCCGCGTTCTCGACCATCCACGGATAGTGCTTGCTGCCGGGGATCGGCACGAGGTCGTCGCCCTGCGCGAGCAGCCACGCGAGCGCGAGCTGCGCCGGCGTGCAACCGACGCGCGCGGCGATCGCGGCGTAGGGTTCGAGCAGCCTGCGATTCTTCGCGAAGTTATCGGGTTCGAAGCGCGGCCGCGCGATGGTCGCGCGGATGTCGTCGTCGCCGACGGTGGTCACGTCGCCGCACTTGCCGGTCAGGAACTGGCGCGCGAGCGGCGAGAACGGCACGAAGCCCGTGCCGAGCTCGCGGCAGGCCGCGAGCATCTTTCGTTCCGGCGTGCGCGACCACAGCGAGTACTCGGACTGTACCGCCGTGATCGGATGCACCGCGTGCGCGCGCCGCAGCGTGTCGACGCAGACTTCCGACAGGCCGATCGTGCGGATCTTGCCGACCTCGACCAGGCGCGCGAGCGCGCCGATGCTGTCCTCGAGCGGAACCTTCGGATCGACCCGGTGAATGTAATACAGGTCGATGACGTCGGTTGCGAGCCGGCGCAGGCTGTCGTCGCAGGTGCGGCTCAGGGTCTCCGGCCGGCCGTCGAGATGCGCCTTGCCGTCGGCATCCCGGGTCAGGCCGCACTTGCTCGCGAGCACGTATTCGCGGCGCCGGTGGCGCAGGTACCTGCCGATCAGGGTCTCGTTGTGGCCGGCGCCGTAGAGCGCGGCGGTGTCGAGAAAGGTATAGCCGTGATCGAGCGCGGCATTGAGCAGCATGCCGGCCTCGGCATCGTCCAGCCGCGGGCCGTAGCCCATCGACACGTTCATGCAGCCGAAGCCGATCGCGGAGACGGTAAAGGGTCCGAGCTGGCGTTGTTGCATCGATACTCCCGGGTACGGCGGACTCAATGATAACCAAAGCCCGTCACGAATCCGAGCCCGGCAGTTCGTCGCCGCGGAACCGACACACGCGCACGCGGTTGTCGCGGCCGCGCACGTCGACCTCGACGACACATTCGGGCGGGTACGCGATGCCCTCGCGTTCGAGGGTTTCGAGCGACACGATCAGGTCGCAGTCGAGGGTCTTGGTCTGCGCCTCGAGGCGCGCGGCGATGTTGATGTTGTCGCCGACCGCGGTCAGCAAGGGCGTGCGCGGCGGGCCCATCGTGCCGACGATCGCGTCGCCGCCGTGGATGCCGATTCCCATGCTGATTTCGTCGCCGAACTCGCCTTGCAGCTGGTCGTTGAGGCGATCGATGCGTTCGAACATTTCGCGCGCGCCGGCGAGCGCGTCGCGGCAGGCGTTCGCCTTGCGTTCCGCCTCGAGCCCGTAGAGCGCCATCAGGCCGTCGCCGGCGAACTGCGCATAATGGCCGTGGGTATGCTTCAGCGCGGTCGACAGCTCGGTGAAGAAGCGGTTGAGAATGAAGACCACGTCGTAGGCGAGCACGCGCTCGCCGAGGCGGGTCGAATTTCGCATGTCGACGAACATCGCGACGACGTATTCCTCGTGGCCCTGCACGCCGCCGGCGTGGCGCAGGGTCTTGCCGAGCGTCTGCCCCGGTTCGATCAGCGGCGTGATTTCGAGGTCGGCGCGCGGATGCAGCTGGCAGGCGAGACGCACGTCGCCCCCGGCGCCGATGCGTGCGAGCGCGGCGGCCTCGAGCTCGTTGGGCGGATGCAACTGCTCGCGGCCATCGCCGACGCGCACGCGGCAGGTCGTGCAGCGCGCGCGGCCGCCGCAGACCGACGCATGCGGTACGCCGGCATTGCGCAGCGCCTCGAGCAGCGACACCCCGGCGAGCGCGCTGATCTCGTCTTCCTCGGGGTGGTAGATGACGTAGGCACCGCCGCGCGCCTGCCACCAGAGGCGCAACTGGCGCGCGATCAGCACCGCGAAGAGCAGCAGGGCCATCGCGATCCATGATTGCGACTCGAGTCCGCGCAGCAATTCGACGTCGGCGCGCGGCATCGCGTTGACCGGGGCGTAGATTTCGTCGAGTCGCGCCGGGTCGCCGAGCCAGGTCGAAGCCTGCTTGAGCATGTTGAACGCGCCGACGTAGGTTAGCACCGGGATCAGCAGCACGGCGGCGTAACCGAAATAGAAATAGCGCCGGTAACCCTGCTTGATCCGCAACCAGTAATGCAGCCCGATTACGAGGTGCATCCAGACCACGGCGACGAGCAGGCCGATCTTGACCATGAACTCCGGCTTCAGCAGCACCGAGGTCATGACGTAGTAGTAGTTCGGGTCGACGTCGCCGAGCAGGTCGAAACCGCGGTTGCCGATCGCGTGGCCGGCGAGCAACGGCAGGATCGACAGGCCGAGCAGCAGTTGCGCCCATTGCCAGGCGGTCATGCGCAGGCTCGAGCGGCGGTAGAGCGCGCGCAGCGCGATCGCCGCGTGGAACGCGAGCGAACCGTAGAGCAGGATCAGCCCGGGCAGCGTCTGGAAGGCGGTGCCGATGGTCTTGCGGTAAGCCTCGGCGGCCTCGAT
>JAHEKJ010000169.1 GCA_024638385.1 Gammaproteobacteria bacterium | reverse complement strand
ATACCAGCGCGAATATTTCGGGCGGGCCGAAGGCCGAGATCGCCCAGTCGGCGATCGGCGCGGTCGCGATCATCATGATGATCGTCGAAACCACGCCGCCGAGCGCCGAGCACATGACCGCGGCGCCGACCGCCTTGCCGGCCTGGCCTTTCTGTGTCATCGGGTAGCCGTCGAACGCGGTCGGCGCGTTTTCCGGTGCCCCCGGGATGTTGAACAGGATCGCGGTGATCGCGCCGCCGTAGACGCCGGTGCAGTAGATCACCGAGAACAGCATGATGCCCTGCTCGGCGGTAAGATGTGCGGTGAACGGCAGCAGGATCGCCGCCAGGGTCAGCATGCTGACGCCCGGGATCGCGCCGAACAGCATGCCGCCGATGACGCCGCCGAGAAAGATCAGGATATTGATCGGGTCGCTGAACAGCGTGATCGAGCCCTGCAGGAAGTTATTGAAAGTTTCCATCCCTCGCTCCCTACTGCAGCACCGTCACGACCCAGCTGCCGATGTCGTAGAACGGCCGTACGTTGCCGACGGGCAAGCCGACGAACAGGATACTGACGAACAGCAGCAACAGAATGCCGTAGATCAGCGCCATGATCGCGGCCATGTGCCCGGGGCGGCGTTCGCCGAACACATACATGACGCCAACGATGAAAAACGGCGCGGCGACGTAAAAGCCGAAATCCTCGAGCAGCGCGGCGAAGAACAGCGGCAGCATCAGCGCGACGCGCACCCGCTGGTGGCGAACAAAGTAGACGACGATCGCGATCAGGATCGCGGCGACGACGACCTTGGTGATATGCAGGCCGGCTTGATCGGTGCCGAAGGCGCCCGCGATCCAGTCGGGCAGGCGCATGTAAATGAAGGGGATCGACAGCAGCGCGAAGGTCGACAGGTACCATTTTACGCCCTCGTGGTGCGCCTCGTGCGCGGCTTCCTCGGCGCCGTCGTCGACCGCGGCGCTGATGATCTTCGACGATGCCTCGTCGCCGCGCAGGTAGTGGTGCACGAGTTGGCCGATCGCGGCCAGCGCCATCAATAAGATGATTGCGCGCGGCCACGCGGTCGCGCCGTACTTGTAGATCTCGATGTCGCGCTCGAACTCGAACGAGTAGATGTACAGGAACAGGCACAGGCCGAGCCAGAAGCCGGCTTCGACCAGGTGACCGGGGCGGAGTTTGCCCACGGCTTAAGTCCGTTCAGAAAAAAACGCCCGGGGCGCGCCCCGGGTGATGTCTGGAGAGAACCGGGACATCGGGTCTATTTGACCTCGAGCCCCATTTGCTTGTAAACGTCGCGGTACTGCTGGATGGTCTTCGTGATCAGCTCGCGCGCGCCCTCGGTGTCGCGGAAGCTCTCGATCAGCGTCATGAATTTGCTCTCGTTGTACTTCTGGTAGCTCGGCTGGCAGTAGGCCTTCTGAAACGCCCACTGCAGCCACTTGACGCGGTCGGCCGGCGCGTCCTTGTGCACGTAGAAGCCGCGGAAGCGGAACAGCGGGTCGAAGTCGAGCGCGGCGTCGGTCAGGCTCGGCACGTCGGCGAAGGCCGACGGGCGCTCCTTCAGCATCGTCAGAATCGGCTTGAACTTGCCGGCGTCGAGGAAGTTGCGCACGTCGCCGGGCTGCTCGAACAGCGCGTCGACCTGGCCGCCGGCGAGCGCACCGTAACGCGGCGCGCCCTTGTCGAACGAGATCTGCTGGATTTGCATACCGGTCGCGTCGGTGATGAATTTCATCATGACGCGCTCCATCGAGCCTTCCTTCGACACGTTGGCGATCGTCGCGCGGCCGTTTTGCGCGTTGACCCACTCGACGAACGATTCCCAGTCGTTGTAGCGGGTCTCGTTGGTGCGGATGTAAATCTGCGAGAACGTGATCTGCGAGATAACGAGCGGGATCAGGTCGGTCGCCGGGTTCGGCCGGCTCGAGTCGAGCGCGTGCGCGCTCGAGGCGTCGTCGATGTGCTCGAGCACGGAGTAGCCGTCGGCCGGCGCGGCCATGTACGCGGTCATGCCGACCGTGCCGGAACCGCCGGGCTTGTGATCGCGATTGATCGACACGCCGGTCAGGTCGCTGACCGCCTGCGCCATCGCCTGCGCGACCTGGCCGGAACCGCCGGCCGGGCCGTAGGGCACGATCATCGTCAGCGCGCGCGCCGGGAAACCTCCGGGCTTGGCCATGCTGTTGGGCAGGTTGTCGGTTGCGCACGCCGCATAGGCGCTGGCGATGGAAAACGCGGTCGATGCCAGGGTCACGCACCCGGCGACCAGATACTTGCTGAGTTTCATGTTGCTCCTCCGGTTGGAATTATGCAGTTCGACTTGTGGTGTCGATTTATTCTGGAGGCCGATGTTATACAAGCAAGTCAAAGCTGTCTAGCGCGGCTCGATCAGGCCCCAGTCGGCGAACAGTTCCGGTCCGAAGAACAGTACTGCGAGCGGTACCGGTGCGACCGCAAGCCCGATCGTGAGCAGGAACGCCGGCGCCGCGAACAGCCGGCTGATGCCGGCGAACAGCGCGATTCCGCCGCCGCCGCCGATCAGGTAATTGCCGGGGATGTTGAGCGCAACCGCGAGCGCGACGTAACGGTAGCGAAGCAGGTACGGGACGAAGCGCTCCGGCGCTTTGGCGATCAGAAACTCGAGCTTTTCCTGCTTGCCCATCGGCGCGATCTGTTCGAGCAGCGCGCGGGTGCGTTCGAGATGGCAGTCATGGGCGAGATGGATCAGCACGCGCAGCGGAATCAGGCGTCCGACGACATAGGCGATGATCAGGCCGGCGAGCGTGCACAGGTAGACCAGAAATGCGATCGGCGGGCCGAGCATCGCGATCAGCGCGAGCCCGATTTCGACGCCGGGAACGAACGGGATCGCCAGCAGCAGCGCGTAGAGCGCGGCCGACATCATGATCGTACGGTGAACGGCGTCTTCGTTCGACGGACGAATCTCGAACTCGAGCGACATGATGTAGTCGCGCGCGATCAGGTTGGCCGCGATCAGCACTGCGACGACCAGCAGGATCTTGACCAGGGCGCGCCAGCGGGAAGGGGTCGCCGTCGGCCGGACGCTCACGTCAGTCGTTGTTGGCGGTTGTCGCGGGCGCGAGCCTGCCCTCGAACTCGAACTTGTCCTCCCAGGTCCAGTACCAGCGCCTGACGATCCAGGTCGACTCCCCCCGGATCGTGTCGCCATCGACCGTGCCGCGCCAGATGATCCTGGCGTCCTTGTACGGGCACTGCGTCTCGCTGATGAAGAGCGTCTTGTCGCCGTCGCGGCGGACGAAGTAGGGCCGCGCGGGGTACTTGCAGCGCAGCTCGCATTCCTTCGACACGAAGGTACCGTTCTCGAAGACGAAGGTATCGGCGACATCCTTGGGTTTGCCGTCGGGACCGAGCATGCCGACGAAGGTGCGCCCGTCGAGCGGGCCGGCCCCGCCAGCGTCGCCTTCATCGGCTTCGGCGGGCGCGATGATACCGATCCAGATCAGCGCGGTGATCGTGAAAGTAGCCTTCGTTAATAAACGCCGCATGGATGCAATATAACCTCAGAGCGACAACCGTTGCCCGAATGGTGAATAACCATACGCCGGACAAGGCTAAAGATCAAAATCCGGCCATTCTGAATTGTTGCCCAGAGCAACGGCCCGGGGTATTCGGTTTTTTTCGGTAATTGTTGCCCAGAGCAACGGCGCGCGACTACTCGACCCGATTTTACTCCGACCCGGGCCCGTACGGCCTAGTTCAGGTTGTCGTCCTTCCAGAAACGGGTGCCCTTGATCGTCGCCTGCAGTGCGAGACCGGACTCGGTCAACTGGTAAATCGTCATGTTGCCGACGGTGAGTTCGCCGCCGACGGCGGCGCCCTTGTCACCGGCCTTGGCGGCGGCGTCGGCCTGCGCGCCCAGGGCCCAGCCCTGGTCGACGAAATTGCGCAGGCTGTCCTCGGTGTGGAACACGAAGACGATGCGGAAGTCCTTGACCCCGAGGCCGAGGCCGACCCCGACTTCGCCCATTTTCATGAAGGTCCGTTTCCCCGATCGCCGCTCGGTTGCGACGCCGTAACCGCCGCCGAAACTGGCGAGCACGAGGTTGACGTTGGCATTGCTGAAGACTGCGTAACCGGGCGCGCTCGCGATCTGCGCGCGCACGTCCGGCTTTTGCCGGTAGAGTTCCGCCAGCGCCTGGTTTTCCATCGCGAGGATCGACTGGCGCTGGTCGGCCGGCGTCTTGCCGCCGGTGGTTGCGCATCCTGCGAGCGCGAACGCGAGCCCAAGGCAGGCAAGTGTCGTTAAGCCTTTCATCGAATTACTCCTGTGAGCTTGCGGGTTCGGATCTTTCTCGGCCGGACGATCCGGTCGGAAGTTCGACGGCAAAAACCGCCGGAAGTTGCCCGCAGCGACAACTACCTGATCCCGTTGTTAACAACTCCGGGCGACAACTCGGGCTGCGATCGGCGGCCGTGGCGGCGGCGTCACAAATTGTTGCTCGGAGCAAGAATTGCATGAAATTGCGCTTTGTGTCGAATAGTTGCTCCGAGCAGAAACTCGGTTGGGGTCAGCGGCCATGGCGGCGGCGCCAGGTTTGGGGGTCGAGGCGGCGCTCGAGCGCGCGCAGGCGGCTGAAGAATTCGTCGCGGTCGACATGGCACTGGCGGATGTGGCGGTGGCCGGTGAAAGCCTTGCGCGCGTGCAGCACGCGGTGGTTGTCCATGACCGCGGCCTGGCCGGCGTCGAGGCGATACTCGATACAGTTGGCCGGGTCGTAGAGCCGGCGCAGGAATTCGCGCAGCGCGCGGTAGAGCGGCTCGGTCTGCCCGGGTTCGGCATCGAGCGGCGCCATCGTGCGCTCGTTGACGTGGACCGCGGCGATCTCGCCGTCGCGGTCCAGTTCGATCGCGGGATGGCTTGCCGCGAGCGCGACGTCGTCGACCGCGTCGACGAGGAAGCGCCGGTGCGGTATTTCGACCCGGGTCAGGATTTCGAAGGCTTCAGGATCGTCGCGGCGCAGCCGCGCGGCGGCGTTGAAGCCGTCGACGAAGATCGAAGCCCCGCCGCCGCACTCGCTCGCGCGCAGGCAGTGCATCATGAATAGCCCCGGGATCGGCGAACGGAACAGCTCGTCGTTGTGCGGCCGGATCGCATGCGCGGTTTGCGCGAGGATGCGCTGTTCGGGGGTCGACAGCAGCTCGAACACGCGGCCGTAATGGGTTTCGCGGATGAAGCCGAACAACGACGCGAGGCGCTCGATCTCGCCGGTTTCGATCGGCACCGCGTCTAGAATCGCGAGGCCATGCTCGCGCAGGTGCGCGAACAAGCGCCGGCGGTAGGCATCGTCGGCGCATGCGCGGGGGTAGTCCCATGTCGGCAGCTCGGCGGTTGCGCCGGCGTCCCAATGTCGGGCGCCGGCCCGGTTCTCCGGCCCGCGCGGATAGCGATGCGCGCGCAGCCACGCCGACGTGAAGCGCGTCAGGTGCCGGTCGCCTTGCCAGTGAATTTCGAGATTGCCGTCGGCGTCGAGGCCGACCTCTTGCGGAGTCACGTCGGCATCGATGCTGCCGAGCTCGAGGTAGCGATGACCGCCGTCGCGGTCGCCGCAGTCGGCGCAGGCGCAATTGTCGCGCAACCAGACATGGTGAAAACGAGCGCGCTCACCATCGCGCCACGTAATCTCGATCTCGCGTTCGC
>JAHEKJ010000061.1 GCA_024638385.1 Gammaproteobacteria bacterium | reverse complement strand
AACTTCGACTGGTACGGGTCCTCGTAGATCGCGGGGATCGCCTTCGGTTCGACGCCATGAAACTCGGCGTTGATCGCCGCGGTCCAGAGCTTGGCGCGCTCGCGCAGCTGACGGTCCTCGGTCTGCATTCGCCCGCGCGCGACAATGATGCCGAGATCGGCCCCCTTGTAGGTGTAATCGCCTTCGCGGTAGACGCGCAGGTAGTAGGCCTCGTCGTTATCGATGACGTTGGTCCAGTCGAGGTCGAGCCGATCGAAGGTGATCGCGCCGTACTTGTCCATGCGCCAGACGCCGGAGCGCGGCGCGTGGGTTAGCTGCTGCACGCGATCGTAGGTCTGCTTGAGCACGAGCTGGGTCCAGAAATCGTACTCGTTCCAGCGATTCTGGATCTTCTTGAGATTGACCTCGTAGTCGACGTCGAGAAACTCGAGCAGGTGAAACAGGAACAGCGGCACGCCGCCGTAGTGCGCGGTGATCAGGTTGGTCAGCGGGCTCGCGCCGCTGATCCGCGGGTTGACCTCGCCGAGGTAGGGCGTGCCGTCGTCGGTGTCGAGCAGGAAGTCCATGCAGAATACGCCCTTGTAGCCTTCCTTGAACATCGCATCGCCGAGGCCGGATGCCATCTTGCGCAGGTCGCGCCGGACCTTGGCGTTGAAGATGTGCGGCCAGACGTCGTTGCCGCACCAGCCGCCCTTGTACGGCGTGATTTCCTCGTAGCCGGTGATGTCGGTCTGGATCGGGCCCGAGAGCGTGCCGTGGCGGGTGACGCAGACTTCCATCGTGCCCGGCATGTGGTTGATGCGCTTCATGACCTTGAGTTGTTCGCCCTTCATGTCCTTGGCGTTCTTGTTCCAGCCGGACTCGTCCTTGATGAAGAACGTGGTGCGGCCAGAGTCGCCGTAGGGTAGTTGCACGACGAGATCGTTGCCGAGCCCGGCGCCGTTGGCGAGTTTCATCAAGTCATCGTAACTGTCGGCCGTGCCGAGCACGTTCGGCGCGCTGTCGATGCCGGCTCTGCTGGCGAGCTTGGTCAATTCGATCTTCGAATCCAGGCGCTTGCGCATCTCGACCGGTGGCAGCGCGATCTTGACGCCGAGCTGCTGGCAGATTTCCTCGGTCTTCTCGTCGAGCATGACGAACAGCACGCGCGGCGTGCCGCCGCCCGATTTCCTGATCTTGTCGATAACTTCCTTGTGCTGCAGCATGTAGTTACAGACGTCTTCCATCGACTCGAACTCGGCATGCTCCTTTTCCTGCGGCACGAACACCCGCGGATGGTGGCCGTCGAAGGAATCGAAGTAGTTGATGTGATAGAAACGATTGACGAACTTCTCGAGACCAAGCAGATTGAACGCGGTCGGCGAGACGAAAAATATGGGCGTTTCGTTGCGCCGGAAGAAGGTCAGGATGTCGGATAATCCGCGTACTTTGGCGCTTTTTGCCATTATTATTCTCCCCCTATGGTGATAATGGTCGTGTGATAAATCCCGAACGATGATATAGGATTACCGCGTCTCACGCACATTTTTAGGCGCAACGCCCATCATGCCCCGACCCAACCGTCGCCGTCGACGCCGCCCCGCCGTCGAAAAACCGGTCCTGATTCACCAGCTCGACCGCCAGGTATTGCGCAACCGATTTCCGCCGCTGGAACCACTCGACGCCGAGCAACTCGAGTTCATTCACGACGTGTCCCTGCGCATTCTCGAGGAGGAGGGCGTCGAGGTGCTCGGCGACCAGGCGCTGGATCTGTTTCGTCGCGCCGGCGCCGAGGTCGACGACGACGGCGTCGTGCGCATGGACCGCGGTCTCGTGCTCGAAACCGTGGGCAAGGCGCCGGCGAGCTTCGAGGTGGTGCCGCGCAACCCGGAGCAGAAGATTCTCGTCGGCGACAACGTGATCAATTTCGGCCTGGTCTCGGGCACGCCGAACGTGCACGACAACATCAATGGCCGCCGTGCCGGCAACTACGACGATTACCGGAAACTGATCAGTTTCGGCCAGTATTTCAACGTGCTGACCTTCTTCGGCAATCAGGCGACCGCGCCGACCGACATGCCGGCCAATTCGCGCCACCTCGATACGACCTACGTCAACCTGACGCTGTCGGACAAGCCGTTCTTCGCCACCGGCATCGGCGGCGGGCGCGCGCGCGATGCGATCGAGATGTGCGCGATCGCGCGCGGGCTATCGATGGAGGAAATGAAATCGCGGCCGAGCGTGATGACCAACATCAACGTCAATTCGCCGCGCAAGCTCGACGACGCAATGGCCTACGGCGCGATGCAGCTGGCGATGTTCGGCCAGCCGGTCACGGTCACGCCGTTCACGCTGATGGGCGCGATGACGCCGGTGACGATGGCCGGCGCGCTGGCGCAGCAAAACGCCGAGGCGCTGCTCGGCATCGCGCTGCTGCAGCTGACGAATCCCGGCGTGCCCTGCGTCTACGGCGGCTTCACGTCGAACGTCGACATGCGGTCCGGCTCGCCGGCCTTCGGCACGCCCGAAAACGCGCTCGCCAACATCGCCGGCGGCCAGCTCGCGCGCCGCTACGGATTGCCGTATCGCTCGAGCGCCTGCAACGCATCGAACGCGGTCGACGCGCAGGCGACGTACGAGACGCAGATGGCGCTGTGGAGCGCGGTGCTCGGCCACGGCAATCTGATCTACCACACCGCCGGCTGGCTCGAGGGCGGACTGGTCGCGTCGTTCGAGAAACTCGTGATCGATTGCGAAATGCTGCAGCACATGAGCGCGATGCTGGCGCCGCTCAAGATCGACCTCGACGAGGTCGGCGTCGACGCGATGCGGGAAGTCGGACCGGGCGGGCACTTCTTCGGATGCGCGCACACGATGGCGCGCTACAAGACCGCGTTCTACGAGCCCTTCATCAGCGACTGGCAGAACAGCGAGAGCTGGACGCTGGCCGGCGCGAAAGACGCGACGGCGCGCGCCACCGAGCTGTGGCCGAAGATCCTCGCCGAATTCGAGCCGCCGCCGATCGACCCGGCGATCGACGAGGCCCTGCACGCCTACATGGCTCACCGCAAGGAAGAACTCGGCAGCGAAGAGCCGCTGCTCGAACCGACAGCCTGAGTCAGAAGATTATTGACTCATGCGCCGAAGTCGGCGATTCGAGCTGGAGTTTCGGCCTTTGGTATCGGGATGCTGTCGAAATAGTCGGAAATCAATCGAACAACGATCGTGTTTACACGTCAGTCTCGCTGGCTTTGGCGAACAATGAAACTTGGCCAAATCATTTGAAACTTGTCCGGTAACGATCTGAATTCGCGGTATATATCGCGATGCAACATACGAGGGGATTGCCTGAGTATCCGGTCAGACCTTTTCCCTGGTTGTCGGTCTACCCGCCTCGAACGTCTGGATGCTTCGCCGTATTACAACCTGATCTTCGGGCAGCATATACGGAATCCGTCTATCCTGACAAAATACGGATTCCGTCTATATCATTGTTATAACTTTTCTATAGAAATATGAAGGGCGCAACAATTCATCTGATAATCAACTTGCTACTAGCATTAGCTTGTCTCTATGTTGGCGGATCGTTTTATTATTTTATTGGCGCTTTTTTGGTAATTGAAGGAATTGGTTTCTACATTTACTGCAGATATAAAAAATTGCCGAAAGGAAGCAATTCAAAACAAGGCCAATTTGAATGTGAAAACTGAAAGCACGAAAAGTTATAACAAGGCGCTGCAGACGGACAGCCAAGCCGCTACGCGCCTTGTCTGCCGCTGAGCGCAGCGTTATAGCTTGAGGAGAAGTTAAAGGTTGGAAAAAGTTCCCTGTAAGATGTGTGGCAAGAAAGTTCTACCTGCGACAATACAGAAAACCGGTGGGCTATGTATGCCCTGTTACAAAGGCCCAAACCCCAAAAGTTTTTGGGATAGGGCAGAAGATATTGCCGTTCGCATGGGTGTCATGAAAGCTAATGACCAAGTAGGTCAACAGCCAATCAGAAACCAGAACGAATCTTGTCAAGGGCTAGCTGGACAAACCCTTGGAAACAGCATCGAAGAAATATTGGAATATCGTAAAACCGAAGATGATTACATTCTTATTGGCCATCTTAGCGGCCTCTTGATGGATAAGGAAAACACTCAAGGATTTGATTCTTTTTCAAAAGCTGAAGAATCAGTTTATCTGGTCGGTGATATGATTCGTCAACTAGATAGCGGTGGGTTTGGAACATATTTTTACAATACAGGCCACCTGGCTAGCATGATACTTGAATCGCTTGATGCAATTGACGCCGAGGAGTGCAGGGAATTGGTAAGTGCAGCCATTTCGATTTACGGAAAAGTCCCATCAAATGATTATGACAGGATGTTAGAAGAGCTCGGAAACATTACTGACAACTTTGAAAACGACCCTTGGGAAGAACTGGACAAAAAATACTATGAGCTAGATGAAAATCTGGGGAAAAAAATAATGGACTATGTGCACATCAACCAGGGGCATTTTTCGCTATAACAAGCGCAGGCATCGGGCTGCCAAACCGCTACGTGCTTTGTCAGCCGCTGATGCGAGGCGTTATGTGTTTTTCGGAAATTGAATTGGACGAGTAGCATTGAATATTGATGGCAAATGTCATTGTGGGCAAATTCGATTTCGGGCTGAAATAGATCCCGAGCAAGTCGAAATTTGTCATTGCACTGATTGCCAGACTCTATCTGGTTCCGCATACCGCACAGTGGCGCCAGCAGATGCGAATTCATTCGAACTGCTCAGCGGGAATCCAAAACTGTATGCAAAGACAGCAGATGATGGTTCACAACGATTACAAGCTTTTTGTCCCGAATGCGGTAGCCCCCTTTATTCGGCGCCACCAGAAGGCGAAAGCGGCTACTTTGGAATTAGGGTAGGAGCGATTAATCAACGAAACCAACTAATTCCAAAAACCCAATACTGGGCTCGATCTGCCCAGCCCTGGACTCAGGACCTCTCCGTAATGCCTAAAATCGAGAAGGAATAGAAGCTTTAACGAAACACAAAACAAACGCATGCAGACGGACCAAATGCTCGCTACGCGCACACTTTGGCCGCTGATGCGAGGCGTCAGGCATCATCGGTGAGGCTCCCGGCCGAAGAAAAATTAAACGATTCGACGCCGCTCGCGCGCTGTACGCAGATTTGATACGACACATCCAAAGGAACCTGGTTTCCCATGATAGAAGACAGTCCGATACTAAGGTTAAAACGAAACTTTCCCCGTCCGCTCAAGGCGGATGTAGACTCGCTAAGCGATACGCCAACAGGGTTTATTGTCGATTGTATGAATGGACGCGGATCACTTCATTACGCGATTAAACCATTACTGCCAATAAAATCTTCCATTGTCGGTGTAGCGGTTACCTGCGAATGTGGTCCGGCGGACAACCTTGGCGTACTTGGGGCGCTCGATATCGCGCAGGCCGGCGACATAATAGTAGCCTCGACAGATTCGCACACGTCTACGGCAGTGATTGGTGACCTGGTATTGATGATGATGAAAAACAAGGGTGTTGCAGGTTTTGTCACCGATGGGCTTGCCCGGGATCTGGAAGGTATAGAGCGCGTATCCCTGCCCGTATTTTGTAAAGGCATTACTCCAAATTCACCTGCCAGAACAGGCCCTGCAACCGCGGGATTACCGGTGAATCTTGATTCGACTCACGTCTGTTCCGGCGATGTTATCGTTGCCGACCGAGACGGTGTCGTTGTTGTGCCCTCGGGACAACTGGCTGATGTAATCGATCGGCTGGCCGGTGTAAAAAGCGCCGAGGCGGAATTGCAGCAAGCTGTCGAATCGGGCCTGGTCCTCCCGGATTTCTATAGTGACCTCGTAGCAAACGGCAAAGTAACCGAGATTGATGAATGAAGCTAATTCGAGCGCGCATGTCGCTTGGGGCGCGACACCGACGAATACGGGGACAGTATACCTGTTGCGATTAACGCAACCGGTATATCGCTACCCGCTCGTCCGGTCGAGCAGGCGCTGCTCGAACGGGTAGCGGGTCAGGTTCTCGAAGCCGTCGTCGGTGATCAGCACCTGGTCCTCGAGCTTGACGCCCTCGCGGCCGCCGACCTCGCCGAGATAGACCTCGACGCAAATCACCATGCCGGGCTCGAACGCGCCGTCGTAGCCGTAGGCATCGTAATCCTCGCGGTAGCGGATGCACGGGTACTCGTCGCACAGGCCGACGCCGTGCATGACGACGCCGTAGCGGTTCGGGATGCACGATTCGGGCAACCGGTGGGCCTTTTCGGTGATCTCGCGAAAACTCACGCCGGGTTTCAGTAGTTCCATGTTGGTCATGACGTGCTCGTAACCGACCTGGTATAACCATTTCTGGTAATCGGTCGGTTCGCCGTCGCCGCTTAGCCAGGTTCGTGAAATATCGCAGCAGATGCCGTAGGTGCCGACCATGTCGGTGTCGAGCGCGAGCAGTTCGCCGTCGCCGACGATGCGCGGCCCCGACTCCTGGAACCACGGGTTGGTACGCGGCCCGGACGAGAAGATCCGCGTCTCGAGCCACTCGCCGCCGCGTTTGATGTTGCCGGCATGCAGCTCGGCCCAGATCTCGTTCTCGCTCTTGCCGACCTCGATCGCGGCTTCCATCTCGGCCATCGCCGCCTCGCAGGCGGCGATCGAGCAGCGCATCGCGCGAATCTCGTCGGGGCCCTTGATCACGCGCGCGAGCTCGGTGACCTCCTGTCCGGGGAACACCTCGAAGCCGGCGCGCTCGAGCGCGCGCAAGCCGGCGATCTCGATCTTGTCGACCGCCAGCCGGCGGTTGGCGCCGCTGTGGGCGCGCATCAGTTCGTCGATTTGCGCGGCGAACTTGTCGGCGTGCTCGTCGTCGCGGACGGCCGATTCGAAGTAGTAGAACGACGCGCCGCTGCGCACCTCGCGCACCAGCGGCAGGTGCGCCGACAGGTGGTCGCCGCCATGAAAGTCGAACAGCGCGATGTAGCCCGAGGCCGACACGAAGCACGCCCGCGCCGGGTTGTGCGCGATCCACAGCTGCATGTTGGTGGTATCGGTCGCATAGCGGATGTTGAGCGGGTCGAACAGGACGATGCCGCCGTAGTCGCGCTGCTGCAGCTCCGCCACCAGGCGCTGCAGGCGGAATTCGCGCATCGCCGGAAGCTGAGGCAGCTCGAGGCCGAGCGCCTGCCACTCGGCGAACGCGGGTGCGGTGGGGCCGATTTCGACGCGGTCGTTGTCGTCGAGCGAGCCGTCCGGTTTGAGCGCGAACTCGGGCTTTTTGTAGGGATCGATCTTGCGCGCGTCGCCGTCGATCGAGTAGGGGGATGCGGCCATGGCTTGAGTCGGTCGGGGTCTCCTGAATATTACCGAAGAATAGATGATTAGCTCTGGTAACATAAGCCCTTCAGTGATGAAATTTATCGATCCCGGCGGCACAGAAAAACGATGAGCGAAGACCAGACCCAATCGATCGATTCGCGCCTCGCGCAAGCCTGCCACTACATCGACGAGGTCACCGGCGGCGTCAATCCACCGCTGCAGCTGTCGTCGACCTTCGCCCGCGACGAAAACTACGATTTCATTGGCGACTACAGCTACGGTCGCAACGGCAATCCGATCTGGGCTCTGCTCGAGAAGATTTGCGCCGACCTCGACGGCGGCGAAGCCGCGCTATGCTTCGCCTCCGGCATGGCCGCGGTCTGCACGCTGTTCGAGACGGTCAACAGCGGCGAGCACGTCGCCGCGCCGCGGATCATGTATCACGGCGCGCAGGACTGGCTGCGGCGAATCGCCGAGCGCCGCGGCATCGGCCTGACGCTCTATGACGCGGCCGATCCGGCCGACCTCGAGCGCGCGGTCGAAGCGGGCAAGACCGCGGTGGTCTGGGTCGAAACCCCGGTCAACCCGACCTGGGACGTCATCGACGTCGCCGCCGCCGCCGAGATCGCGCACGCCGCCGGCGCGATTCTCGCGGTCGACGCGACGGTGTCGACGCCGGTGACGACGCGCCCGCTCGAGCTCGGCGCCGATATCGTATTCCACTCGGCAACCAAGTACCTGAACGGCCACAGCGATATCGTCGCGGGCATCCTCGTCAGCGCGAGAGCCGACGCCCGCTGGGAAGAGATCAACGAAGTCCGCAAGCTGACCGGCGGCGTGCTCGGCCCGGTCGAGGCCTGGCTGCTGCTGCGCGGGATGCGCACGCTCGCGCTGCGCTTCGACCAGGCGTCGCGCAACGCGCTTGCGATCGCACGCCATTTCGAGAACCACCCGGCGCTCGAGCGGGTGCTCTACCCCGGGCTCGAAAGCCACCCGGGGCACGCGATCGCGCGCCGGCAGATGACCCGCGGCTTCGGCGGCATGTTGTCCTTGTTGATCAGGGGCGATGCCGACGACGCGAAGGCGATTGCCGGGCGCACGAAACTGTTCGTGCGCGCGACCTCGCTCGGCGGCGTCGAGAGCCTGATCGAGCACCGCGCGTCGGTCGAGGGCCCGATGAGCGCGGTGCCGCCGAACCTGTTACGCTTGTCGGTCGGTATCGAACGGGCCGACGAATTGATCGACGACCTGGAGCGCAGTCTGAACCGGGAACAAACCCCATAGGAGGCCACCATGGCGCTGGAAGAAACGGCACAAAAAGCCCTGCAAAGAATCGAGGATGCGCTGGGCGACTACGATTTGAGCGACGATGATCGCAAGCACATCCTGAAAATCATCAACAAGTCGCTGATTCGCACGGTCGAGCACACCAGCGAGGCCGCGCGCGAAGCGACCGTGCAATGCTGCGGCCCGGAGGCCGACCTCGCGCACAAGATCCAGGAAGAGTACGAGCGCAAGATCAGGGTTCTGATCTCGAACCTGCAGGCGCTGCGCTGAGGCCTCAGCCGCGTTCGAACTCGTGGCAGGCGTGTTCGAGCGCGTGCGCAAACGAGCGCGCGAGGCTGCGCGCGACGTAGAGATCGTAGGTCGGCGCATCGTCGACCTGGACCAGGGTCGCGTTCATGTGCGCAACCGACGTCAACGCGCATCGCCCCGGCCCGAACGCGCGCGGGTGCAGGTCGAGCGCGGTGTTCTTCTCCATGACCGCGCGCGCGCATTCACCCGACAGGCGCAGGCCGCAACGACCGTGACTCTGGTCGACGACCGCGCCGAGCTCGCCGACCGCGGCCTGAATTCTGGCGAACAGTTCGCCCGGCGCGAAGCCGGCCTCGTCGTCGCTGGCGACGATCATCCAGCTGTTCGGTCCGTTCCACGACACTTGCGTCTTGCCGTCGCTGTTGCTCGCGCCCGGGCGGGTCGAGCACTCGATACCGAGCGCTTCGCCGATGGCCTGCGCCGCGGCGTCGTGCTTGCCGTTGAAGCTCAGCACCTGGATCGCGGTCAGCGCCTTGCGTTCGCTGAGGCGTACCCGCGGATAATCGACGATGTGCTCGCGCGTGTAATTCGACAGCGGCGACTTGCGCGCCGGTAAGCTAGCTTGCTCAGGCACGGACGAGTTCCCCCTTGGGATCGATGAAGACCGGGTGACAGACCTCGACCCTGACCTTCTGCTTGTCGAGCGGGAACACGGCCTCGAGTTGCTCGCCGTGGCGCGATGCGCCGTCGCGCAGCAAACCGAGCGCGATGCCGCATTCGAGGCTCGGGCTGTAGGTCGTTGCCGTCACGTGCCCCTGCGACTGGCTGACCGTGTCGAGTTTGACCGCAGGGTCGACCAGGTGCGCACCGATGCGCAGGTTGCGCCCCGGCTCGAGCGATTTCAATCCGACGACCTGCAGGCGCCCTTCGCCGACGAGCGCCGGCCGGTCGGACATCTGCTTGCCGATGAAGTGCTTGTCGCGGTTGGCCATGCCCTCGAGGCCGAGATCCTTCGCGGTCGTGCGGCCGTCGAGCTCGGAGCCGGCGACGTGACCCTTCTCGATGCGCATGGTGCCGAGCGCCTCGGTGCCGTAGACCGATACGCCGAGTTCCTCGCCGGCCTCGAGTAGTTCGAGCCAGGCCTGCTCGCCGTAGTCTGCCGGCACGTTGAGTTCGTAGGCGAGTTCGCCGGAAAACGAAATCCGAAACAGCCGTCCGGGGATGTCGTTCATCTTGCACTCGCCGACCGCCATGAACGGAAAGGCCTCGTTGTCGATGTCGATGTCGATGACCCTCTCGAGCAGCTTGCGGCTGTTCGGCCCGGCGATCGCGATGCCGGTCCACTGCTCGGTGACCGAGCAGAAGACGACGTCGAGCTCGGGCCAGCGGGTCTGGTGATACTGTTCCATGTGCGCGAGCACCGACGCGGCGTTGGCGGTCGTCGTCGTCATGAAAAAATGATTTTCGCCGAGGCGCGAAGTCGTGCCGTCGTCGTAGACGATGCCGTCCTCGCGCAGCATCGCGCCGTAGCGCGCCTTGCCGACCGGCAGCTTGAGCCAGTTGTTGATGTAGAGGCGGTTGAGGAACTCGGGCGCATCGGGGCCCTGGATGTCGATCTTGCCGAGCGTCGTGACGTCGACCAGCGCGACGTTGCTGCGCGTCGCCTCGGTCTCGCGCACGTAGCAATCGTACAGCTTGTCGTTCGGGCTCTTCGGGTAGTAGCGCGCGCGCAGCCACAGCCCGGCCTCGATGAAGACCGCGCCTTCCTTTTCGTTCCAGTCGTGGATCGCGGTGCGCCGCACCGGCATGAAGTCGGCGCCGACGGTGTGCCCGGCGAACACGCCCATCGCGACCGGCACGTAGGGCGGGCGAAAGGTCGTGATGCCGACCTCGGGGATCGGGTCGCCGCGCTGGCCGGCAAGGATCGCGAGCGCGTTGACGTTGCTGGTCTTGCCCTGGTCGGTCGCCATGCCCTGGGTCGTGTAGCGCTTGAGCAATTCGACCGAGTCGTAGCCTTCCTGGTTGGCGAGTTGCACGTCCGATGCCTTGACGTCGTTTTGCATGTCGACGAATTGCTTGTAGGCCTTGCCGTTGGGCGTCGGCGCGATCCACAGCGCCTCGACCGCGTAGGCACCGTCGTCGCCGGCTTTCGCCTTTTTCGATTTCTTGCCTTCGAACCCGCTTTGCTTCGCCGCCTCGGCGCCTGCTGCGGCGCCCTCGTCGAGGCAGGCCTGCAATTCGAAGCTGCCGCGCGCGGCGCCGACCGAGACCTCGGCCTGGCGCGAATCGCCCGGCACGAAGCTCAAAATGGTCTCGTCGTACTTCGGTTTTGCGCCCGACTGGCTGTGCAGGTGTACGTTCGGGTTCCAGCCGCCGGAAGTCGCGATCAGGTCGCAGGCGAGGCTTTGCGTGCCGTCCTCGCCGGTGGTGCTGACGACCTGCGCGCTCTTGACGTGCCGGCCGCCGCTGGCGGCGCCGACGGTCTTGCCGGTGAACAGCGGGATCGAGCGCTTTTCGATCTCGTCGGCGAGCGGCGCGGCCGGCGCGGCGCGCGAATCGAGCAGCGCGACGACGCGCATGCCGGCGTCGTGCAGGTCGATCGCGCTGCGGTAGGCGTCGTTGTTGTTGGTCGCGACGACGACCCGCCTGCCCGGCCTGACCGCGTAGCGGTTGACGTAGGCGCGCGCCGCCGACGCCAGCATGACGCCCGGCTTGTCGTTGTTGCCGAACACCAGCGGACGTTCGGTCGCGCCGGTCGCGAGCACGACGCGGCCGGCGTAGAACATCCACATGCGTTGCCGCGGCGTGCCGCGCGGCGGCACCGGCAGGTGGTCGGCGACGCGCTCGATCGCGCCAATTGCATTGTGATCGTAGTAACCGAACGCGGTGGTGCGCGGGAAAACTCGCACGTTTTCCATGGTCGCGAGTTTGGCCAGCACTTCCCCGGCCCAGTCGGGGCCGGGCTTGCCGTCGATCGTATACCTTTCGTTGTTGAGCGAACCGCCGGCGCGGGCGTGCTCGTCGACGAGGATCACGCGCGCGTCGCTCTTCGCCGCGGCCAGCGCCGCCGACAGCCCCGCCGGGCCGGCGCCGACGACGAGCAGGTCGCAATGCGCGTGGCATTGCTCGTAAAAATCCGGGTCGGCCTCGGTCGAGGCGCTGCCGAGGCCGGCGGCGCGGCGGATGACGTGCTCGTAGACGTTGGTCCAGAACGACGCCGGCCACTTGAAGGTCTTGTAGTAGAAACCGGCCGACAGCAACGGCGAGAACAGGTTGTTGATCGCCATGACGTCGAAACCGAGCGACGGCCAGCGGTTCTGGCTATTGGCGACGAGGCCGTCGAACAGTTCGACCGTGGTGACGCGCGTGTTCGGTTCCTTGCGCGGCCCGGTGCGCAGCTCGACTATCGCGTTGGGCTCTTCCGAGCCGACCGTCGACACGCCGCGCGGCCGATGGTACTTGAAGCTGCGCGCCATCAGGTGCACGCCGTTGGCGAGCAGCGCCGACGCCAGCGTATCGCCCTCGAATCCCTGGTAGGACTTGCCGTCGAACGAAAACGACGCCGGTTGTTCGCGGTCGATCTGGCCGCCCTTGCTCAGTCGAAAATCCTGCGCCATCGGATCAGGCCTCCCCGCCGGGCGCCGGCAGATTCGGCGATGCCGGCTCGACGCTGAAGATTTCATGGGTCAGCGTGTCGCGCTCGACCCTGAGCCACGCGCGGCAACCGCCGACGTGGTGCCAGTACTCGCTGTGGCGCCCGGCGGGATTGTCACGCGTGTAGACGTAGTCGTACCAGTCGTCCTGCGACGCGTCGTCGGCCGGACGTACGACCGTCGCGTCGCCGCCGTAGGAAAACTCGTCTTCGTTGCGGAGCCCGCACCAGGGGCAATTGATTCGCAGCATCGTGGCCTCCTAGTGCGACTTCGGCGACGCGCCGACGCCTTTCTCGTCGATCATTCTGCCCTCGCGGAAACGCTCGAGCGTGAATTCGGCGTTGAGCTCGTGCGGCTTGTCGTTGGCGATCGTGTGCGCGAAGACCCAGCCCGAGCCCGGCGTCGCCTTGAAGCCGCCGTAACACCAGCCGCCGTTGATGTAGAGGTTGTCGATCGGCGTCTTGCCGATGATCGGGCTGCCGTCCATCGACATGTCCATGACGCCGCCCCACTGGCGCAGGATGCGCAGGCGCGAGAGGCAGGGCATCATCGTCACGCCGCCGGCGACGACGTGGTTGAAGGTCGGCAGGTTGCCGCGCTGGGCGTAGGTGTTCCAGCCGTCGATGTCGCCGCCGAAGACGAGGCCGCCCTTATCCGACTGGCTGATGTAGAAATGCCCGGCGCCGAAGGTGCAGACCGTGTCGACCAGCGGCTTCAGGCCCTCGGTAACGTAGGCCTGCAGTACATGCGATTCGATCGGCAGTTTCATGCCGACCATGCCGAACACCCGGCTCGAGTTGCCGGCGACGGCAACGCCGACGCGGCCGGCGCCGATCAGGCCGCGCGTGGTTTCGATGCCGATCACGCGATTGCCGTCGCGCTTGATGCCGGTAACCTCGCAGCGCTGGATGATGTCGACGCCGAGGCGGTCGGCGCCGCGGGCGTAACCCCAGGCGACCGCGTCGTGGCGCGCGGTGCCGCCGCGCGGCTGCGCCAGCCCGCCGAGTATCGGGAAACGGGTATGCCTCGAAAAGTCGAGGTGCGGCATCAGTTTTCTGACGCCGTCGAGGTCGTGCATCACGGCGTCGACGCCGTTCAGGCGCATCGCGTTGCCGCGCCGCGCGGCCGCGTCGCGCTGCGCGTCGGTATGGAACAGGTTGAGCACGCCGCGCTGGCTGAACATGACGTTGTAATTCAGGTCCTGCGACAACCCTTCCCACAATTTCATCGAGTGCTCGTAGAACTGGGAGTTCGGATTCAGCATGTAGTTGGAGCGCACGATCGTCGTGTTGCGGCCGGTGTTGCCGCCGCCGATGTAGCCCTTTTCGAGCACCGCGACGCTGGTCACGCCGTGCGACCTGGCGAGGTAGTATGCGGTCGCGAGCCCGTGACCGCCGCCACCGATGATGACGACGTCGTAATTTTTCTTCGGCTCGGGGTTGCGCCACGCGCGGGTCCAGCCGCGGTTGCCCCCGAGCGCCTGTCTGACGAGGCTGAAAGCGGAGTAATGCATTGATTGGAACCGGGTTGTGTCTGCCAAGTTAACCAGAATGCGACCGCAATAAGCAACCGATAAACGACCTGACGCGGCGAAGAAACGACATGCCCCGCGTCGCTATCCCGGCCGAAGCCACAAGTAATCGTGAATTCGGCCGAATATGAGTCTATGATCACTCGAATGCCGCTGTCACGATCCCCGGCCAGGGCAGCCGGGATCGCCTCCGTAACCGACCCAGGGCAATCGCATCGCATGACGGGGCCAAGCGAAAACACGCGCCTCACCCGCTCGGGAATCTTCTATCTCGCCGCCGCGACGGTGTTGTCGCTGCTGGTCTGGCTGGTCGTGCACGGCATCGTCGCGCGCCAGGAAAAGCAAAGCTTCGACGACGCCGCGGCGCAGGCCAACCAGATCGCCGTGTTCTTCGAGCGCCACGTGCTCGGTATCTTCCAGTACGGCGACTCCTACCTCAAGCTCGTGCGCCGCGAGTACCGGCAGCACTATGACATCGGTCGGATCGAGGCGCTGATGAAAGAGGTGCCGCTGAACAAGTCGATCGCGTCGCATATTACGATCATCGACGCCGACGGCAAGCCGCTGCTCGTCTCGGGACACAGGATCAAGCCGGGTACGGATGCCAGCGATCGCGACTACTTCGTGCACCAGAAGATGGCGAGCGGGGATGAGCTGTATATCTCGAAGCCGCACCTGGGGCGCAACAGCGGCAAGCTGATCGTGCGCCTCGTGCGCCGTTATGAAAATCCCGACGGCAGCTTCGGCGGCGTCATGTTCGTCGCGCTGGAGGCGAAGCACATTACGGAGTTTTTCAACACGATGCAGATCGGGCCGAAGAGCTCGGCCACGCTGGTCGGCAGCGACAAGTACATTCGCGCGCGCTCGACCTACGGTCCGCAGGGCCCGGGGCAGGACATCAGCGGTTCGCGCATCTGGAAGGAGCTGGCGCGGGACCCGGTCGGCATTTATCTGCAGACCAGCGTCGTCGACGACGTGACGCGTTATTACTCGTATCGCCAGGTGCCGGACTACCCGCTGATCGTCGCGATCGGCCTGTCGGTCGACGATTTCCAACAGGCCCTCGGCGCGTCGCGCATCAATCTCTACTCGATCGCGGTGCTGGCCACGCTGCTGATCATCATCACCGCGCTGTTCTTCTACCGCCAGCAGCAGTTGATGTACCAGATCGCGGCCAACAACGCCGAGTTGCAGAATCAGAACGCCGAACTCGAACGTTTCGCCTATACCGTTTCGCACGACCTCAAGGCGCCGCTGGTCACGATCAAGGGTTTTCTCGGCCTGCTGCAAAAAGACCTCGACCAGCAGGACCGCGACGCCGCCGACCGCGATGCCAGGCTGATCGGCGAGGCCGCCGACGAGATGACCAAGCTGCTCGACGAGCTGCTCGAACTGAGCCGTATCGGCCGGCAGATGGCGGCATCCGAACGGCGCAACGTCGGCGACCTCGCGCGCGACGCGATCGAGCGACTCGCGATCCAGGCCGACGAACGCGGGATCGTCTTCGATATCGGCGACGATCTGCCTGACGTCTCCGGCGACCCCGGGCGCCTGCTCGAGGTTTTTCAGAACCTGCTCGACAACGCGATCAAGTTCATGGGCGAGCAGCCGGAGCCGTGCATCGAGGTGCGCGCGCGGCGCGAGGGTCGCCGGGTGCATTGCACGATTCGCGACAACGGCATCGGCATCGCGCCGGAGTACCAGCACCGCGTGTTCGATCTTTTCGACCGGCTCGATCCGAAGGTCGACGGCACCGGAATCGGGCTGGCGCTGGTCAAGCGCATCGTCGAGGCCCACGGCGGCGAAATCCGCATCGAGTCCACCGGCCCCGGGCAGGGCACGGCTTTTCACTTCACGCTACCCGCCGCCGACGACTAACCCGATAATTAGGGGGACACAATACCTAACTACCACAATTATTCTTATTCAGCTCGTAACCCTGATTTCGAATAATTAAGGTAGTTAGGTATTGTGTCCCCCTAATTGTTGGCCGATGCTCGCCCGGTTGGCGCGGCGTTCAGCTTTCGAGCTTGATCGTGTAGTTGACGAAGCCGTCGGTGCCGCCGGTGATCTTGTCGTAAAGCCCGCGCGCGACGGCGTTGAAATGCTGCGTATGCCAGTAAACCTCGGCCCAGCGCTGGCGCCGGGCCTCGGCGACGACCGCTTCGATCAGCAACGCGCCGAGGCCGCCGCCGCGAATATCGGGGGCGACGAACAGGTCGTTGAGATAACACACCGGATGCTCGTACCAGGTATGCGGGTGCGGAAAGAAGTGCACGAATCCGGCGAGTTCGCCTCCGGGCAGCGCGGCGACGCGGCCCTGGATTTCGTGGGCCGGGTCGAGGATGCGTCGCCACAGCGTCGCCGTAACCTGCTCGTCGAGCGTCGATTCGTAGAACTCGAGATAGCCCTGCCACAGCGGCCGCCAGTGCGGGTAGTCGGTCGCGGCGGGATTGCGAATTTCGAAACGGGGCGTCGCCATGGCGGCTCCTGTTCTGCCGACCCGGGGAGCGCTGTATTATAACTTGCCTGCCGTCCGCGAGGTGGCTAAGATTGCCGCCGGCCCGCAGCGATGGCGTCGCTGCTCCCGGGGCCGACTGTCCGATCCTGTACGCCCGGATTGCCCCGGGTGACGCGTCACCCGGAAACCTTTCGGAGTGATGACCATGACCGCTGCCAACCGACCCGAATTCCTCGAATTGCACAACGGCGCCAAGGCGAAACTGCCGTTTGCCGAAGCCGAATACGAACACCGCCTGACCGCGTTGCGCGGGCTGATGGCGGCGCACGACGTCGACGCGATGCTGCTGACATCGATGCACAACATCGCCTATTACTCGGGCTTTCTCTACTGTTCCTTCGGCCGGTCCTACGCCTGCGTCGTAACCGCCGCCGGCTGCACGACGGTGTCGGCCAACATCGATTACGGCCAGCCGTGGCGGCGCGGTTACGGCGACAACCTCGTCTATACCGACTGGCAGCGCAACAATTACTGGCGCGCGCTGCGCTCGCTGCTGCCGCAAGCCCGGCGGATCGGAATCGAAGGCGACCACATGACGCTCGCCCAGCGTGACCTGCTCGGCGAATTCCTGCCCGGCGTCGATGCGCTCGATCTGAACCGCGAAATCATGGCGCTGCGGATGCGGAAGTCGGCCGCCGAAATCGAGCTGATCAGGGGCGGCGCGCGCACCGCCGACATCGGCGGTGCGGCGATTCGTGACGCGATCGCCGTCGGCGCGCGCGAGATCGACGTCGCGATGGCCGGCCGCGACGCGATGGAGCTCGAGATCGCGCGCGCCTTTCCCGACAGCGAGTTGCGCGACACCTGGGTCTGGTTCCAGTCCGGCCTCAACACCGACGGCGCGCACAACCCGGTGACGACGCGCGCGCTCGAAGCCGGCGACATCCTGAGCCTCAATGCCTTCCCGATGATTTCGGGTTACTACACCGCGCTCGAGCGTACCCTGTTCCTCGGCGAGCCCGACGCGGCATCGCTCGCGATCTGGCAGGCCAACGTCGGCGCGCACGAACTCGGCCTTTCGCTGATCAAACCGGGCGCGACCTGTTCCGGCATCTGCGCCGAGATCAACCGCTACTTCGACGACCTCGAACTGCTGCAGTACCGAACTTTCGGGTACGGCCACTCGTTCGGCCTGCTGTCGCATTACTACGGCCGCGAGGCCGGGCTCGAGCTGCGCGAGGATATCGACACGGTGCTCGAGCCGGGCATGGTGGTGTCGATGGAGCCGATGCTGACGCTGCCCGCGGGCATGCCGGGCGCCGGCGGCTATCGCGAACACGATATCCTGGTGATCACCGATGGCGGTGCCGACAACATCACCGGCTTCCCCTACGGTCCCGACCACAACATCGTCCCCGATTAATGGCACGTCATGGCGAGGAGCGCGCGGCCGCAGGCCGCGCGCGACGAAGCAATCTCCCGAACCTCGCCCAGTCCCCGGAGATTGCTTCGCTGCGCTCGCAATGACGCAGGTGACCGAAAGATTGCTTCGCTGCGCTCGCAATGACGCAGGTGACCGAAAGATTGCTTCGCTGCGCTCGCAATGACGCAGGTGACCGAAAGATTGCTTCGCTGCGCTCGCAATGACGCAGGTGACCGAAAGATTTCGTGCTACGCTCGGGACGCCTTCGGCTGATTGCTTCGTGAAGCCTGCCCCGGCCCCGGCTTTCGCCGGGGTAAACTCCAGCCGGAGCTCGACATGACGCGGTGCCGCATTCGCAGTGACAAGGGTACGGGCATGTCATTGCGAGGAACGCCAGCGACGAAGCAATCTCCCGCCGCTTGCCCGAACTCCGGGTGGTGTTTAAAGTAGCGCGATGCCCGAAGAACGTTCCTACCCCGAAGTGCGCGACGCGGTCGCGCGCCTGTGCCGCAAGTACCCCGATACCTACTGGCGGGACAAGGATCGCGACAAGGCTTACCCGACCGAGTTCGTGCAGGCGCTGACCGACGCCGGCTACCTGTCGGTGCTGATCCCCGAGGAATTCGGCGGCGCCGGCATGGATCTCGGCGCGGCCTGCGCGGTGCTCGAGGAAATTCAGAAAAGCGGCGCCAACGGCGCCGCCTGCCACGCGCAGATGTACGTCATGGGCACGCTGCTGCGCCACGGCAACGATGCCCAAAAGCGCGCCTACCTGCCGCGGATCGCGTCCGGCGAATTGCGCCTGCAGGCTTTCGGCGTGACCGAGCCGTCGAGCGGCACCGATACGACCCGAATCAAGACACGCGCCGAGCGCGATGGCGACGATTACGTCGTCAGCGGGCAAAAGGTCTTCATCTCGCGCGTCGAGCACTCCGACCTGCTGTTGCTGCTGGTGCGCACGACGCCGCGCGAGCAGGTCGAGAAACGCACCCATGGCATGTCGGTGCTGCTCGTCGACCTGCGCGACGCGGTCGGCAACGGTCTGACCGTGCGCCCGCTCGAGACCATGCTCAACCATGCGACCACCGAGCTGTTCATCGACAAGCTGCGCGTGCCGGCGACGAATTTGATCGGCGAGGAAGGCAAGGGTTTCGGTTACATTCTCGACGGCATGAACGCCGAGCGTATCCTGATCGCCGCCGAGTGTATCGGCGATGCCCGCTGGTTCATCGAGCGCGCGTCGACCTACGCGCGCGAACGCGAGGTCTTCGGCGCCCCGATCGGCAAGAACCAGGGCGTCCAGTTTCCGATCGCGCGCGCTTATGCGCAGACCGAGGCGGCCGCGCTGATGGTCGCGCGCGCGCAGCAAATGTTCGACGCCGGCGAGCCCTGCGGCACCGAGGCTAACATGGCCAAGCTGCTCGCCGCCGACGCGTCCTGGGCCGCCGCCGACATGTGCCTGCAAACCCACGGCGGCTACGGCTTCACGGTCGAGTACGACGTCGAACGCAAGTTTCGCGAAACCCGCCTGTACCAGGTCGCGCCGATTTCGACCAACCTGATCCTGTCGAACATCGCGACCCACGTGCTCGGCTTGCCGAAGTCGTTTTGATGCTGAGCCTCGAAGACATCCTGGTCGTGTCGATCGAGCAGGCCGTGGCCGCGCCGTTTTGTTCGAACCGGCTCGCCCATGCCGGCGCCCGGGTAATCAAGGTCGAGCGCGCCGACGGCGATTTCGCGCGCGGCTACGACGACGTCGTCGACGGCGAATCGGCGTACTTCGTCTGGCTCAACCAGGGCAAGCAGTCGCTCGTCGCCGATATCAAGAACGCCGCCGACGCGGCGCTGCTGCACCGCATCCTCGCGCGCGCCGACGTCTTCATCCAGAATCTCGCGCCCGGCGCCGCCGCGCGCGCCGGCTTCGCCAGCGACGCGCTGCGCCGGCGCTACCCGCGCCTCGTCTGCTGCGACATTTCGGGCTACGGCGACAACGGCGAGTATGCCGAGATGAAAGCCTACGACCTGTTGGTGCAGTGCGAATCGGGCGTGGCGTCGATCACCGGCACGCCGGACGCGCCCGGCCGCATCGGCGTGTCGGCCTGCGACATCAACTGCGGCCAGCAGGCCTACGCCGCGATTCTCGAGGCGCTGATCGCGCGCGAGTCGAGCGGCGAGGGCGCGACGATCAAGGTGTCGTTGTTCGACAGCATGGCCGAGTGGATGGCAGTGCCGCTGCTGCACTACGACTACGGCGGCAAGGTGCAGCCTCGCGTCGGCATCAATCACGCCACCATATCGCCGTATGGCGCCTATGCCTGCGGCGACGGCGAAACGGTCGTGATCGCGATCCAGAACGAGCGCGAATGGCGAAACTTCTGTCGCGAGCTGCTCGGCGACGAAGCCCTCGCCGACGACGCGCAACTGTGCAACAACCGGCAGCGCGTCGCGCATCGCGCGCGGGTCGACAGCCTGGTCGGCGAAGCCTTCGCCGCGGCGCCGCGCGCTTCGATCATCGAGCGCCTGCGCCGCGCCGGCATCGCCTACGGCCGGCTCAACGACGTCGCCGGGCTGTCCGCGCATCCGCAGCTGCGCCGCGTCGGCGTGACCACGCCCGGCGGCGAGGCGTCGGTCGTCGCGGTCGCGGCGCTGCGCGACACGGCGCGCGAGGTTGCGCGCCGCGTGCCGGCGCTCGGCGAGCACAGCGAATCGATTCGCCGCGAATTCAAATGAGGAGACTGTAATGGAAACCATAGACTGGTCAGACTTCGAGAAGGTCGAGCTGCGCGTCGGCACCATCGTCGAAGTCGAGGATTTCCCCGAGGCGCGCAAGCCGGCGTACAAGCTCAAGGTCGACTTCGGCGCCGAGATCGGCATCCGCAAGTCGAGCGCGCAGATCACCGATCACTACGACAGGCAGGATCTCGTCGGCCGCCAGGTCGTCGGCGTCGTCAACTTCCCGCCGAAGCAGATCGGCCCGGTGCGCTCGGAATGCCTGGTGACCGGATTTCACGACGAAAACGGCGCGGTCGTGCTGGCGCGACCCGAGCGCGCGGTGCCGAACGGCGCGAAGCTGCTTTAGCGACAATTGCGCTATACTGAACCAACCTCCACCCAAAACCCGAAAGAGGTAATTTCCATGATGATAAAAAGAATCGTTCATTGCGCACTCTTCACTCTCGCACTGGCCGCGGTCAGCTTGCCGGGCCAGGCCGCGATGGTCGGGACCGCGCAAATGCAACCCGGCGCAACGCCGGCCGCGAGCGGCGACCTCGTGCAGCAGCGTGACTGGGTCGTCGAGCAACTCGTGAGCGGCGGCGTCGAGCAACGCGCTGCCGCGGCGCGCGTCGCGGCTTTGACCGACGTCCAGGTCAGACAGTTGCACCAGCGAATCGAGGAGCACCCGGCGGCGGGTTCGGACGGCCTCGTCATCGTCATCCTGATCCTCGTCATCACCGAGCTGATGGGCTATACCGACATCATTCCGGGCTGGCCCGCGGATACCGCCAATTAATTGAAGCTCGAAGCCTGCTGCGCACGCGTTCGCGCGTGCGCGCTTTTCGTTTGTCTGGTCGCGGCGGGATGCGCAAGCACGCCGCAGACCCGGCAACTGCTGTCCGATCTGCCCGACATTCCGCCGCGGGTGGAGCTCGAAAGCGTGCCGTTTTACCCGCAGCAGGAATTTCATTGCGGCCCGGCGTCGCTCGCCGCGATCTACAATTACCGCGGCGTCGCGGCCGTGCCCGACGAGATCGCGCGGCAAGTCTTCATTCCCGGCCTCGAGGGCAGCCTGCAGGCCGAGGTCGTCGCCGCGACCCGTCAATACGACCTGTTGCCGGTGCGCCTCGACGGCCGTCTCGAGTCGCTGCTGCGCGAGCTCGCGGCCGGCAATCCGGTCTTCGTGTTGCAGAACCTCGGCCTCGATATGCTGCCCAAATGGCACTACGAGGTCGTCATCGGCTACGATCTCGCGGCGCGTGAGTTGATCCTGCGTTCGGGCACCCACCGGCGCATCGCGCGTTCGTTTTCGACCTTCGAGCGAACCTGGCGCCGCGCCGGCAACTGGGCGCTGGTGATCGTGCCGCCCGGCGAGATCCCGCTGACCGCCGTCAGCTCGACCTACCTCGCCGCCGCGGTCGACCTCGAAGCGGTCGGGCGTATCGACGCGGCCCAGCGAGCCTACGCCGCGGCCGCGGAGCGCTGGCCCGACAACCTGCTCGCGCTGGCCGGGCTCGGCAATACCGCCTACGCGCGCGGCGAATTTCTGGCGGCCGAGCGGGCTTATCGCGCCGCGCTCGATCGCAACCCGCAACGCGCCGACATCTGGAACAACCTGGCCTACGCGCTCGCCGAGCAGGGCCGGCTGGAAACGGCAATGGACGCGATCCGGCGCGCGCTCGAACTCGAACCCGCCAACCCGAACTTCGCCGACAGCCTGATCGAGTTGTCGAACTGGCGCTAGCCGCGGCGCATGCCCCTGGCGCTTGCCTGCGGCGCGCTTTCGCGTAACATGATGCGCGGATTTTCAGCCGATGCCGATGACCTCAGAACCCTTTGCCGCCGCACTGTCTTCGCGCCGCCGGCCGTCAGCCGAGCCGGACCTGCGCCGGGTCCCGGCGTAAAGCGCGGCTGAACGCGTCGCGATGCCGACCGACCCGAATTTCCCGCAGACCGCGGTCATCGAGCTCGATGCGCTCGTTTTCGCGTGGCCGGGGCAAGTCCGGCCACTGTTGCAAATCGACCGCTTCGAGCTGGCGCCTGGCGAGCGTGTCTTCCTGCGCGGACCGAGCGGCTGCGGCAAGTCGACGCTGCTCAACCTGGTCGCCGGCATGCTGCTGCCGCGGGCGGGGGCGGTGCGGGTGCTGGGCGCGCCGTTGA
>JAHEKJ010000060.1 GCA_024638385.1 Gammaproteobacteria bacterium | reverse complement strand
CATCGGTCAGCCGCACCGCGCCGGACAAGACCGTCATCATTTCGTGCACCGGGTAGGCGTCGATGTCCTCGCGGCAAGGCGCGCATTCCCAGACGCCGGTCAGGATGCTCTCGTCGGCGGTCGCGAAGAAGGTTTCGTTCAGTTCGGTCTTGTCGTCGCTCGTGAACGCCGCCGGATCGGTCATGTCGGATGGCTGCAGGCCGGCGGCGGAACCCTCGGGCAGCAGGCGAACGAAGCTGGCACTCATGGTATCGATCCTCTTGTTTTCGATTGCGTCGACCGGTTTCGATACGGCCGACCGCAGCTAAGAATGTATTTCCCCGGGGCGGTATGATATACACGGCTGACCGCGATCACCACGCAGATTATTCGCCATGCTCGAACAGGCGCGCCAGCGCACCGCCGAATTCCAGTCCCGCCTGGGCGACGCCGGCATCGATCTCGCGCTCGTTACCGACGAGAGCTCGATCGCCTACCTCGCCGGGTTCTGGGGCTATCTGTCGGTCGAGTTCGGCCGCCCGACTTTCCTGCTGCTGCGCCCGGACGTCGAGCCGGTCGTGATCACGCCGTTGATGGAAAGCGAGATGGTCTCGGCGATGACCTGGATCGAGCGCGTCGAGACGTGGGAAGACTCCGGCCCCGACCGCTGGGAGAGCGTGCTCGCGCGCGCGATCGGCGACCACCGCGGCGCGATCGGCATCGAGCGCGCGGCCCTGCCGCCGCTGGTCCGGGCCTGGTTCGACGACCAGATGCCCGACACGCCGCTCGCCGATATCGCGTCACTGCTCGGCGCGATGCGAATGATCAAGTCGCCCGAGGAAATCGACGTCATGCGCCAGGCCGGCGCGATCGCCGGCACGATGATGCAGGCCGCCGAGGGCGCGCTCGCCGAGGGCGTGCCCGAGTACGAGGCGGCGCTCGCGGTGATCGAGGCCGGCACGCGCAAGGCCGCCGGTTTCCTGACCGCGAAGGGCTGGGAAGCCTTCGTTTCGCCGCTGATCCACAACCTGCAGATCATGCAGTCCGGGCGCGATACGTCGATGGTGCACCGCCGCGCCAGCGTCAAGCCGCTCGAGCGCGGCGACCCGGTGTATTTCTGTTTTTGCAACCTCGCCGAATTCAAGCACTACCGGCTCGGCTTCGACCGCATGTTTTTCATTCGCGAGGTCGCCGACGACGCGGCCGAGGTGCAACAGGCCGCGATCGACGCGCAACAGGCCGCGATCGCGGCGATGCGACCGGGGGTCACGGCCGAGTCGGTCGCCGAGGCCGCCAACGTCGTTTACCGCGAACGCGGCTACCAGACCGGTTACCGCACCGGCCGCTCGATCGGCATGGCCTATCTCGAGGCGCCCGAGCTCAAGCTCGGCGACCAGACCGTGCTGCAACCCGGCATGACCTTCGCCGTCGACGGCGGCATCAGCGTCGACGGCCGTCTCGGCGGCCGCATCGGCGATTCGGTGGTCGTGACCGAAAGCGGCACCGAGTACATCACCGAATACCCGCGCGACCTTCGGGTCGTCAATCGATAAAGGAGATTCCGATGAGCATCACCCGCCACCACACCGGCCAGCGCATGAGCCAGATCGTCATCCACGGCGATACCGTCTACCTCGCCGGCCAGGTCGCCGACGACCGCGACGCCGACGTCGAGACGCAGACGCAGCAAGTGCTCGCCAAGATCGAGCGCCTGCTCGACGAGGCCGGTTCCAGCAAGAGCCAGATATTGTCGGCGCAGGTCTGGCTCGCGAGCATCGGTCATTTCGCTCGCATGAACGAAGTCTGGGACGCATGGGTGCTCGAAGGCGCCGCGCCGGCGCGCGCCTGCATCGAGGCGCGCCTCGCGAGTCCCGACCTGCTGGTCGAGATCGGCGTGATCGCGGCTCGAGCCTAGATGAATCGTCGCATTAAAACAGCTGAGGGTCGCAACCGGTTAGACACGATCGGCATCAACCTTTATGCTGTCGCCAACATGTGTCGCCGAGGCCGGCCTTTCCGGATGGCCGCGATCCCGCAGTTTGGCGTCCAAAAAAATAAGCTCCAGATCAATGACCTGGACAAATCGAGGGGGATCGATAAATGCAAACTGTCATGATCGTGTCGCTAATTTTATGCGCCGCCATTGCCGTCTGGGGGGTCGCCGACCCCGATTCGATGACCGGCGCCGCGCAGGGCCTCGTCAACTACTCGCTGACCGCACTCGACTGGTATTTCCTGCTGCTGTGCACGGGCTTCCTCGTCATCATGGCCGTGATGGCCTTTTCCCGGTACGGCAACATCAAGCTCGGCGCCGACGACGAGGAACCCGAATTCAGCACCGGTTCGTGGGTCGCGATGCTGTTCGCGGCCGGCATGGGTTCGGGCCTGCTGTTCTGGGGCGTGGCCGAGCCGATTTATCATTTCATGACCCCGCCGGTCGGCGAGGGCGAGACCGCCGAGGCCGCGCGCAATGCAATGGTCATCACGAATTTGCACTGGGGCCTGCACGCGTGGTCGATCTACGGCTGCTGCGCGATGACGGTCGCCTATTTCACGTTCCGCCTGAAGCTGCCGTCGATGGTCTCGACCCCGATCGTTGTCGGCTTCAAGAACGTCTTCGACAAGCGCACGCTGCGCGGCATCGGCAATACCGCCGACATCCTCGCCGTCATCGCGGTCGTCTTCGGCCTCGCCGGCTCGCTGGCGATGGGTACGCTGATGGTGCGGTCGGGCATGAGCGCGGTGTTCGGCACCGACCAGAGCGTGACCATGAGCATGATCATCATCGCGGTGATGACCGTCTGCTTTTTGCTGTCGGCCTGCACCGGTGTCGAAAAGGGGATCAAGATCCTCAGTAACATCAACATGATTATCGCAATCGTGATCCTGCTGTTCGTGCTATTCGGCGGGCCGACCGCGTACCTGTTCCAGTCCTTCGTCTACGCGATCGGCGATTACCTGATCCAGCTGGTCCCGATGTCGTTCAAGACCTACGCCTACACCCCGGCCGGTTCCTGGAACTGGTTTCACGGCTGGACCCTGACCTACCTGATCTGGTGGCTCGCGTGGGGGCCGTTCGTCGGCATCTTCATCGCCCGCATCAGCCGCGGCCGCACGATTCGCGAATTCGTCATCTACGTCGTCGGCGTGCCGACGATCGTGTCGATGCTGTGGTTCGCGGCCTTCGGCGGCGCCGCGATTCACATCGAGATGTTCGGCGCCGGCGGCATCGCCGACAAGGTTTTCGCCGACGTCGCGGGCGCGCTGTTCGCGTTCTTCGAATATTTCCCCGGCGCCATCGTGCTGAACTTCCTCGCCGTGATCCTGATCTTCATCTTCCTGGTCACGAGCGCCGATTCCGGCACCTTCGTCATCAGCATGATGACGAGCAAGGGTAACCTGAACCCGGATACCAAGCTGAAACTGATCTGGGGCCTGATCATGGCCGCGATCACGGTCGCCACGATCGTCACCGAGAGCGTCAAGGTCGCCAAGGTCATGGCGATCACCGGCGCGATTCCGTTCACCTTCGTCATCATCATGCAGCTGGCCGCGTTCTTCCGGATCGTGCGCGAGGATCCAATGGTACGAAAGCCGCACACCGAGGTCCGCCATCCCGACCGCGATGGCCAGTCCGACGAAAGCGCGGCCTAGGGGGATCGAGCGATGAAAACGAAAATGACGAAATATCTGTTCGTACTGATGCTCGGCAGCCTGCTGTTCGGTTGCGCCGACGAGGGCAAGAGCCTGCGCGTCGGCGCCAAGCCGTTCGCCGAGAGCATGATTCTCGCCGAAATGATCGCGCAACTCGCCGAGAACGAGGGCATCCGCGTCGAGCGCAGCATTCCCTTCGGACTCACGCCCAAAGTCATGGAAGCGGTCAAGCAGAACGTCATCGACGTCTATCCCGAGTACAACGGCACCAGCCTGATCTTTCTCGGCCAGGCGCCGACCAGCGACGGCGAGGCGTCGACCGCCCGCGTGCAGCAGTTGTTCAAACCGCTGGGGCTCGAGATGGCCGGAAAGTTCGGTTTTTCCAACGACTACGCGATCGTAACGACCCGTGAAAAAGCCGCCGAGTTCGGCGCCAGGACCATTGGCGACCTGGTCGGCGCCGGCAGCCTGACTTTCGCCGTCGACGCGGATTTCGTGCAGCGACCGGCCGACGGCCTGCAGCAGATGAACCGGCGCTACGGGATCACCGGGGCGAGCACGATCACGTTCCCGGTCGGCACCGAGGGCAAGGATCAGATCGTCGCCGCGCTGCTCGACGGCGACGCCGATGTCGGTGAATTGTTCATGACCGACGGACAGATCGCCGAATACGACCTGGTCGTGCTCGAGGACAACCTGAAATTCTTCCCGGTCTACGAGGTCGCGCCGCTGGTACGATCGGACGCGCTGGAGGCGATCAAGCCGCTGCGCGGCGTGCTCGACAAGCTGGCCGGCGTGATTTCGGCCGCCGACATGCAGGCTATGAACAAGGCGGTCGACCTCGACGCGCAATCGCCTGCGAGCGTTGCCACCGCTTTCCTCGCGGCCAAGGGTTTGCTGCCCGAGGACGCCGCGAGTGGCGGTGCGGCCAAGATCAAGGTGGTCGCCGATCCCAGCGTCCGTCGCGGCACCGGCACGGCGCGTGCGCTGCGCGCGATCCGCGCCGGTTACGCCGGCAGCGACCTCGACCTGGTCAACGATCCGGCGCCACTCGACGTGCTCGCGGCCGGCAAGGCGCGCGTCGCCATCGTCGGCGCCGAAGCCTTTTACCGCCTCGGTGCCGATGGCCCGGTGAAATCGGGACGCGCCGAGGCCTTCGCCGTGCTCGGCTATAAGCTGGCGCACCTGGTCGGCCTCGCCAGCGGTGGCGATTCGATCGCCGGGATGAAAAGGATATCCACCGGACCCGAGGGCTCGGGGTCGGCCGCCGTGCTGCAAATGATGCTGGCCTCGTTCGGTCTTTCCGGCCAGGTCGAGGTGATTAACTCCGGCGACAGCCCGCGTCAGCAGCTACAGGGCCTGACCCGGGGTAGTTACGACGGCGTGTTCCTGATGATAAACATCGCGGATCGCGCGCTCGCCGGCCAGATGCGCAGCGGCTTCTACAAGATCGTCAACCTGAACGAGTGGGCCGAGGGCGGACACACCGCGCGTTTCAGTTTCATTCGCCCGGCGACGATCCCGGGCGGGACCTACACGGGCCAGTCGGAGCCGGTGACCACGGTCAGCACCCAGTTCGTCCTCGCAAGCCCGGCCAAGACCGTGCAGACGGCCGGCGAGGTCGGCCCCGGTACGGCCGGGATCGATTCGAGTTCGGCGATTCCGGTCAGCGCGAGCGCGGTCGAGTCGATCCGCGAGGCGCTCGGCCCGATGGACGTCATCGATCCGGCCATTCCGGTGCACGGATCGCTGGTGCCGGAAATTACCGTGGTCGACAAATCGCTGCCGTTCGATGCGGACATATCGGTGATCAATATCCTGATGATAATTTTCACCGTCTGGATAATTTACCTGGTTTCGCTGCCCAGCCCGCGCGATTTCAAGATGCCGGAAGACCTCTGACCGGGACCAGTTATACAGGAGAGTAACGATGACCAATTACCTTACAGCCATAGATCTCGAAGACGCGGAGCATGATCTTTCGCTTCGGATCATCGCCAAGGCAGTGGAAATGGCCACCGGGATCGACGGTGCCAAGATCTTCCTGATGACCGTTGTTCCGGGTATCATTCCGGGAATCGACCAGCGCTACGCGATTCGCGGCGAAATGCACGGCTCGACCGATTATCCGCTGCAGAAGTGGAAGGACGAAGCTGCCAAGGAGCTGCAGGAGATCGCCGACAAGCATATTCCGAAGGCGATGCAGGGCGGCGTCGTGGTCGAAAACGGCACCGTCTACCGCGAAATCGTCGAGGCGGCCAAGGATCTGAATATCGATCACATCGTCATGGGCGCGCATCGGCCGTCGCTGGCAGATTTTCTGCTCGGTCCCAATTCGTCGCGCGTCGCGCGACACGCAGGCTGCTCGGTTACGGTGGTACGGGCGTAATTGCCCGCGCCAGCGACGAGCCGCTTGCGGGCGCCAGATCCTGATACCGCGCGCAATCCGCGCGCGGCGGGATGAAACCGCTCGACGTCCTGCTCGCGATCGCGGTCGCGGTGATCTGGGGCATGGGTTTCGTCGTCGCCAAGGCGGCGATGACGCACTTCTCGCCGATCCTGCTGATGGCGCTGCGTTTCGCCGTGACCACCGCGTGCCTGGCCTGGTACTTTCGCCCGCCACGCGCGTTGCTGTGGCCGTTGTTCTGGATTTCGCTGGTCAGCGCCGCGCTGCAGTACAGCCTGACCTTCAACGGCGTGCGCGGCATCGACGCGTCGACCGCTGCGCTGCTGGTGCAACTCGAAGTGCCGTTCGGGCTGCTGCTCGCATGGCTCGTATTCGGCGACCGGATCACGGCGAAACAGTGGCTCGGCATCGTCGTCGCGTTCGCCGGCGCGATGCTGATCGTCGGCGAACCGAAGCTCGCCGGCGACCTGGTTTACGCCTTCCTGGTCATCGCCGGCGCCTTTACCTGGGCCGTCGGGCAAATCCTGATCAAGCGCCTTGGCGATCTCGGCGGCTTTCGCCTGATCAGCGGCATCGCGCTGTGGGCGACGCCGCAACTGTTCGTCGCGTCGTGGTTGTTCGAAACCGACCAGTGGCGCCAGGTCGCGACCGCGTCGCCGCCGGCCTGGGGCGCCGTGCTCTACCTCGGTCTCGCCATGACCGCGCTCGCCTACGCGCTGTGGTACCGCCTGCTCGGGCGCTACAGCATCAATCAGGTCATGCCGTTCCTGTTGTTGTTGCCGGTAACCTCGGTGGCGGGCGGCATCCTCTTTCTCGGCGAGTCGCTGACGGCGAAAATCGCGCTCGGCGGCGTGCTCGCGATTTGCGGCGTCGCGTTGATCACGATCCGCCGGCGGGTGCCGATTCCGGTACTCCCCAGGTCGCCCTAGCCCGCAATATTTCTCAAAGGGGTCAGTGTCGATCGAAAAATCGGAACCGACGGCGACGCGCGCCGCCTTAATCGACACTGACCCCTTTGAAATTACCCGCTTGAAATTCGCACCGGGGCAGCCATCGCGAAGCAACTTCACAGGATCGGGCAAGTGTCGGGAGGTTGCTTCGTCGCCCCGGCGAAGCCGGGGCTTCTCGCAATGACGTGCGTTCAGCCGGAATTTGGCGCAGGGAACGGACAAGACTAAGATAGCGCGATCGACATGAATCCTGGCGAAAAACATGACAAATCCGGTTCTGGTCAATTTGATTCGCGGCGGGCACGTCGAGTGCCGTCATCGCGGCGCGGTCGCGATCTGCGACACGCGCGGCCGGGTCGTGCATTCGTGGGGCGATATCGACAATCCCGTGTATCCGCGTTCGGCGATCAAGACGCTGCAGGCCTTGCCGCTGGTCGAGACCGGCGCCGCCGATCACTACGAGCTGAGCCCGGCCGAGCTCGCGCTGGCCTGCGCATCGCACAACGGCGAGCCGGCGCATACCGACGCCGTCGCCAGCCTGCTTGCGCGCATCGGTCTCGGCGCCGACGACCTCGAATGCGGCGCGCACATGCCCTACCACGAGCCGACCGCCGCGCAGATGTTGCGCGCCGGACGCGAACCCGGCCGCATTCATAACAATTGCTCGGGCAAGCACGTCGGCATGCTCGTGACCACCTGCTACTGCGGCGAACCGACCGCGGGATATATCGAACCCGACCACCCGTCGCAACGGCGCTGGATCGATACGCTCGGCGAACTCGCCGATGTCGATATGGCGCGCCTGCCGGCGAGCCGCGACGGCTGCGGCATCCCGGTGATCGCACTGCCGTTGCGCGCGATGGCGACCGCGTTCGCGCGGGTCGCCGCGCCCGACGATTTGCCGGCCGCGCGCGGCAAAGCGCTCGCGCGTATCGTCGAGGCGATCGCCGCGCACCCGTTCATGGTTGCCGGCAGCGGCCGCCTGTGCACCGAGGTCATGCGGCTGACCGGCAAGCGGCTGCTGCTCAAGACCGGCGCCGAAGGCGTGTTCACGGTGATCCTGCCGGCGCAGGGACTCGGCGTCGCGCTCAAGATCGACGACGGCAACACCGCCGCGGCCGAGGTCGCGGTATTACACCTGCTCGAACGGCTCGGGGCACTGACCGGCGACGACCGCGACGCGCTGGCCGATCGCCTGCGCATCCCGATCCGCAATACCCGCGGCCTGCTGACCGGTCATCGCGAAGCCGCGGCCGACTGGTAGCTCCGTTCGGGGCCGCCGGCGAGAAGGCGGCGGATTTGCCAGAGAAATCAAGGCCCTAGAGCATCGCGGCGCGACATAATATCGCTTGCCGGGGACCTGGGCTGGCAGTATAGTCTGGACAAAACAACGATAAAACAAGACACAACCCAATGGCTGATGCGGTCGCGATAAGCGTACGTGAAGTAAGCAAGGTGTTCGGCCATGACCGACACCGGGTGGTCGCCCTCGACCGGGTTTCGGTCGACATCCGCGAGAACGAATTCTTCACCCTGCTCGGCCCCTCGGGCTGCGGCAAGACGACCCTGCTACGCCTGATCGCCGGTTTCGAGCATCCGACCGAGGGCCACATCGAGCTCGGCGGCGAAGAAATCTCGCATCTCGCGCCCTACGAGCGCCCGGTCAACACGGTTTTCCAGAGTTACGCGCTGTTCCCGCACCTGACGGTCGCGCAGAACATCGGTTTCGGCCTCGAAATGCTCGACCAGCCGCGCGCCGAGGTCGACGCGACCGTCGGCGAGATGCTCGCGCTGGTCAAGATGGAAGCCTTGCGCGATCGCCGCACCGACCAGATCTCCGGCGGCCAGCAGCAGCGCGTCGCGCTGGCGCGTGCGCTGGCGCCGCATCCGCGCGTGTTGCTGCTCGACGAACCGCTGTCGGCCCTCGACTACAAGCTGCGCAAGGATATGCAGATCGAGCTCAAGCGGCTGCAGCTCGAAACCGGCATCACGTTCATCTTCGTCACCCACGACCAGGAAGAAGCGCTGACCATGTCGGACCGGGTAGCGGTCATGAACGAGGGCCGGATCCTGCAGATCGGCGCGCCGCACGAAATCTACGACCATCCGAGCGAGCGCTTCGTCGCCGACTTCATCGGCGACACCAACTTCCTGCCGGCCGACATCGTCGATCGCGGCGGCGACACGATCGCCTGCCGTCTGGAGTCGGGCGAGGTGATCGAGCTGCCGACGGGCACGCAGCTGCCCGAACACGACCGCGTCACGCTCGCGATCCGGCCCGAGCAGGTTCGCCTGTCCGAAGAACCCGGCGAGGCCAGCCTGCAGGGCGTATTGCAGGACGCCGTCTACATCGGCACCGATACCCACTACCGGATCCGGCTCGGCGACGACAACCTGTTCACCGCGCGCGTGCAGAACGCGCGCGGCCGCAGCCAGCGTTACCAGCCCGGCGACCCGATCGGCATCGTGCTCGATCCCGCAACCGTGCAGTTGCTGCGGGATTGAGCGATGGCCGCGGCTTCACCTCCCTACTCGTCCGCGGCACTGAGCCTGGAGCAACTCGAACGCCGCCGCGAGGTCAAGACCAACATCCTGTTGACGGTGCCGGCGCTGACCGTGCTGATCGCCGCGGCCTCCGGCCCGCTGCTGATCATGCTCGTGTTCTCGTTTTTGACCGCGGGCGACTACGGCGGCGTCAAGTGGGAACTGTCTTTCGAGGCCTGGTTCCAGGTGGTTTTCTACGAAGATATCTTCGACGAAACCGTCTCGCTTGCCGACGCGCACCTGTCGATCTTCTGGCGCTCGTTCAAGCTGTCGTTCCTGACCACGCTGGTCGCGTTCGTGCTCGGTTTTCCGACGGCCTACTTCATCGCCACCCGGCCACCGGAAACGCGCAACATCTGGCTGTTCCTCGTCACGATCCCGTTCTGGACCAACCTGCTGATCCGCACCTTCGCGATTCTCGAGATCATCCGCAACCAGGGCGTCATCAACACGGCGCTGCTCGGGCTCGGCCTGATCGACGCGCCGCTCGACATGCTCTACACCGACATCGCGATCCTGCTCGGTATGACCTACGTCTATATCCCGCTGATGATCCTGCCGATCTACGCGTCGCTCGAACGGCTCGATTTTCGCCTGATCGAGGCCGGCTACGATCTCTACGCGTCGCGCTGGCGAGTGCTCAGGCGCATCGTCCTGCCGCTGGTCAAACCGGGCGTCATCGCCGGCTCGATCCTGGTCTTCATCCCGTCGCTCGGCGCCTACGTCACGCCGCGCGTGCTCGGCGGCGGCAAGAACCTGATGCTCGGCAACCTGATCGAGCTGCAGTTCGGCCAGGGGCGCAACTGGCCGCTGGGCGCGGCGCTGTCGCTGACGCTGCTGGTGATCGTCATGGCGGCGCTGATATTTTACGTGCGCACCGCGCAGCGCGGCGAGGCGAAATAACCATGCGCGTCACCGGTAAACCCTTCGCGATCAAGCACATGCCCGGTTTTCCGACCATCACAATGGTCTGTTTTTTCGCGCTCTACATGCCGCTGGTGCCGCTGGTAATCTATTCGTTCAACGCCGGCAATAACATCGCGCTGTGGGAAGGCGTCTCGCTGCGCTGGTATGTCGCGGCCTGGGAGAACGAGCTGGTCAAGGCGGCCGCGGTGCGCTCGCTGATCGTCGCGAGCCTCGCGTCGTTTTTCGCGACGATACTCGCGACCATGGCCGCGCTCGGCACGACCCGGACGCGTCCGTTTCGCGGGCAGTTTACGATTTATACGCTGATCAACCAGCCGTTGATGGTGCCCGAAATCGTCACCGCGGTAGCGCTGCTGATCCTGTTCGCGATGATCAAGGAAGCCACCGGCTATCACGGCTACGCCTACCTGGTCATCGCGCATACCGCGTTCTGCATCCCATTCGCCTATTTGCCGATTCGCGCGCGCCTCGAAGGCATGGACAAGACACTCGAAACCGCGGCTGCCGATCTCTACGCGAAGCCCTGGCCGACCTTCCGGCGGGTGACGCTGCCGCTGCTGTTGCCCGGCATTTTCGCCGGCGCGATGCTGGCCTTCGTCATCTCGCTCGACGACGTAGTCATCACCGAGTTCGTCAAGTCGGCCGGCCAGGACACGCTGCCGACCTACATGCTGGGGCAGTTGCGGCGCGTCATCACGCCCGAAATCAACGCCATTTCCAGCGTTCTGTTGCTGATCTCGGTGATTCTCGTGACCCTGATCTTTTTTCTCAGCCGAAAGAAATCGGCCTGACTGTTAACCCGTGGAGGTAACCATGAAAACCCTGCTAACAACCACCCTGAGCAGCCTGCTGCTGATCGCCAGCGGCGCCGCGCTGGCGGCGGGAGAGCTCAACTTCTTCAATTGGGGCAACTACACCAACCCGAAACTGATCGAGAAGTTCGAAAAGGAACATGACGTCAAGGTGACGATCACCGACTACGACTCGAACGAGACCGCGCTGGCCAAGGTTCGCGCCGGCGGCCACGGCTTCGACCTCGCGGTGCCGTCGCACTCGCACGTGCCGATCTGGATCTCGGAGGGGCTGCTCGCCAACCCGCGCGTCGACCGGATGGAAAACTTCAAGTACGTCGACGATCAGTGGCGCAACCCCGACTGGGATCCCGGCCGGCAGTACAGCGCGCCCTGGCAATGGGGTAGCGTCGGCATCGTCGTCGATACCTCGGTCTACGACGGCGATATCAACACGCTCTCGATCATCCTCGATCCGCCGCCGGAACTCGTCGGCAAGATAAACGTCGCGCCGGAAATGACCGACGTCATCAACTCCACGGTCCGTTACGTCGGCGGCGAAGTCTGCACCACCGACAAGACCGTGCTGCGCAAGGTCCGCGACAAGCTGGTCGAAGCCAAGCCCAAGTGGAAGTCGATGGACTACGGCATCATCGAGAAATTCGCCGGGCGCGACCTCGCCGCGTCGCTGTACTGGAACGGCGCCGCCTTCCGCGCACGCTTGAAGAACCCCGACGTGCGCTACGGCTATCCGCGCGAAGGCTACGGGCTGTGGGCCGACGCCGTCGTGCTGCTGAAGGATGCCAAGAACGTCGACAATGCGAAAAAGTTCATGAACTTCATCATGCATCCCGAGAACGCCGCGCTGATCTCCGAATTCGCGCGCTACGCCAACAGCATCAAGGGCTCCGAGAAGTACATGCCCGCGGACATGGCGACGGCGACCGAAATCATCGTTCCGGAAGAATTCAAGTCGGCCGGCGCCTTCTACCCGACCTGCCCGCCGGAAGCGCAAAAGATGTACACGGCGATCTGGACCGAACTGCAAAAATAATGTCGTAGCACGACCCTCAAACGCCGCCGCGGAGCGACCCCGGCGGCTTTTTTTTGCCCGCGATTCGAATCGCTCGACGCCAAATCAACGACTTACCCCGACGCAAGCTCGATCGCCACAACTTGTTGGCAGTTTCGCTGTGACATATTTACCGCGCCCCGGCTTCGGCCGAAACGTAAGTCGACTAAGCTTATTTTCATAAGAAGGAGGTTTTGAACAACCATGGAAAAAGCCACGTCCGCCCCGGGTTTCAGTCTGCAATCGTTCCTGACGAAAAAAACCGGAACCCTGATCAACCGGGTTCTGCCGTCCTGGTCCAACAGCCAGATCGACGGCCGCCTGTTCGTCCCGAACGCGCACGGCACGCGCAAGACGCGCCTGCCGCGCGGCTTCGAGCTGCTCACGATCAGGACCGACGACGGCAATGTCCAGGCTTATCAGACCGGCAAGGGTCCGACCGTGCTCTTCGTGCACGGCTGGGGCGGCAGCGCGCAGCAGTTTTTCCCGTTGATGCGGGGTCTCGCGCAATGCGGCTTCAAGGCGATCGCCTACGACCAGCTCGGCCACGGCATGAGCGACCGCAAGCCCGGCACGCTGCCGCAGATGATCGCCACGCTCAACCAGGTGCTGAGCCACATCCGGCGCAATCCCAACGAGGGCCTGACCTCGCTGGTGGGTCATTCCACCGGCTGCATCGTCATCGCCAACGCGCGGCCGACGCTGGTCAAGGAGGCGAGCCCGTTCCTGATATCGCCGGTGTTCAATTACAAGCTCTATTTCCTCAAGAAACTCGTCAAGCTCGACCTGCATGCCGATCTCGTCAAGCAATACGCCCATCGCTTCGGCAAGGAATATCGAAGCAAGTACCTGAAGCTCGAGCTGGCGCGCAACCTGGAACGCTACGGCGACGTCAGCGTCATCATCCACGACGAATCCGACTGCGACAGCGCCGTCGCCGACTCGGTCAAGTTCTGCAACCGCTTTCCGCTGACCAAGCTGCTGGTCACGCGCAACTTCGACCACGAGCGCGTGATCAATTGCGAAACCGTGTGGCAGGAACTGAAGTCGCATCTGAACTACGACGACACCTCGATTCATTTCATAGCCGAGGTGATCTACCAGTAGGACCCGGGGCCGCTCCCGACCCTGTCCTTCGCCCGTCGCGCTCGTCGGCGGGCTTCTTATTCATTGCATGCCGGATTCCGCGGGTTCAAGATAGCGTCTTCACGGTACCACGCGATCGTTGTGGGCCGGCCATGGAGCCCCCGAATGCCAGGTTTCGACGTCAGCGTCGTCGAGTTGAAGAAAGTCTACGGTCTCCCCGACAGCTGGAGCGACGCCGACTACCGTGCGCTGCTCGGCGCGCTCGAGGTCGATGAGATCGACGATCTCGCCGGCGCCGACCTGCTCGAAATCCTGTTGATGGCCTTGCAGGATCTCGAGCCCGAGGAAGCCGGCGACCGGGTGCTGGCGCACAAGCTGAAAAACCGGATCAGCCGCGGTTCGCGACAAAACATCGTCGAGGACCTGCTCGCCGACGGCAAGCCCTGGGAAGAATGGGCCGACCTGTACCTGCACGCATCGATATTCGAAGCCTGCGTGCTGCTGCACCAGGCCTGGCCGAAAGTCTTCCCGCGACCCGCTTGCCTGCGGCTGCGACTGCGACTGGAGGCGCTGCAAAAAGACGGCCGCGAGCTGTTGTCGCGACCGCCCGAACCGGCCTTCGTTGCCCGCGTGCTCGCCGACGGCATGGACGAGAAGAGCATTCTCGAACGCCTGTTCGACGAGCAGCTCGTCGGCCGCGAGTTTGCCGAAGCCGAAGGCATCGTCTGGCGCGCCGGCTTCGACAAGGTCACGACCGACGGCAGTGTCGCGGTATTGGCGGTATATTCGTCGCAACACTGGCTCGAGGACATCGAGGACGTCGACGAATTTCGGTCGACCGCCTACAATGACCGCCCGCGAACGGATGACGACGACGACTGAGCCGGCTGGCAAGCACCAACCGAACTGTCGCTTTCGACTACACTCTAACCACTACCGGAAGACAGAAATGCACCTGTCATGTTGTTTTTTCAGGATTTGATGCCCAATTTTCGCGGCGGCCGCTGGTCGCCGTCGAAACTGCGCAAGCAGCTGTTCGGCGACGAGACGGCGACGCTCGACACGCTCTGCCGGCAAATGATGCAGTCGGACGGCGAGTATTCGAGCCTGCTGCTTGCCGAACGGATTCTTACCGCTTACGAAAAGCTCGACGACGACGGCCGGCACTGGTTTTTCACGCTGCTGCAGGACGATTACGACATCGACCTCGGCGAGGTCAAGGCCGCGCTCGACGCCTACGAGCGCGAACCCGATGCATCCAGCCTCAAACGGATCGGCAAGGCCGCCGAACCGCGGCGGCAGGAACTGCTGCGGCGCGTCAATCTCGCCCAGGGAGCGACCCGGCGCCTCGTGAAGATGCGCGAGCACCTGCTCACCGCGATGCGCGGGCAACCGGATCTCGAACGCGTCGACAACGATTTCCTGCACCTCTTCAGCACCTGGTTCAACCGCGGTTTCCTGTTGATGGAGCCGATCGACTGGACCACGCCGGCGCATATTCTCGAGAAAATCATCGCCTACGAGGCGGTGCACGAAATCGAGGACTGGGACGAACTGCGCAGCCGGCTCGAACCCGAGGATCGTCTTTGTTTTGGTTTTTTCCATCCGCGCATGGGCGACGAGCCGCTGGTCTTCGTCGAGGTCGCGCTGACCGACAATGTCCCGCGCGGCATCGGCGAGATCCTCGAGCGCAGTGCCGGCGCGATTGCGCCGGACAAGGCCAGCTGCGCGATCTTCTACTCGATCTCGAACTGTCACAAGGGGCTCGCCGGCGTCTCCTTCGGTAATTTCCTGATCAAGCAGGTCGCAACCAGCCTGAAAATGCAGTTCCCGCAGCTCAAGTCCTTTGCCACGATTTCGCCGGTCCCGCGCCTGCGCGAGTGGCTCGAACGGCGGCCCGACGAGGACGCCGAGATTCGCGAACTGCTCGATACCTTCGACACGGATGCCGACGAGGCGCTGCGCGCACGGCTCGAAAAAGTCGTCGCGAGCTATTTCCTCGAACACAAGAACGGCGACGGCGAACCGCTCGACCCGGTGGCGCGCTTTCACCTGAAAAACGGCGCGATGCTGGAGCGTATCAACATCCTCGGCAACCCGTCGCCAAAAGGCATGCAGCGCGCGCTCGGCACGATGGTCAACTACGTCTACGACCTCAACCGGGTCGAGGACAACCACGAGGCCTACGTCACCGACCACGAGGTCATCTGCAGCGCCGCCGTACGCAAAGCTTTCACCCGCTAGTCACCCCGTCGGCCCCGGCCCGGGGACCGCGGTCACGCTGAATGATTCACGTCATTACGAGCTCCGGCTTTCGCCCGGGGCAGGCTCCGCGAAGCAATTTCCCCGGGATCGGGCAAGCGTTTGGAGGTTGCTTCGTCGCGCACGGCCTGCGGCCGCGCACTCCTCGCAATGACCCGCAATGCCCGGTATCAGGCGAGCGGCATCTGGTAGGTGACCCAGTGGGTTTTCTCGGACAGCTTGTCGTAGACCGCGCGGGCGCGGGCGTTGTCTTCGGCCGTGATCCAGCGAATGAACGGCCAGCCCTGCGCGCGGCCGAGTTCGCGCAGCGCGTCGTAGAGCGCCTCGACGACGCCCTGCCCGCGCGCGTCGGGCGCGACGAACAGGTCGTCGAGAAAACCGACCCGCGCGCCGCGCAACGGCGACGGCATTTCGCGGCAATGCATCAGCCCGACCGCGCGGCCGTCCGCGGACTTCGCGATCAGGCCGAAGAACGGGTTGAGATCGTCATGGATCCAGCCCCAGACCGTGTCGAGGATCGCGTCGTTCATCGGCACGCGGTAAAACTCGGCGTAACCGTGGTAGAGGCCCTCCCATTGCTCGCGATCCGCCTCGGCGGGTGGCTTGACGGTAACTTGCATATTCCTGCTCCACGATCGAGGTGGCCGTCAGGACTGCGGTTCGCACGGCCTAGCGATTAAGAAAGCGCCGCAACACGTTCGCGGTCACCCGCTCGACCTGCGGGTCGCGACGCAGCAGTCCGGCGACCCACTCGACGCTGCCGGCGTGGAAAACCTCGCCGCGCCCGCGCCGGAAATTGACGATCATACCCGATCCGCGGGCCGCGCGCGCCATGGTTTCCGGCGTGACCTCGCCGTGCAGGACCGCGGCGCGGAAGGCGCAATCCTCGCTGCCGAGAAACAGCTCGTCCACGTCGACCCCGCGCGCGACCTCGGCGTTCGACGCGAGCCCGACCGCGAGGATTTCGAGCCCGTCGGGAACGGCCGCGGCGTCCGACGGATAAGGCAAGCCGTCGCGAACGACGTAGTCGAGCCCGTCGACCTCGTAGGCGAAAATCCGGCTCGCCGCGCCGAGCACGTCGCCGTAACCGAGACCGGTGCCTTCGAAGGCCCAGTGCCCGGGCCGGTAGAGCGGAAACCCGCCGGCCCCGAAAGCGACGCAGCCGCCCCAGCCGGCGTAGACGCCGCGCAACGCATCGAGACCGAAGGTCAGCGATCCCGGGCGCCCGACCTCGGGCGCTTCCCAGCAGGTCGTCACGCGTTCGCTGGCGCGCAGCGGGTCTTCGTCGCGCGCGCGATACTTGTGACAGACCTGGCGACGGCCGTCGTCCTCGAGCCGCGTCTGCCAGAGGAAATTGCCGGCGAAGCGCGCGACCCGGCCGCCAGCGTCGACCCAGGCGTCGACCGTATCGCGCATCTCCCACGACCAGTACTCGTCGTGGCCGACGAACACCAGGCAGGCGTAATCCTCGACGACCTCCGGAAGCAGTTGCAGGTCGTATTGCGACGCGACGTCGACTTCGAAGCCGGCCTTGGTCGCCCAACGCACGAAGTGCCGCTCGTAAGACGCCCAGCCGGCCGATGCGTATTTCTTCGAGTAGCCGTTGGCGTAGGCCCACTGCATGTGCGGATAGGATACGGGCTCGCCCGGCGCCGGCGGCGCCGCGAGCGCGGCGCGCGGCGCGCCGCCGGGCAACGCGACGAAGCCGCGCGCGAGCGGCCGCGCGAGCGACAGCAGCGGCGCGTAGGCGTCGCCGTTCGGCCCGGTAATCCCCTCGTAATGGTTCGACCCGCCCCAGTTGTTGTACGCGCACCAGGTGCCGGTCGCGGCGATCAGCAGCAAACGGCCGCTGCGCGAACCTCCGCCCGGCCGCAGCACGAACAGGTAATGCTGCTCGAGCGGCCGGCCGTCGGCATCGATCCGGCAGGTTACGCGGTAACCACCCGACGGCCAGTCGCGCGGGATCTCGAGTTCGAACGCGAGCGGCCAGCCGCAGCCGGCGACCGACGCGTCGGCCGGCGTGTCGTGGCGCTTGCCGGTCAAGCCCTTGCGCTCGAAGCGCAGCTCCAGCTCGCCGGTATCGCGAGCGATCTCGACGTCGAATCGCGGCGCTGTGGTCGATACGTGCAGGCACAGCGTATCGCCGGGCGAATACGCCGGGCGGTCGCAGTAACACCAGATTTCGGGCGCCGACGGATCGGCGGCCGGTGACTCATAGTAGTTGCTGAAAACCGCCGGGTTCGGCATCGTGGATCAGCGCGCGCCGGCGTCGAGGAATTCGAGCACGTCCTCCGACTGCACGACGTGGCAATAGATCATGTTGATCGATTTCAACTCGCCGATATGCAGCTCCGCGGTCGCCGCGGCGCAGCAATCCTCGACCACGACGACGCCGAAGCTTTCGTCGGCGAGGCTGCGCACGGTCGAACTCACGCACTGGTCGGTGAAGATGCCGGCGCAGATCACATGACGAATGCCCATATTGTGCAGCAGTAACCGCAGGTTGCTGCCGGTCAGCGCGCTGTCGGTGGTCTTGAGCACGACGATGTCGTCGGCTCCCGGAGTCAGCTCGGGTACGAGCTGGCTGTCCTCGCGGTCCTTCGGCAGCAGCAGGTAATTGAAGCCGGGCTTCTTCTGCGACAGCGAGCGATCGCGGCCGTCGGGCTTAAGGCACGCGATACGCGCGAAGATGATCTCGACGCCGCGCCCGCGACATTCGTCGATCAGCCTTGCCGTATTCGGGATCACGACCTTGTTCATGCGCGCGCGAAACGGCTTCCAGCGCTCGGCCTCGGCCGGGTCCGGGTCGACCTCCATGTAGGTGTTCTGGATGTCGATCACGAGCAGCGCGGTCTCCGCCGGCGGCATGACGATATCGTCGGGCGGCTCGGCGGTTTCGTAGTAAAACGATCGGTAGGCGTATTTCCAGTCGCTCATGGCTTACAGGCCGGCGTCGGCCTCCTCCATCGGCAGGTGGCTGACGATGCCGCGGCGCTCGCTGCCGTCGCCGCAATCGACGCTGACGCGGGTACCCGGCTCCCAGAAGTCGCGCTCGAGCATGCCGAGCGCGACGTTGCGTTCGAAGCGCGGCGAGAAGGCCGCGCTGGTGATCGCGCCGGCCGCCACGCCGGCGACCGCGAGCGGCCACGGATGTCGGCACGGCGGGCTCGGCTCGCCATCGAAAATGACCCCGCGAATGCGCCGCGCCGGCCCGCTGCGCGCGATTTCGGCGAGCGCATCGCGGCCGATGCAATCGATCGCGCCGTCGACGCGGCAGAACTTGTCGAGGTTGCACTCGAACGGGTTGTTGGCGCGCGTCATTTCGTTGCCGTAGGACAGCAGCCCGCCCTCGATGCGTTCGATCAGGTTCGGGTAGCCGGGAGCGATGTCCAGGTCCGACCCCGCCTCCCACAGCGCGTCCCACAGCGGCGCGCCGCGCTCGAAGCCCTCGACGTAAACCTCGAAGCCGCCCTGGCGGCTGAAGCCCGAGCGCGCGACGAGGTATTCGTGGCCGGCATATTCGAGCCACGTAAAGCGGAAGAACCCGATGTCGCGCACCGCGTCGCCGAACACCCGCGCGGCGAGGTCGTCGGATTTCGGCCCCTGCACCGCGAGCGGCCAGACGTCGGGCTCGTCGACCGTGACGTCGAGCCCGCGGCCGAGCGCGAGACCCTGCGCCCACAGGCCGATGTCGGCGTCGGCGATCGACAGCCGGAAGCGGTTGTCGGCGAGCTTCAGAATCACCGGGTCGTTCAGCATTCCGCCTTGCTCGTCGACCAGCGGCGCATAGCGGCACTGCCCGGGCTGCATGTCGCGCAGGTCGCGCGGCGTCAGCCACTGCGCGAGCCGCGCCGCGTCGGCGCCGGCAAGCTCGACCTGGCGCTCGCAGCCGACGTCCCACAGCTGCACGTGTTCGCGCAGGTGCAGGTAATCCAGCTGCTCGCTGCGGCCGAAACCCTTCGGCAGGATCGTGTGATTGACGACCGCAAACCCGCTGACGCCGAGCGCCTCGACCCGCGGCGTGTACGGCGTCGCGCGCTGGCGACGGGAGACTTGCAGCCGCGCCGCGCTCACGCTACTCGGACCACCAGGTCGAATACGAATGCGGCGCCAGCATGACCGGCATGTGGTAGCGCTTGCCGTCGTCGTCCATGCGAAAGCGCAGCACGACGACGTCGACCTTCGAGTTCGGCCGGATGCCCTGTGCGCGGAAATAGCCCGCGCCGTGGATCACGAGCTCGTACTCGCTGCCGCTCGATTCGTCGTCGAGGGTCACCGTTTCGCCGATGCGGCCATCGTCGTCGGCAAGCACGTCGAACACCGGCTCGCGCGCACCGTCGGCGTGCAGGCGGAACAGTTCGCAGCGAATTCCGGCCGCGTCGAGGCCGCTGACCGAATCGAGGATATGGGAAGAAACCGTAGCCATGACTATTCGATCGAAGCCTTGTCACGCTTGCTCGTCATCGCCGCGACGATCGGGCTGATGTGGCCGACGGTCCTGACGTTGACGCAGGCGGTTTTGCCGCTGGCGAGCGCGCGTTCGATCGCCGGCACCAGGTCGGCGCGGCGTTCGACCAGCTCGCCGTGACCGCCCAGCCCCTCGAACATCGAATGGAACGGGATGTCGCGGAAATCGGTCGCGAAATGCCGCTGGCTCGCGAACATCCGCTCCTGCTGCTGCGAAATGCAGTCGAGCCCGCCGTTGTTGTCGATCACGACGACGATCGGCAGCTGCTCCTGGAACGCGGCCTCGATGCTCGAGCCGCCGGAAAGGAACGCACCGTCGCCGCTGATGACGACAACGTTTTTATCGGGATTGTTCAGCTTCGCCACGCACGCGAACGGCACGCCGACGCCGAGCATGCTGAAGGTGCCCGGGTGCAGCACGTTGCCGAGGCGCAGGCCGCGCTGGCCGGCCATGTTGACCGCGATCTCCGACCAGAAATGCGTGTTGCCGCCGTCGATCACGAGCCAGTCGCCGTCATGCATCGCCGATTGCACGTCGAGCGCGAGCTCGAGCGGGTGGATGCGGTCGCCGTCGAGTTCGGGAATCTCGGCCTGCATGCGCTCGACCCACGCCGCGCGCCAGGCGCGGTTGGTTTCGAGCCAGTCCGGCGCGAACGGCTCGAGCGCGTCGAGCGCGGCGAAAAACGCGCCGGGATCGGCCAGCAGCGCGACGTCGGCGGCGCGGTTTTGCTCGATTTCCTCGGGCGAGCCGTTGACGCAGACGAGTTTCAGCGATTCGGGGAACAACGGCGGGTTGCCGAAGTTCATCTGATTGTCGAGGCGCGCGCCGACCATCACGACGACGTCGGCCTGCGCGAGCGCGTCCCGCGACGGGTGGTACTGGTGCACGTCGGCGAGCCCCAGGTAGACATCGCTCGCCTCCGACAACAGCTTCTGGTGATACGGCACGTTGAACACCGGAATGCCGAGCCGGCGTGCGCAGGCTTCGAGCGCGCCCTCGGCGCCGGACCACCAGACGCCATGGCCGCCGATCAGCACCGGTTTTTTTGCCGCGCGCAGCAGGTCGAGCACGGCCTCGAGATCGTCCGGGCACGGCCACGCGCGCGCGGCGCGACCGGGGCCGCGATCGAACGGCCGTTCGTCGCGCATCGCGTCTGCGTCGAAAGACGAGAACATGATATCGACCGGCAGGCTGATGTGGACTGCCCCCGGGTAACCCGACAACGCGATCTTCCACGCGCGGTCGACGATCTCGGAGATGCGCTCGCCGTCGCTGACCGACACGCTGTACTTGGTCAAGGGCGCGGCGATCGAGACATCGTCGATTTCCTTGAAACCGCCGCTGCCCTGGCGCTTCAGCGTGCTCGAGCCGGTGACGAAGATGACCGGCGAGCGCTCGCCCCAGGCTTCCATCATCGCCGGCACGGCGTTGGCGAAACCCTCGGGGCCGACGAGGCAGACCGCGGGCCCGCGCGTGACCCGGGTGTGCGCGTCGGCGAGGTGGCCGGCAACCTGTTCGTGCGGCGCGTTGATCACCGGGATGCCGCATTCCATGAAGCCTTCCAGCGCCGGATTGCAGAAACCGCCCGACAGCGTAAACACCCGCGAGACGCCTTTCTCTGCGAGCGCTCGCGCGAGCAGCGCGCCGCCGCGGAGCTTCACGTCGCCCCCGGCGGATCCAGCACGTAGGCCGGGCCGACGTCGTTGACGTTCGGGCAGCCGAGCTGCGCGAGCGTGATGTCGACCTGCGTGCGGATCAGCTCGATCATCTGCTCGAGTCCGGCGTAACCTGCGGCGCCAATCGCATAGAGCAGCGGCCGGCCGACGAAGACATAGTCGGCGCCGAGCGCGAGCGCCTTGACCACGGCCTCGCCGTTGCGCACGCCGCTGTCGAACAGCACCGGGTATTCGGGACCGACCGCGGCGCGCACCCGCGGCAGCATCGCGATCGCCGGCGGCGCGCTGTCGAGCTGGCGGCCGCCGTGGTTCGACACGTAGACCGCGTCGGCGCCGGCGTCGCGGATGCGCAGCGCGTCGTCCGGGTTGAGCACGCCCTTGACGATCAGCGGCCCCGGCCAGCGCTTGCGCAGGCGGTCGAGAAAAGCCCAGTCGACCTTGCCGCGGGCCTCGTTGCGCCTGAACTGCCTGCCGCCGGGCAGATTGACGTTGGCGAGCGTCGGCACGCCGGTCGCGAGCGTCGTCAGCGACCAGCGCGGGTGGGTCGCAAAATCGAGGAATTGCCGCGGACCGATCCTGAGCGGCGACTGGAAACCGTTGCGCCGCTCGCGCGCGCGGTAGCCGATCTCGGGCACATCGACCGTCAGCATCAGTCGCGTGTAACCGGATTTCTCGGCGCGTTCGACGAGACCCATCGCGACCTCCTCGGACTGGCCGACGTAGAGCTGGAACCAGGCCTTGCCGCCGGTGCGCTCGGCGGTCTGCTCGATGCTGCTCGACGCCATTGTCGACAGCACGATCGGGATGTTGTAGTGCACCGCCGCGCGCGCCAGCATCGCGTCGCCGCCGGGCCAGCTCAGGTTGCACATGCCCATCGGCGCGATGCCGAACGGCAGGTCGTAGGCGACGTCGAACAGCGTCTTGCCGAGCGTTCGCTTCTCGACATTGACGAACACTCGCGGCAGCAGGCGCAGCGCCTCGAGTGCGTCGACGTTGAGCCGGCACGCGAGTTCCTCGCCGGCGCTGCCGTCGACATAGTCGAAAGTCATCTTCGGCAGCCGCCTCCTGGCGAGGCGGCGCGCGTCGGAAAGGCTGTAGATCTTACCCGGCATGCGAGGAATACTGCTTTGCAATCCAGAATGCCTTGTACCAACGACGCCGCGGAATAGCAAG
>JAHEKJ010000168.1 GCA_024638385.1 Gammaproteobacteria bacterium | reverse complement strand
CCGCGGTCGCGTCGATCGCGTCGAGCAGCCGCGCCTGTTCGCCGGCGTCGAGATCGGTCACCTCCTCGATAAAAATATTGCCCTTGAGCGGCAGCAAGCGGTCGAACGGCTGCTGCGTATCGTAAGCCCGCATGCCGACGCCCTCGCTGAGGTACTCGGCCCAGGTGCGACGGCCGCTGCCGTGGGGGCCGGTGAAATATACCGCGCCCGGCTTTTGCCGCAGCTCCTGCAGGCGTTGCTTCAACGCCTGCACGATCCGGCTGTTGCCGACCGGTTGCTCGCGCTTGCGCCGGGTTTCCGGTCGTTGCGGCTCGACGCCGCTCGCCAGCGCCGATTTCACCGTCGACAGCAGCTTCGCCATCGACAGCGGCTTTTCGACGAAATCGACCGCGCCGTAGCGCGTGGCTTCGACCGCGGTTTCGACCGTGCCGTGTCCCGACATCATGACCACCGGGCAGTCGTCCTGGCCGCTGGACTTCCATTCCTTGAGCAGCGTGACGCCGTCGACATCAGGCATCCAGATGTCGAGCAGGACGAGATCCGGATGCACCGCGCGCCGGATTTCGTTGGCGGCGCGGGCATGTTCGGCGACGTCGACCTGGTAACCCTCGTCTTCGAGAATGTCCTTGAGCAGGAAACGGATGTCGGGTTCGTCGTCGACGACGAGGATGCGCGCATTCATGGCAGGGCCCGCTTGTCGGCCGCGACGCCGGACCCGTCGTCCGCCGGCGTCGCGACGCTGGTGACGAGCGGCAGCCGCACGCTGAAGCGCGCGCCGCCGCGCCGCGACTTGCCGACGCGCACCGAGCCACCGTGCTCGTCGACGATCTTTTGCACGATGGCAAGGCCGAGGCCGCTACCGGACTGCTTGGTCGTGACGTAGGGATCGAACAGGTTGCCGGAAACCTCGGGCGCGATTCCTTCGCCGCTGTCGGTGACGCTGAACTCGATCCATTGGCGGCCGGATTTCTCGACCCGGTCGGTTTTCAGCTCGATCCAGCCGTGGCCGTCGAGGGTTTCGAGACTGTTCTTGATCAGGTTGTGCACCAGCTGGCGCAGGCGCACGTCGTCGGCTTCGAGCGCCGGCAATTGCGGATCCAGCTTGAGGCGGACCTCGACGCCGGTATTGTGCTCGTGGTAGAGCACCGCGATTTCCTCGAGCATTGCATTGAGCTGGACCTCGCGTGCCGGCTCCTTGGGCGAGCGCGCGTACTCGCTAAAGGCGTTGACCATCGCCTTCATCGCCTCGACCTGCTGCACGATCGTGTGCGTGTAGCGGTCGAGTAGCGCCTGTTTCTCGGCCGTCACCTCGCCGCTGAGCTTGCGCTGCAGGCGCTCGGCCGACAGCTGGATCGGCGTCAACGGGTTCTTGATCTCGTGCGCCAGCCGCCGCGCCATCTCGCTCCAGGCCGATTCCTTCTGCGCCTTGATCAGCTCGGTCAGGTCGTCGACCACGATGACCTGTTCGCGGCGCTTGTCGGAGCCGGACACCAGCGTCGTGCCGCGAACGCGCAGGACCTTGCGCCCGCCCTGGGTGAAGATCGTGATTTCTTCCTGCCAGTCGTCGTCGCGATTCAGGTGCGCCTGCACGGCGTTGAAGAAGGGTTCCATCATCGGGTACTGGCGCACGACGTCGGCGATGTAAAGCTCGGTGAAAAACAGCGGTTCGATCTCGAAGATCTCGCAGGCGGCGGGGTTGCCGCTCTTGATGAACTCGGTTTCGTCGATGGTCAGGACTCCCGAGGTGATGTGTTCCATGACCGATTCGAGGTAATTCTTCTGCAACGCCTCCATGCGCTGGCTCTGCTCCGCGATCGCGCGGCTGCGCGAAATCTTGCGCGTCATGGTGTTGAAAGAGCGCAGCAGGAATCCGAGCTCGTCGTTGCCCGATAGCGCCAGTTGCTTTTCGTAGTCGCCGGCCGCCACCGCCTTGGTGCCCTCGACCAGGTCGTTGATCGGCGCCACCAGCCGGCGCGCGGCGACGAAGGCGAGCCAGATCGCCGACAGCACGCTGAGCAGCCAGATGATCGACAGCGCCAGCGTAAAGCTGGTCTTCAGCGGCCCGCGCAGTTCCGCCAGCTGCGCATAGCGATCGAAGGCCTCCTGCACGCCTACGGTCAGCTCGTGCAGCCGGTCGGTGAACGGGAACATCGCCTGCAGCGTGCGCGGCGGCTCGGTCGCGTCCAGGCTCGGAACCCGCACGAGCACCCGGATCACGAGCCCGTAGTCGGGATCCTCGACCAGCTTGACGTTGGCGTTTTCGGGGTCGAGGCTGCCGACGTCGGCGAGCTTAAGCGCCTCGGGCAGCTTGGTCGTGTCGATGCCGCTCGACGCGACGATCGCCTGGGTATGGTCGTAGAGCGTGACCTCGTTGGCGCCGAGCCGCGCGCGCGCATCGTCGAGCGATACCACCAGCAACTCGCTGTCGGTGTCGCTGATCTCGACGGCGAGATCGCGCGCCTTCTTCGACGCGTCGCGCTTTCGCAGGTCGAGCGCGCCGCGGCCGAGTTGCAGCGAATCCTCGAGCGCGGTTTCGACGCCGACGTCGAACCAGCTGTCGATGCCTCGATGCAGAAAACTGAGCGAGAAGTAATAGACGATGCTGACCGGGATGATCGTCAACAGCACGAACACGCCGATCATGCGCGCGGTCAGGCGCGAACCGATCGTGCGGATCCGGTACTGCACCACCAGCTTGTAGACGTTGTGCGCGATCAGGCCGAGCAGGCCGACGAGGCCGACCGCGTTGAAGAACACGAGCCAGTTGTAATACTTGCCGAAGGTTGCCGAGTTCGACGTCGCATCGCTGATCGCGTACAGCGAGAACATCAGCAGCAGCAGGAGCGCTACGATCGAGGCAGTATTGCGAAATGTACTGTTCATGTTTCGGGGGCGATCAGCTCACCTGCGCCGCAGCCGCCGCGGCCGCCTGACCGGACGCAATCATCGCTGTCCGGTGCCAGGTTGTAAATATGCAACATTGACTCATTGTAAACCACTTCGGCGCTTCGCACCGCAGCTTTGCGCCGATCGCGATCGCGGCGCCCACGCGCCGCCGACCGGCCCTCGCTCAGCTTTTCGCCTTCTCGAGCAAGGCATAGTAGAAACCGTCCATCGCCTCGCTGCCCGGCAGAATCTGGCGGCCGTGCGTGCCGGCTTCGCCCCAGTCGGCCTGCAGCGGGATTTCCGCGGCCCCGGGCAGCGTCGCCAGCAGCGCCGCGACCCGGCGCTCGTTTTCGTCGCGGAAGATCGAGCAAGTCGCATACAGCAGCCGGCCGCCGGGCGCCAGCAGCGGCCACAGCGCCGCGACGATTCGCGTCTGCAGATCGCCGAGTGCAGCCAGATCGCTCTCGCGCCGCAGCAGCTTGATGTCCGGATGACGGCGAATGACACCGCTCGCCGAACACGGCAGATCGGCCAGAATTGCGTGGTAGGGCCGGCCGTCGTGCCAACTCGCGGGTACCGCCGCATCGCCCTCGAGCAGTCGCGCGCTCGCGCCGGCGCGCGCCAGATTCTCCGCTACCCGCTCGAGCCGCGACGCGCTGACGTCGAGCGCGTCGAGCTCGATGCCCGGATAACGGGCGAGCAGATGCAGGGTCTTGCCGCCCGGCGCCGCGCAGGCGTCGAGCACGCGTTCACCGGCCGCGCAATCGAGCAGGCTCGCGGCGAGCTGCGCCGCGGCGTCCTGCACGCTGAACCGGCCGTCGGCAAAACCCGGCAAGTCCGTCGGGTCGCAGGACTCGGCCAGCAGGATCGCGCTGGCGACGCGCGGATGCGCGCGCGCCTCGACCCCGGCGATGGCGAGCGCGGCGAGCGCCTGCGCACGCGGCCAGCGCGCGGTGTCGACGCGCAGCGTCATCGGCGGGCGCGTATTGCCCGCCTCGAGAATCGCGGCGGCCATCGCGGGCCAGTCGGCGCGAATCCGCGCCAGCATCCACGACGGGTAGCTGGCCGCCACGTCGAGCGAATCCGGAGCTCGTCCCTCGCGCGCGACCGCGCGCAGCACCGCGTTGACCAGGCCGCGCGCCCAGCCATGCTTGCGCGCCGGTACCAGCGCGACGCTCTCGTTGACCGCGGCGTGGGCGTCGGTGCCGAGCACACTGAGCTGATACAGCCCGAGCAGGAGGATGATTTCGACGTCTCGATCTCGCGCGCGCAGCGGTTTCTTCAGCCGTACCGAGAGCTGTTCGCGCAGCGCGAAATACCAGCGGCAGACGCCGAAGGCGAGTTCGCGGGCAAAGGCAAGATCGCGCGGCTCGAGTTCCGCCGGCGGCGGCGCGTCGGCGAAGGCTTCGTCGAGCGTGCGGCCGCGCTCGATCACGCGTTGCAGCACGCGCAGCGCGAGTGCGCGCGCCGGCGTTGCGCTCACGGCGCGCGCCCGAGACGGCAGCCGGCGAGATTTCGATGATCGAGCGCCTGGGCCGCGCTGACGCGCTTGCGGCCGGCGAACTGCAGCTCGGTGACGCGCAGCGCACCGTCGCCGCTTTGCACGCTGACCCCGTCGCGGTCGTGCGCGAGGACCTCGCCGGGCGCGCCGCCGGCGGGCGCGCCGATCGCCTCGGCTCGCCACAGGCGCAGATTGTCATCGTCGAGCGCGGTAAAACTGACCGGCCAGGGATTGTAGGCGCGCACTTCGCGCTCGAGTTCGGCGGCGGGCTTGCGCCAGTCGATCTCGGCCTGCGCCTTGACGAGACGCGGCGCGTAGGTTGCCTGCGCCTCGTCCTGCGGTTCGGCGGCGGCCAGCAGGCTGTCGATATCTGCGAGCGCGTCGATCAGCATCTCGGCGCCGAGCGGCGCCAGCGCGTCGTGTAATTCGGCCGCGCTCCAGCCGTCCGCGATCGCGATTCTCCGGCGGGCGACGATATCGCCGCAATCGAGCCCTGCCGCCATCTTCATCAGCGTGATCCCGCTGTGGCTATCGCCGGCGAGCAGCGCGTGCTGGATCGGCGACGCGCCGCGCCAGCGAGGCAGCAGCGACGCGTGAATATTGAGGCACCCGAGGCGCGGCGCCGCGAGCACCGCCGGCGGCAGGAGCAAACCGTAGGCCGCGACGATCATCAGGTCGGCCGCGTGACCGCGCAGCGTGGCGACGGACTCGGCGGCCCTGAAGTTCTCGGGCTGGAAAACCGGCAGGTCGTGCTCGAGCGCGATTCGCTTGACCGGGCTAAGCCCGAGCTTGCGGCCGCGTCCCGCCGGCCGGTCCGGCTGGGTGTAGACCGCGACGACGCGATGCGGCCCCGCGAGCAATGCGGTCAGCGCCGGTAGCGCGAATTCCGGGGTACCGGCGAAAATCAGTCTCAGCATCGGAGGCGGGTCAGGAAGCCTGTTGCCGTTGCATCTTTTCCAGTTTGCTGCGGATGCGGTTGCGCTTGAGGTTGGACAGGTAATCGACGAACAGCTTGCCCTCGAGGTGATCCATTTCGTGCTGGATGCATACCGCCTCGAGTCCGCTGGCCTCGAACTCGGAAACCTCGCCGTGCGGATCCTGGGCGCGCACGCGGATATGCTCGGCGCGACGCACCTTTTCGTAGAAACCGGGCACCGACAGGCAACCCTCGTCCATTTCCTCTTCGCCGTCGGCCTCGATGATTTGCGGGTTGATCAGGCAGCGCGGCTGGTCGCGCGCCTCGGAGACGTCCATGACCAGCAGCCGGATGTGACGGTCGACCTGGGTCGCGGCGAGGCCGATGCCGGGCGCCTCGTACATGGTTTCGAACATGTCGCTGACCAGTTTCCGGAGCTCGTCGTCGAACTCGGTGACCGGTTTCGCGACCTTGCGCAGGCGCGAATCCGGAAAATGC
>JAHEKJ010000167.1 GCA_024638385.1 Gammaproteobacteria bacterium | reverse complement strand
TCAATCGTTACGGCAAGCTCGAGCGGCTCGATCTCGAAAAGCCCGATCCGATCACGAGCGCGCGGCAATCGCGGGCCGGCGGCTCCGGCTCGGCGCAGCACACCGCGCTGCTGCGCAGCTACAAGCGCCGCTACACCAGCAACCCGATGGCGCTGGCGACGCGCTTCCAGGCGATCCCGGTGCAGCAAGACGGCAGGAACGTCGGCTTCAAGCTCAAGCCGCTGCGCGGCGAGAGCCTGCTGCGCAAGCTGAACTTCGAGCCCGACGACATCTTCACCGCGGTCAACGGCGTGTCGCTGCGCAACCCGTTCGAGGCGCTCGACGCGCTCAAGTCGCTGACCACCGCCGACCGCATCCAGGTCACTTTCATGCGCAACGGCGCCGAACAAACCCTGGATTTCCAGCTATAGGCCGCCCGATATGAATGTTCGCAAAGGAATAATCGCCGCACTGTGCCTGATGCTGGCCGCAAGCCCGGCACTGGCCGAAAAGGTCACGCTCAATTTCAGCGACGCCGACCTCGTCGCGGTAATCAACAGCGTGTCGCAGATCACCGGCAAGAACTTCATCATCGACCCGCGGGTCAAGGGCAAGGTCACGGTGGTGTCGTCGAAGGCGCTCGACGAGGAAGAGGTCTACAGCGTGTTCCTGTCGATCCTGCAGGTGCACGGTTTCGCGACGATTCCGGACGACAACGCGATCAAGATCATCCCCGACGCGACCGCCAAGCAGACCGCGACGCCGTCGGTATCGCGGCGCGGCGATCCCGGCGACCAGCTCATTACCCGGGTGCTGCAGATCCAGCACATCAACGCCGCGCAGCTGGTGCCGATCCTGCGCCCGCTGGTCGCGCAGCAAGGCCACCTCGCGGCTTACCCCACGACCAACGTGCTGATCATCTCCGACCGCGCGTCGAACATCCGCCGCATCGACGGCATCATCGCGCAGATGGACAAGCCCGTGGATTCCGACATCGAGATCATTCGTTTGCGGCACGCGTTCGCGGCCGAGGTCGTGCGCCTGCTGCAAGGCATCGACCTGACTTCCCCGGAACAGAAGTCGCAGGCCGGCGGCGGTGTCAAGGTCAGCGCCGACGAGCGCACCAACAGCATCCTGCTCTCCGGCGAGAAGAGCGCGCGCCTCAAGTACCGCGCGATCGTCGCCGAGCTCGACGCGCCGGTCGAGACCACCGGCAACACGCACGTGGTCTACCTGCGCTATGCCGACGCCAAGAACATCTCGGCGATTCTCGGCAACGTCGGCGCCGAGGTGATCAAGCAGGAAGCGAAGAACGTCGGCACCGGCGGCAGCGCGAGCAGCGGACAGGCCGATTCGGTCAACGTGCAGGCCGACGAGGAGTCGAACGCGCTGGTTATCACCGCGCCGGCGTCGGTGTTCCCGTCGCTGCGCTCGGTCATCCAGCAGCTCGACATCCCACGCGCGCAGGTGCACATCGAGGCGATCATCGCCGAAGTCTCGCTCGACACCTCGTCCGAACTCGGCGTACAGTGGCTGATCGACGACAGCGGCGGCGACGACGGCCCGGTGTTCTCGTCGCAGTTCGCAAGTTCGGGCACGAGCATTACGAGCGTCGCCGGCGGTACCATTCCCGACGGCGCGACGCTCGGCCTCGGCCGCCTCGACGACAGCGATCTGAATTTCATCACGTTGATTCGCGCGCTGCAGGGCGATGCCGAAACCAATTTGCTGTCGACGCCGTCGATCGTGACCCTCGACAATCAGGAAGCCGAGATCATCGTCGGCCAGAACGTGCCGTTCGTAACCGGCGAGACGACCAGCGCGAGCACCGACGTGACCAACCCGTTCCGTACGATCGAACGCCAGGACATCGGCACCAGCCTCAAGGTCAAGCCGCAGATCAACGAGGGCAGCGCGATCACGCTCGAGATCGAACAGGAGGTCTCGGACATCGCCGGCTCGTCGACCGGTGCGGTCGACCTGATCACGACCAAGCGCATGATCAAGACCACGGTGCAGCTCGAGGACGGCGGCATGCTGATTCTCGGCGGGCTGATCAGCGACAAGGTCATCCAGACCGAGCAAAAGATCCCGTTGCTCGGCGACATCCCGGTGCTCGGCGCGCTGTTCCGCTCGCGCAAGGACAGCACGGTCAAGCAGAACCTGATGGTGTTCATCCGCTCGACGATCATCAAGGATACCGAGCTCGCGCGCACGCTGAGCTCGAAGAAATACAACTTCATGCGCGAGTTGCAATTGCAAAGCGTCGGCGACGATCCGGTCGGACCGGTGCTCGTGCCCTACGAGTAACGTCGGAAAAATCCTACAAGCCCTGTCGCCTTTCGCGCTAGGCATCCACGCCCAGTAAAGTTAAGTTTTGTTTTGCAACTGTTTGCAGGGGGCAAACAGGCTAAAAATCGAAACGGAGGATGTCATGAAGGCAAACGGATTTGCCCGCCTCGGGCTGGGCTGCGCACTCGCGCTATCTTTGAATACCGGTCACGCCACGACGCTCGGCGAGCTGTGGATCAGCGAAGTCATGCCGGACCCGGCGGCGCTGTCCGACGCGGCCGGCGAGTGGTTCGAACTGTATAACCCGGCGACAGCGCCGTTCAATCTCAACGGCACGACCCTCGGCGACGACGACGGCGACCTGCACCGCATCGAAACCGATCTGCTGATCCTGCCGGGGGAATACCTGACGCTCGCGCGCTCGGCCGCGCCCGGTTTCGCGCCCGACTATGTTTACTCGAGCTTCACGCTCGGCAATTCGGGCGACGAGATCGTGCTGCGCGACCCGCTCGGCGACGTGCTGCGCCTCGACTACGGCGCAAGCTTCGACGCGCCGGGCCGCACGCGCGAACTGCTGACGCTGCCGCTGCTCGCGGCCAACTACGGCCTCACGCCGCCGGATTTCACCTTCGGCCCCGGCGACATCGGCACCCCCGGCTTCGGCGGCAGCGCCGACCTGTCGCCGGTGCCCTTGCCGGCCAGCGCCTGGCTCTTCGTCTCGAGCCTCATCGCGCTGCTGTCGCCAGCCCTGATGCCTCGCATCAACCTGGCAACATCCGACGCCACAGGTCATTCAGCCTCTGAACTGTCATCCTGCGGCTCACTCCTGTCATCCCGGGGCTCGACCCGGAACGCCGGACCGACGGGATCCAGGAGGGAATGGCACTTTCTGGTCGATTGGCTTCGATCCTGCATCCCGCGGTCCGACGCCTCGGCTTTCGCCGGGATGACAAGTTGGTCGTCGTCCCGCGGCCCAGCAATGTCATCCCCCGGCTCGACCCGGAACGTCGGACCGGCGGGATCCAGGGTCGAAGCCAATAACGCAATCAAAGGGTTTACCAGCGAAAACCACAAACCCAACGGCAAACTCCTGCCATTCAAACGATCACTACCGCCCGAATTCACGGGTAAAGCTCCAACCCCGATCCCGCCAGATCAAGGAGCCTCGACATGACCGCCCATTACACCTACATCCTCGCGAGCAAGCGCCGCGGCGCACTCTACGTCGGCCACACCGCCGACCTGATCGAATGCGTCGCCGAACACAAGGCCGATCGAGCCGACCGCTTCACGCGCGAGTACCGCATCCGCGACCTGGTCCACTACGAGGCGCACGCCAACGAGGCCAACGCCCGCGCCTGCGAAGTCCAGTGGAAGACCTGGCACCGCAGCACGAGGCTCGCGCTGATCGAAGCCCACAACCCGGACTGGCGAGACCTTTACCCGACCTTGGTCGGGAGCGAGTCGGACACGATCGAATTCACGCTCGACCCGGATATGGTGGTTTGATCGAGACGAAGAACATGTCATCCCGCGGCGAAGCGCGCCGGGATCCAGGGACGGATGCAGGGAAGCATCGCATCGGAGTATGCCCTACCGGCGCCCGACCCGCGGGGTGACATCCTTCTTACCAATAGGCCGTATCGCGGCTCATGGATGTCATCCCGCGGCCCTGGTCTGTCATCCCGCGGCTCTCGTCTGTCATCCCGCGGCTTGACCCGGAACGCCGGACCGGCGGGATCCAGAATAAAATGGAAAATACCTACTACACCTACATCATGGCCAGCCAACGCAACGGCACCCTGTACGTCGGCGTAACGTCTGACCTGATCAGGCGCGTCTACGAACACAAAAACGACCTGGCCGAAGGTTTCACGAAAAAGTATCAAGTTCATCGCCTCGTCTACTTCGAACAACACGAAGACGTAAATCAAGCCATCCGTCGCGAGAAGCGTCTCAAGGAATGGCCACGCGAGTGGAAACTCGCCCTGATCGAAATCGACAACCCCACCTGGCGCGACCTCTACGACGAACTGCTTTAGATCCTGGTGTTCCCCGGCAATCCGACAGTACCCGCTGTCGTCCCGCGGCTCAACTCCGTCATCCCGCGGCTCAGTTCTATCATCCCACGGCTCAACTCTGTCGTCCCGCGGCTAAACTCTGTCATCCCGCAGTTAAACTCTGTCGTCCCGCGGCTAAACTCTGTCATCCCGCGGTTAAACTCTGTCATCCCGCGGCTCAACTCTGTCATCCCGCGGCTTGACCGCGGGATCCAGGGAGCATTTTTACTAGCGAGATATTGGCTTCGACCCTGGATACCGCCGGTCCGGCGCCCCGGATCAAGTCGCGGTATGACAGAACATATCGTGATTCTCGACGTGCTCCGCGCTTCTGTGCGAAACCAACCCTGCAATCACCCGAAACGTGACCAGGGTGGATGGGCAAATCTCGTGGGCTGTGCTAGGTTACTTCGCATCTCTAATCTACGGGCTTCAGGTTGAAAACTGTTCTTGTGACCGGCGGGGCCGGGTTCATCGGATCGGCGGTCGTGCGCCATCTGATCTGGCATAGCGACGATCGCGTCGTCGTCTTCGACAAGCTGACCTACGCCGGCAATCTCGAATCGCTCAAGTCGGTCGCCGACCACCAGCGCTTCGTCTTCGAGAAAGGCGACATCTGCAACCAGCGCGAGGTCAAGAACGCGTTCATCGAGTTCGCGCCCGACGCGGTCATGCACCTCGCCGCCGAGTCGCACGTCGACCGCTCGATCGACGGCCCCGCCGAATTCATCGCGACCAACATCGTCGGCACCAGCGTGCTGCTCGAAGTCGCGCGCGGCTACTGGAGCGAGCGCGAGGACAAGGACTCGTTCCGCTTCCACCACGTCTCGACCGACGAGGTATACGGCGCGCTCGGTGACACCGGCCATTTCACCGAGGACAGCCCGTATCGGCCGAATTCGCCGTACGCGGCGAGCAAGGCGTCGTCGGATCACCTGGTCCGCGCCTGGCATCACACCTACGGCCTGCCGGTCGTCGTCAGCAACTGCTCGAACAACTACGGCCCGTACCAGTTCCCGGAAAAGCTGATTCCGCTCGTGATCCTGAACGCGCTCGAAGGCAAGCCGCTACCGGTCTACGGCCGCGGCGAGCAGGTGCGCGACTGGCTCTTCGTCGAGGATCACGCGCGTGCGCTGCAGCTCGTCATGGAGCAGGGCGTGCCCGGCGAAACCTACAACATCGGCGGCCACAACGAGGCGAAGAACATCGACACGGTCAAGGCGATCTGCGGGCTGCTCGACGCGAAGGTCGAAAATAAGCCCGAAGGCGTGGAAAAGTTCGAGTCACTGATCGAGTTCGTCGAGGACCGCCCCGGCCACGACCTGCGCTACGCGATCGACGCGTCGAAGATCGAGTCCGAGCTCGGCTGGAAACCCTACGAAACCTTCGAGACCGGCCTCGACAAGACCGTCGACTGGTACCTCGAGAACCGCGAATGGAGCGCGCACGTGCTCGACGGCAGCTACCAGGGCGAGCG
>JAHEKJ010000166.1 GCA_024638385.1 Gammaproteobacteria bacterium | reverse complement strand
ATAATGCCGATCACGGTCGACGTGATCGTCATCCACAGGCTTTCCATGATCCCGTCGACGATCGATTCCCAGCGCGACGTGAAGTCGGGCGGGAAGAACGACGCGACGAAGCGCTGGCTGCGCATTGCGCCCTCGGCGACGCGATTCCAGTCGACTTCCATCGTGCCGAAGGCGAGCGCGAGGTAGATCGCGCTGCCCACCCAGATACCCCAGCGCAGCCGCGGGCTTGCGATCAGCGGCGGCTTCTTCCAGTGACGGCTGGCGGGGGCGTCACTCACGACGGCGGATTGACACCGCGGACGTGCAGGGCGGCGGCCGCCTCGAGCACGTCTTCCTCTTCCTCGTCGACGTCCTTGACCGCGTCGATCGTGGCTTCCCAGTCCTCCTCGCCGTAAATTTGCGTCAGCACCTCGGGGTTGAGCTTCTCCGGCGGGCCGTCGTAGACGATGGCGCCGAGCTGCAGACCGACGATGCGCCGGGCGAACATCTGCGCCAGCAACACGTCGTGGATATTGATGATCGCGGCCAGCTGGCGCTCGTCGCAGAGCTCGCAGATCAGGCGCATGATCTGGCGCGAGGTCTTCGGGTCGAGGCTCGCGGTCGGCTCGTCGACCAGCAGCAGCTCGGGGTTCTGGATCAGCGCGCGGCAGATGCCGACCCGCTGGCGCTGGCCGCCCGACAGTTCGTCGGCGCGCTTGTCGGCCATGTGGTCGAGGCCGACGCGCTCGAGCAGGTTGAAGGCTTCATCGATGTCGGACTGCGGAAACTTGCGGAAGTAGCTGCGCCAGAAACCGACGTAGCCGAGGCGCCCCGACAGCACGTTTTCCATCACCGAGAGGCGCTCGACCAGCGCGTACTCCTGGAAGATCATACCCATGCGCGTGCGCGCGCGCCGCAGCTCGCGCGCGCCGAGATGGGTCAGCTCGAGGTCGCCGAGGTAGACCTTGCCCGAGGTCGGTTCGACCAGGCGGTTCACGCAGCGGATCAGCGTGCTCTTGCCGGCGCCGGAAGGCCCGATCAGCGCCATCACCTGGCCTTTCGGCACTTCGAGGTTGACGTCCTTGAGCGCCTGGTCGCCGGTCTGGTAAGTCTTTACAAGTTTTTCGAGTCGCAGCATCTGGCGTTTCCGGGTCGTCGAACTGAGGGGGCGCGGGCGTCCCTGGCCGGCCCCGCTCGCAAACGGGCCACGAAAATCGTGACCCGTCGCTTCAGGTTTTTTGCAGGCTTACTTGCAGTCGTAGCTGACGTCGTTGGCCGCGTCGATCTTGCGGATCACGTCCCAGTCCGACTTGTGATGGATCGAGACGAAGCGGCCTTCCTTCTTGAACTCCTTCTGCAGGTCGGAGCCTTCCCACTTGAAAGTGAAGAACGCCTGCTTGATTTTCGCGGCGACCTCGGGGTGCAGGTTGTGCGCGTGGCCGTAGCCGGTGGTCGGGAAGGTCGCCGACTTGTAGATCGTCTTGATCTGCTCGCGCTTGACGACGTTGCGGTCGAACATGCGATTCATGACCGAATTGGCGACCGCGGCGGCCTCGTAGTCCTTGTTGGCGACGCCGAGGACGGAGTTGTCGTGCTTGCCCGAAAACGCGGTCTTGTAATCGGCGTCGGCGATCAGCCCGTATTCCGATTTGAGCAGCGCCGATGGCGCCTTGAAACCCGAATTGGAGGTCGGCGAAGTAAATGCCAGCGAGCGCCCCTTGATGTCGGCGGGCGATTTCATGTCGCTGCCGGCCGGCACGATAATCTCCATTTCATAGCCGTAGGAGCCGTCCTTCGACGCCATCATCGCGAACGGCACGAAGCCGGCGCAGGAAACCGCGACCGGGTTGCCGCCGGTGTTGACGCCGGCGACGTGCAGGCGCCCGGAGCGCATCGCCTCGTATTGTGCGGCGTAGGATTGCACCGGGAAGAACACGACCTTCTTGCCGGTGACCTTGGATATGTGCTCGATGAAGCCGTCCCAGACCTTGGCGTAGATCGCCGGGTCCTCGACCGGGGTGTAAGAGAAGATGATGGTGTCCGGATTCACCCATTCTTTCGGATCGACCGGCAGGTCGGCGACGAGGTCGCGGTCGCGGTCGCAGTACTGATCGTCGAGCGTGCCGCGGTAACAATCCTCGGCGAGCGCGCCGCCCGAGAACAACAGCGCGAACAGCAGGCCGAGCAGTTTGAGGTGTGTCGATTTCACGTGAGCCATTATAATTTTCCTCTTTGGTGTTATTTGATCGACGGCATTTTATGAATTTTCGGTTTCGCGTCGAGTGCCGCGTGGGCGGCGTTATTATCATTGTTCGACCCGTTGGATGCAAATGGGCTCGCGGCCCGGGCGCGGCCGCGGGGGAGCGATAGCATGCGGCAATTGTCGGGGGTCGCGGAAATTGCCGCTGACTACGATGCCTTTCTCGTCGACGCCTGGGGGGTGTTGCACGACGGCGGCGAGGTCTTCGCACCGGTGGTCGCCTGCCTCGAGGGGCTCGCCGCCGCCGGCAAGCCGGTGGTCGTCGTATCGAACGCCGGCCGCCGCGAGACCGCGATGCAGGCCGAGCTCGCCGCCAGCGGAATCGCCGAGCATCTCTATCGCGCGGCCGTGACCTCGGGCGAGCTGACCTGGCAGGCGCTTGCGCGCGGCGCCGCGGCCAACGGCCTCGGCGAGACCGGGTACTATCTCGGCCCCGAACGCAGTCGTGTGTTTTGCGACGGCTTGCCGTACCGCTGGGGCGACGCCGCGGCGGCCGATTTCATCGTCAACACCGGCGTGCCCGAGGGCGAGCCCGAATCCGCCGAACCGTTGCGGCCGATGCTCGAGCCGCTCGCCGCGCGGCGCCTGCCGATGGTCTGCGTCAACCCGGACAAGATCGCGATCCGCCACGGTCGCGCGTCGATCTCGGCCGGTGCGATCGCGGTGCTCTACCGGGAGATCGCCGGCGTCGACGTCGTTCAGTTCGGCAAGCCCGAGGCCGGCATTTTCGCCGCCGCGCTGGCGCGGCTCGACGCGACCGAAAGCGGCCGGGTATTGATGATCGGCGACAGTTTCGAGACCGATATCGCCGGCGCCGCCCGCGCCGGGCTCGATTCGCTGCTGATCACCGACGGCATCCATCGCGACGCATTCGACGACGCGCCGGCGGCCGCTGCGGTCGGCGCGTTCGCCGCGCGCCACGGCGTCGCGCCGACCTTCCATTGCGACGCGCTGCGCTGGTGATTGGCGCATGAACCGCCTCGCCGCGCTCGGCAGCTTGCGCAATCGTTACCATGCGATGCGCCACGGGCATAGCCAGGCCAATGAGCTGCGCATCGTCGTCAGCGATCCGCGCAACGGTCTCGACGGCTACGGGCTGTCGGCGCGCGGCCGCGCGCAGGTCGACGCGCGACTCGATGCCGGTCACGGACTCGGCGCCGATACCCTGATCCTGAGTTCCGATTTTCTGCGCGCGCGCGAAACCGCCGAAATCGTCCACGCCCGGCTCGGTTGTCGCGAACCGGTAGATTTCGATTCGCGCTTGCGCGAACGCTTCTTCGGCGAATACGAACTCGATGGCGACGATGCCTACGCCGAGGTATGGCGCGCCGACGCGCGCGACGCCGACAACGTCCACGCCGGGGTCGAATCGCCGAACGCGGTGATGGCGCGCGTGACCGCGGTCGTCGCCGATTGCGAGCGCCGTTTCGACGGCCGCGAATTACTGCTCGTGTCGCACGGCGACGCGCTGCAAATCCTGTTGACTGCTTTCGCCAGCCGCGACGCGGCGAGCCATCGCGAAATTCGCCACCTCGACACGGCGGAAATTCGCCCGCTCACGCCGGACGGTATTCGCGGATAAGGCTAAAGCGCCGAATTTCGTCAAACCAGGCATGAATCGGGCGCAGTATGTCGCCCGCGTGAGCCGGAAACTTTTAAATGTCCGCACATCTTGTCTCCGGGGATGGGGTCACTGTCCTTAGTTGAACGCCGGTCGGCGCGAACTGCTGCGGTGCAACATCCCGGAAAAGAAGGCCGGCAATGGCTCTCCTGCTCCTCGTCGCAAACCTTAACCCTGCTTTGGCGGGATGTTTTTTTGACGATTTCGACGAAAATGCAAAGATTTCGCCATAGGCTATTCTTTTTATTGCAAAAAGTGTTACCTGGTTCAATTGACAGGAAGCCTCACTTCCTTAAAATCTGGCGGTCCGGATATAGCGTGATTAAATTCAGGACGAGTCGTGAGCTTCGATTATAACGAGATACGCGCACGGCAACAGCAGAGTGGAACCCAATGGGCGTCCTACAGCGACCTGTTCATGGTGCTGGCGTTCATCTTTCTGCTGATGTACATGGTGTCTGCATTGCGGACCGGTATGATATCGGTCACGTCGCATGCCAAGATCCAGGAAGTCAGGCAGGAACTCGAAATCTACGAGACGATCAAGGATCAGTATCTGAACGCCCGCACCAACGCGCAGGAAAAGAAGATCTACGAGGAAATCATCGACCAGATCGCGCTGCTCGAGGACGAGGCGTCGGCGAAGAAGAAAAAACTGCAAAAGGAATTCCAGCAGCAGTCCGAGCGCGAGTCGTCGCTCAACAAGTACCAGCAGATGATCGTCGCGATGATGAACGCCAACACCATCGCCAAGCAGAAAGCGGCCGACGAACTCGAACAACAGCTACAGCAAAACCAGCAGCTGCAGCAAGAAATCGTCGAGCGCAGCAGCGACGTCGAGACCCTGAAGCAGCAGCTGCAGACGGAAGAAGCCGAAGCCGCCGAATTGCAAAAGCGTCACTCGGCCGAAGCGAAACAGCACGAGCAGAAGTTCGAATCGCTGAAAGCGAAATACGAAGAGGACAAGTCGCGGCTGTCCGAACTCGAACAGTTCATCCGCACCGAGGCCGAGCAGAAAGAGGCCTTGCAGCGCTCGCATGCCGAAGAAGCGAAACAGCTCGAGGATAAGTACAAGCAGCTCAAAGCCCAGCAAGAGCAGGGACAGAGCCAGGTCATGACGCTCGCCGAAATGCTCAACGCCGAGGCCCAGGAAAAACAGCGCATGCGCGAGCAGCACGAGCAACAGGCGCAAAACCTCGAGCTCAAGTTCAAGGCGCTCAAGGCGCAGCAGGACCAGAGCATGAACAGCCTGGCGACGCTCGAGGGTCAGATTAGACAGGAAGCCATTGAAAAGGCCGCGCTCGAGCAGGCCCACGCCGAGCAAACCCGCGAACTGCAGGGTCAGATACAGCAGCTGACCGCCGAATACGGCAAAAATCAGACTCAGCTCGCGGCCCTGCAGACCGAGCTGCAGCAACAGGTCGCCGAAAAAGAAGTGCTGATGGGACAGATCCAGCAGGAAACCGAGGCCAAGGCCGCGCTCGAGCAGGCTTATGCCGAGGATACGCAATCGCTGCAGGCGCAAATCGAGGAACTGACCAGCGAATTCGGTGAGAACCAGATGCAACTCGCGACATTGCAACAGGAATTGCAGCGCCGCGCCGCCGAAAGAGAAGCGCTGGAGGGTCAGGTTCAGCAGGAGACCGAAGCCAAGGCCGCCATCGAGCAGGCCTATGCCGAGGATACGCGATCGTTGCAGTCGCAGATCGAGGAACTGACCAGCGAATACGGCCAGAAAAAGACCCAGTTGGCGACGCTGCAGCAAGAATTGCAGCGCCGCGCCGCCGAGCGCGAAGCATTACAAAGTCAGATCGAGCAGGAAACCGAGGCCAAGGCCGCCCTCGAAGAAGCGCTCGCCGAGCAGACCGAATCGCTGCAATCGCAGATCGAGGAGCTGACCAGCGAATTCGGTGAGAACCAGACGCAACTGGCGACGCTGCAGCAGGAATTGCAGCGCCGCGCCGCCGAGCGCGAAGCGCTG
>JAHEKJ010000165.1 GCA_024638385.1 Gammaproteobacteria bacterium | reverse complement strand
CGCGCGTCGTTGCCGACCTTGACGAAGAAGCGCGGCAGGCCGGTATCGGCGCACATCGGCCGGCGGTCTTCGCTGGCCGCGTTCCAGTTATCCATCATGGTTTGCAGCACGAAACAGGACAGGTCGCCCGTTTCCCACTTCGCCATGTCCTCGATGCCCTGGCGATAGTCGGGCGGAATGTCGATCGCCGCGTTGGCCATGATCCGGCGCGCGGCGTCTTCGAGTGTCTGGTAATCAATCATCGATCAGCGACTCCCCGGGGCGGACGATCGAAAACTCGACCGGCTTGCGTTCGACGTCGACCCCGTCGTATTGGCGGCTTGCTACCGTGAAATAGGAATCATCGAGACTGCCGGCATCGGTGAAATCCTCGCGATAGTGCGCACCGCGTGAATTCTCGCGCGATAAGGCCGCCGCCGCAATGACCGCCGAAACCTCGAGCAGGCTGTCGAGGTTGAGCCAGTCGTGCCAGCTAAGGTTGAAAACGCGATTGTCGTCGCCGATTCCGCTGTCGGCGAGCTCGGCCCGCAACTCGCCGATCTGCGCCAGCGCGAGCTCGATGCCCTGCCTGTCGCGCAGCACGCCGACGCCGTCCCACATGACGTCGAGCAGGCGGTCCCGAATCCCGTTGATATCGGCCCTTGCCCGGCCCAGCGGCCGCAGGCTCGCGTCGATCGCGGCGCCGACCACGTCGGTATCCGGATCGGGCCAGCCGCGCTGAGCCGTCGCGAAAGCGGCCATCTCGTCGCCGGCAATGCCGCCGAACACGGTCGAGTTGGCGACGCCGTTACCGCCAAGCCGATTGGCGCCGTGCGCGCCGCCGGCATCCTCGCCGGCGACGAACAGGCCCTCGACGCGGGTGCGCGTGTCCGGCTCGACCTCGACGCCGCCCATCAGGTAGTGCGCGGTCGGCACGACCTCGACGCGACCGCCGGCGAGGTCGAAGCCGCAGTCGGCGCAGCGCTTGACCATGCCCGGAAAACGTGTGCGCACGCTATCGGCGCCGAGATGCCCCATCGCGATGTAGACGCCGCCGTTCGGCGTCGTGCGGCCGGCGCGCATCTCGGCGGTGATCGCGCGGCTGACGATGTCGCGGGTCGCGCGCTCGCCGGCGGCGTCGTAGCCCTGCATGAAGCGTTCACCGGAACCGTTCAACAAATGCCCGCCGGCGCCGCGCAGGCCTTCCTCGAGCACCGTGCCGGTCATGCGCGTCTCGCGCCCGGCGAGCAGCCCGGTCGGATGGAACTGCACCATTTCCATGTCGCGCAGGCCGAGACCCAGCCTGAGCGCCATCGCCAGCCCGTCCATCGACTTGTCGCCCGACGGCGTATGGTAGCGGTACATCGTCGGCCCGCCGCCGGTCGCGAGCAGCACCGCTTTCGCGCGCACCAGCGTGAATTCGCCGCTGCGCATGTCGACCAGCAACACGCCGGCCAGCCGTTCGCCGTCGCGCGCCGGGATCAGCGCCAGCGCGCGGTGCTCCTCGAGCAGGTTCAGCGGCCGCGCGCGCACCTGCTCCATCAGCCGGCTGATGATCTCGATGCCGGTCAGATCGCCCTTGTGCACGGTGCGATCGAAGGTCTGGCCGGCGAAGGCCTTGTGGTGCAGCGAGCCGTCCGGGTTGCGGTCGAAGAAGCAGCCGAGCTCGTTTTCGAGTTCCTGCACGCGGATCACCGCGGTTTCGCACAGCCGCATCGCCATATCCTGCTGCGGCAGCCACTTGCCACCGATGATCGTATCCATGAAATGGCGCTCGACCGAATCGCCCGGCGCCAGCGCGACGTTGTAGCCGCCCTGGACCATGCGCGTGCAGCCGCACTTGCCGAGCAGGCCCTTGACCGCGACGGTCACGTCGAGCCCTGCGTGCGCGGTCGCGTGCAGCGCGGCGAACAGCCCGGCGCCGCCGCTGCCGAGGATCAGGATGTCCGTCCTGTGCGTTGTGTAATCCATTCAGAACGCGTTCAGCAGAAAGCCGCCGGCGACGAAGAACGCGACCGCGCAGGCCGCCGCGGCGAACTGCTTTTGCCCGTCGCGCCACGGCAGGAATTCGAGCGCTAGCAGCCGCAGGCCGCCGAACAGGTGTACCGCGAGCAGGAAGACCAGGCCGAACTCGGCGGCCTTGACCAGCGGCAACTCGCTCCAGTGCAGAAAATCGTCGAGCCGCGCGGGCTCGAGCGCCAGCGCGAGCACGTAAAAATGAAACGGCAGGAACAGCGCGAGACCGAGCCCCGACAGCCGGTGCAGCATGAATGCGAGGTAGAGCGGCTGGCGCCGATGAGGTCTCATCCGGTCCCCACGAGCACGCCGACCGCGCGCAGACCGAGACCGAGCAGGAGCGCCGATGCCGCCCACGCCAGCACCGCCGGGCCGACGCCGCGCAGGCCGAACCATTCGCGCGCGACGTTGCGCAGGCCGATCGCGGCGTGCACCGCGACGGCGATGACGAACAGGCCGTAGACGCCGCCCCACCACAGGCTGCCGCGCGTGCGCGCGAGGATCTCTGCGGCGTCGAGACCACCCTGAATCGCGTAAATCATCGTGCCGAGGTGCAACAGCACCAGCGGCGCGAGAATCATCGCGCTGATGCGCTGGGCGAGATAAAGCCTGAGTTCAAGCATCGCTTGCGCGCGCCTCGCGGTACTTGCCTTTGAGCCAGGCGCCGGCGGTCGACCGCTTGAGGCCGGCGATCGACGCGGTCGGGTTGAGCTGGTTCGGGCAAAAGGTCGCGCAACCCTGCTGCGAATGGCACAGGTGGCAGCCGGCGTCGCCGGCGACCGCGGCGAGTCGCGCCGCCTGCCCGACGTCGCGCTCGTCGTTGACGAGCGTCCAGGCGCGGTTCAAAGCGGCCGGACCGAGATAGGCGGGATTCCAGCCGACCAGATCGCAGGCGGCATAACAGATACCGCAGTTGATGCATTCGATACCGGCGTCGGCCGCGCGCCGCGCCGGCGTCTGCGGCGATATCGGCGCGACCGGATCGTCGCGATTCGCGGCGCCGCGAAACCGCCCCTCGGCGCGTTGCCACTTGGCGAAGAATTCGCCCATGTCGCAGACCAGATCGCGGATCACCGGGAAATTGCGCAGCGGCGCGAGTTCGAGCCGCCCGCCGCGCACAACCCCGGTGACGTGCGTGCGGCAGGTCCAGCGCGGCCGGCCGTTGACCATCATCGCGCAGGAGCCGCACATGCCGACGCGGCACGCGAAACGGTAGGCGAGGCTCGCATCGGCATGGCGCTGGATCCAGGTGACGACGTCGAGAATCGTCTGGCTCGGCTGCTGCGGCACGGCGTAGCTGGCGAACTCGCCACCGGCGGCATCGCCGCGCCAGACGCGCACGTTCAGCATCGGGGTCGGATCATCGGTCATTTCGATAGCATATTACTTTAAGAAAATTTATGATAATGAATTAATTTTAAGATAGTATTTAATAAAACTTACGTTAAACGACCAGTGAATTTCCGCCAGCTGCGCACCCTCGGCGCAATCCTGCGCGACGGCAGCTTCGCCGCCGCCGCCGACCGCGTCGGTCTCAGTCACGCCGCCGTCAGCGTACAGATGCGCGAACTCGAAAGCACGCTCGGCGTCGACCTGTTCGACCGCTCGAGCCGGCCGGTGGCGTTGACCGCCGACGGCCTGCGCATCGCCCGGCTCGCCGACGAAGTCCTGCTCAAGCTCGACTCGATTCGCCGCTACGCGTCCGGCGACGAACCGTCGCCGTCGCTGGTCATCGGATTCGTGCCGACCTGTGTCGAGCACCTGTTGCCGCGCGTGTTGACCGCGCTGCGCGAGTCTTTCGCCGACTTGCAGGTGCGCGTCCGCTCGGGCCTGTCCGGCGAACTGTCGGCCGCGGTCGTGCGCCGCGAACTCGATTACGCGCTGTTGACTACGCCGGTGGTCGAGATTCCCGAACTCGCGATCACGCCGATCGCGGCCGAACCGTTTTACGCCATCGGCCCGCCGGGGCTGGCGGGCGCCGGCAGCGACGCCGAGCTGATCCGGGCGATGCCGTACATCGCGTTCAACCGCCGCACATGGGTCGGTGCACATATCGCCGCGCGCCTGCAGCAGCGCGGGATTCACCTGAGCCCGGCGATCGAAATCGATTCGCTGGCGGCGATCGAGGACCTGGTCGCCGGCGGTTTTGGCGTTGCGATCGTGCCCGCGCGCCTGCACGCGCGACTCGACGACCGCGGGCTGACGCGGATCCCGTTCGGCCAGCCGGCCGACACGCGGCAATTGTCGCTGGTGCATCATCGCCAGCGGCCGCCATCAGCCACCGATGCCGCGGTGCAGGAAATCTTCAGGCAGTTACCGGAGGCGTGAAAGCGCCGCAGGTCACCGCCCGGTAACCGCCCTGTTGCGGTGCGGCCCGGCACGCGATCCGGGCAATTGTGATTATTCTCACAGTATTACTACCAACATTTTGACTATATAGCCGGGTAGCGGCGCCGGAATGTGCGATAGCGCACGGCAAGAAGCGCGGCAATCCCTAAACTAGCGCGGTATCTTTCAGGGTAATCAGAAATGAAAGACGACATGAACCCGAACGAACTGGATAACACCGATCTCTCCGACGTGACCGGCGGAGGTATCACCGATACCAATTTCACCCAGGTCGCGAGCTGCGCGGTCGGCGACACCCGTGTCGAGCAGCGGCGCCAGAGCCTGCGCGCCAAACTCGAGCGCGAGCAATACGAGCGCGATCACAAGCTGCAGCAATCCTTCATCACGACGTTTCGCAATCTTTTCAGCATCACGCGGCACTAACCGCAACACCCGCATTCGCACCCGGTAAACAGTCGGCCGGCCGCCGCGCGGGCCCGGCTTGACTGCGTCTGGCGATAATGGAAAGATGCCGCGAACAACAACGGAACCAGCGGACGGTTCCCTAACCGGCCGCCTCGACCCTGCGATGTCGACCGGCCCGTCCGGAAGCCATGCTCCAAGTCGCCAGAAGCTACGTCAAAATCGTTGACGCGATCAATTACCGCATCGGTCGCGTCATGATGTACGGCATCTTCATCATGATCGGAATCCTGTTGTGGTCGTCGATCTCCAAGACGTTCTTCCTGCCGTCGCTGTGGACGCTGGAAATGGCGCAGTTCGCGATGGTCGCCTACTACATCATGGGCGGCCCCTACTCGATTCAGCTCGGCTCGAACGTGCGCATGGATTTGTTCTACAGCAGCTGGACCGACGAGACCAAGGCCTGGGTCGATTCGTTCACGATCGTGTTCCTGATCACCTATCTCGCGATTCTGCTGTGGGGCGGATACGAGAGCGCGGCTTACGCGATCGAGTACGGCGAGCGCAGCTACTCGGCGTGGCGGCCGTACATGTGGCCGATCAAGTTGATTCTCTGCCTCGGCATCACGCTGATGCTGCTGCAGGCGATCGCCGAGCTGATCAAGGACCTGTTCCGCATTCGCGGCGAGAAAATCGGCTATCGCGAGGAAGGCGGACCCGCCGGGGAGATCGAGCGTGTCGAATGAAATGATCGCGCTGACGATGTTCTCGTCGATGATGCTGATGCTGCTGACGGGGCAACGCGTGTTCGGTGCGATCGGTATCGTCGCGTCGATCGCGGCGCTGACGCTGTGGGGCACCGGCGGTCACGACATCCCGTTTACCGCGGCGATGAAGCTGATGAAGTGGTACCCGCTGCTGACGCTGCCGATGTTCATCTTCATGGGTTACGTGCTGTCGGAGTCGCGCATCGCCGACGATCTCTACCGCATGTTCCACGTCTGGATGGGTTCGGTGCACGGCGGGCTCGCGATCGGCACGATCGGGCTGATGGTGCTGATCTCGGCGATGAACGGCCTGTCGGTCGCCGGCATGGCGATCGGCGCGACCATCGCGCTGCCCGAG